>NZ_CP110111.1:315000-630000 GCF_025960285.1 Sphingomonas sp. R1 | reverse complement strand
ATAGGCCTCGGCGATCGAGCCTTCGCCAAAGCGCAGCGACTTCACCTCGGTACCGGTCAGCACCAGCCCGGCTTCATAGGTCTGCTCGATGAAATAGTCGAAGCGTGCGCGCCGGTTTTCGGCGACGGTCTTCACTTTGTCGAAGGTAGCGGGACGCGGACGGGCCATAAGACCGCGCGATGTAGGGACGGAGCGGCCGGAGCGCCAGACGTTTGTTGCCGCTCCGGCCCGTTCCTCAGCGCAGGCCGGCGAATTCGAGCGCGGCGTCCACCGCCTTGCGGCTCGCCTCGCCCGCTTCAGTCATCGGCAGCCGAAGTTCCTGCGGGAAGTCGGGGCGCACCCGACCCATCGCGTATTTGACCGGGCCCGGCGAGGCATCGGTGAACATCGCGATATGGAGCGGGTACAGCGTGTCGTGCAGCTCCAGCGCCCTGGCGGTGTCGCCCGCGGCCCAGGCCGACTGGAAGTCGGCGCAAAGCTTCGGCGCGACATTGGCCGTCACCGAGACGCAGCCGACCCCGCCCATTGCATTGAAGGCAAGTGCCGTCTCGTCATTGCCCGAGAGCTGGACGAAGCCTGCGCCGCAGCCTGCGCGCTGCTCGGAGACGCGGCTGAGATTGCCGGTCGCGTCCTTCACGCCGACAAAGGTCTGCGGGAACGCCTGGACGATCCGCGCCATGGTGGCGGGCTGGATGTCGGTCACGGTGCGGCCAGGCACGTTGTACAGCACGATCGGCAGGTCGGTCGCCTCCGCAACGGCGGCGAAGTGGCGGAAAATGCCTTCCTGGCTCGGACGATTGTAATAGGGCGGCACCATCAGCGCGGCATCGGCACCCGCATCCTTGGCGGCACGGACGTTGTCGATCGCCACCTTCGTGTCGTTGGAACCCGCGCCCGCGAGGATCTTCACCCGGCCTTTCGCCTGATCGGCGCACACCCGCACGATGTGGAAATGCTCATCCTTGGGCATGGTCGCGGCCTCGCCGGTGGTGCCGCAGGGCACCAGCGCCGACGAGCCTTCGCCGATCTGCCATTCGACGAGCGCGCGGAAATCCTCCTCCGCGAACGCGCCGTTGCGGAACGGCGTCACGAGCGCAGGGATCGATCCAGAAAACATCGCGCGGAATCATCCTCTTTTTCGGTAGAAACGGGCTGGCAGATACGGTGCGATGTCCTATCATGTCCAGCATGGTCGGTACGGTACTCAAAGGCGCGTTGTTGTTCGCCGGCGTTTCGGGACTGGCAGCCTCCTCGCAGGTGACGCCTGCGATGCTGGCAGCCCTGGCAGGCGGCTTCGTGCCGCAGGCGCAGGCGCAATATGATCCGGTCAGCACGGCGCTGGTCGACTGGAAGCGCCTGCAGCAGTCCGACAATTATCCCTTCGCCGACTATGCGAATTTCCTGCTCGCCCATCCTGGCTGGCCGGGCGAGAAGAGCCGGCGCGCCGCCGCGGAGACGATCCTCGACAGCGGCGCCAGCACGCCGGACCTTGCCATCCGCTTCTTCACGCGCTTTCCCCCGATCACGCTCGCCGGGCGGCTGCGCTATGCCGAGGCGCTCGCCGCCACCGGTCGTCGTGCCGAGGCCGAAGATCAGGCGCGGCGTGCCTGGCGCGGCGGCATCCTGCGCGGCAGCGACGAAAGCCGGCTGCTCGCCAGCTTCGGCAGCGCCCTGCGACCGATGGACCATGACGCGCGCGAGGACATGCTGCTGTGGCAGGGCGCGACCAGCATCGCGACGCGTCAGCTCGCCTATACCTCGCCCGAGCGCCGCCCGGTGTTCGACGCGCGCATCGCCTATCGGACCAACGCCGCCGATGCGGCGACCCGCGCCGGCATCGCCGAACCGCGCGGCCAGGCCGATCCGGGCTATATCGCCGATCGCGCCCGCTGGCTGCGCGAGAACGGCCAGACCCCGGCGATGCGGGCCTATCTTGCCCAGCCCCGCCGGCTGGCCAGCTATCCCGGCGATCTCGAAAAATGGTATGAGGTGCTGCTCACGGCGGCACGCGGCGCGCTGGCCGATGGGCAGTACGACCTCGCCTATCGCATCGCCTCACAAGTCGATGACGGGGCGCCTCCGGGTACCGATCTCAGCGACATGTCGCTCGGCATCCGGGACGACTATACCAGCCTGACCTGGCTTGCCGGAACGGTTGCGCTCAACAATCTCGGCAGGCCCGCGGACGCGGTCGGCATGTTCGATCGCTATGGTCGCGGCTCGAAAACGCCGCAGACCCAGTCCAAGGGGCTGTACTGGGCGGGGCGCGCCGCGGATGCCGCCGGCAATCGCGCGCTCGCACAAAGCTATTACGCGCGGGCCGGTGGCTATCCGGACCTGTTCTACGGCCAGCTCGCGGTCGAGCGCATCGGCCAGCCGCTGAAAGGCCCGCCGGACCTGAGCGGCAAGGCGGCTGCTTCGGCCGTACGCGCTGCCTTCTACGCCCGCGAGACGGTGCGTGCCGCGCAGCTGCTCGGCCAAATGGGCAATCGGCTCGACCAGAGCCTGTTCCTCCGCCAGATCGCGCAAGATGCGACCACCGACGACGATCATCTCCTCGCGGCCGAACTGAGCCGCACGCTGGGCCGCCCGGATCTGGGCGTGATGGTCGGCCGCAGCGCGTTGCAGAACGGCCTCTCCTCCTACACCGCCGCCGGCTATCCCTCGGTAAAGATCCCCGAGGGCCAGCGCGATTACTGGACGATCATCCACGCCATCGCGCGGCAGGAAAGCCAGTTCAACCGGGACGCGGTGAGCCATGCGGGTGCCCGCGGCCTGATGCAGCTGATGCCGGGAACCGCGCGCGAAGTCGCCTCGAAGCTCGGCATGAGCTACGATCCCGGCGCGCTGAACGCCGATACCGACTACAACATCCAGCTCGGCTCCAGCTATTTCCAGAAGCTGCTCGATCGCTACGGCAACAGCTATCCGCTGGCGGTGGCGGCCTACAATGCCGGGCCGGGGAATGTGAACAAGTGGCTGGCGGCCTATGGCGACCCCCGACTGCCGGGCGGCGACATGGTCCGCTGGATCGAACAGATCCCGATCTTCGAGACGCGCAACTATGTACAGCGCGTGCTCGAGAATGCGGTGGTCTACGACCTGCTCAACCCGGCCCATGCGCGCAGCGCCGGCCCCGCCAATCTCAGCTGGTATCTGGGCAAGCGCCAGCCGGGCTGATAGCGCAGGGGCGACCATGTCCGATCGTCCCAACTACATCACCCCCGCCGGCTATGCCGCGCTCAAGGCCGAATATGACCAGCTGTTCGGCACGGAACGCCCGAACCTGGTCGACACCATCTCCTGGGCGGCCGGCAATGGCGATCGCTCGGAAAACGGCGACTATATCTACGGCCGGAAGCGCCTGCGCGAGATCGACCGCCGGCTGGGTTTCCTCGCCCGGCGGATGAAGGCGGCCAAGGTGGTCGACCCCACCCGCCAGGAAGACCGCAGCGGCGTGTTCTTCGGCGCGACCGTGACCATCGCCGACGAGGACGACAACGATCGCACCCTCACCCTGGTCGGCGACGACGAGGCCGATGCGGGCAAGGGCCTGGTCGGCTGGAACGCACCGCTTGCCCGAGCCCTGCGCGGTGCCCGGGTCGGCGATTTGCGCCGGGTGAACCTGCCGGCCGGGGAGCGCGAATATGAGGTGATGGCCATCACCTACCCCTGACGCGGCGGGGACTGCCGGTACTGCGGCGAACCGTGCCCGCGCCCCGGTGCCGATCGGCGCCGGACTGCTACAGGTGAAGGCGGCCCGGATCATCGGGCGCGTACGAAGGGAGCCTATGGCGCAGCAACGAATCCTGGTTTCGGGACGGGTACAAGGAGTCGGCTATCGCGACTGGGTGGTGCGAACGGCACAGCGCGGCGGGCTGACCGGCTGGGTACGCAATCTGCGCGATGGCCGCGTCGAGATCCTCGCCGCCGGCGAAGACACCGCGCTGGGACTGTTCGTGGAAGCCTGCCGCGAAGGCCCGCCGCTCGCCCGGGTGGAACATGTCGAAAGCGATGCGGTGCCCGAGGACAAGGCGCACAAGGGCTTCACCAAGCGCTTCACCGCCTGAGCCTGGGTCCTTCAAAAGAAAAGGGCCGCCTCGCACCTGGCGAAGCGGCCCCTCCCCGTTCTGAGGCGAACGATCAGCGCGTCAGCTTCTTGTACGACAGCGCGGTCGGACGATCGGCGGCGTCGCCCAGGCGGCGGCGCTTGTCTTCCTCATAGGCTTCGAAGTTGCCCTCGAACCATTCGACATGGCTGTTGCCTTCGAAGGCGAGGATGTGGGTGGCGAGACGATCGAGGAAGAAGCGATCGTGGCTGATCACCACGGCGCAGCCCGCGAAATTCTCGATCGCCTCTTCCAGCGCGCCCAGCGTTTCGACGTCGAGGTCGTTGGTCGGTTCGTCGAGCAGCAGCACGTTGCCGCCGCGCTTGAGCATCTTGGCGATGTTGACGCGGTTGCGCTCACCGCCCGAAAGCTTGCCGACGATCTTCTGCTGGTCCGCGCCCTTGAAGTTGAACGCGCCGACATAGGCACGGGTCGACTGATCATGGCCGTTGATCTTCATGTAATCGAGGCCGTCCGAGATTTCCTGCCAGACATTCTTGCTGTCATCGAGGTGGTCGCGGCTCTGGTCGACATAGCCGAGGCGGACGGTCGAGCCGATGTCGATCTCGCCCGAATCCGGGGTTTCCTGGCCGGTGAGCAGCTTGAACAGCGTCGACTTGCCCGCGCCGTTCGGCCCGATCACGCCGACGATGCCGCCCGGCGGCAGCATGAACGACAGGTTCTCGAACAGCAGCTTGTCGCCGTAGGCCTTGGAGATGTTCTTGGCCTCGATCACCTTGCCGCCCAGGCGCTCGGGCACCTGGATGACGATCTGGGCCTTGCCCGGCGTGCGGTTTTCCTGGCTGGCGACCAGCTGCTCGAACTTGGCGATACGCGCCTTGGACTTGGTCTGGCGGGCCTTGGCGCCCTGCCGGATCCATTCGAGCTCGTCCTTGATCGCCTTCTGGCGGCCGGTGGCCTCGCGGTCTTCCTGCTCGAGGCGCTTGGCCTTCTTCTCGAGATAGGTCGAGTAGTTGCCTTCGTACGGGAAGTACTTGCCACGGTCGATCTCGAGGATCCAGCCGACTACGTTGTCGAGGAAATAGCGGTCATGGGTGATCATCAGCACCGCGCCGGCATATTCCTTGAGGTGGTTTTCCAGCCAGTTGACGCTTTCGGCGTCGAGGTGGTTGGTCGGCTCGTCGAGCAGCAGGATCGACGGCTTCTGGATCAGCAGGCGGGTGAGCGCGATGCGGCGCTTTTCACCGCCCGACAGATTCTCGACCGGCCAGTCGGACGGCGGGCAGCGCAGCGCTTCCATCGCGATCTCGAGCTGGTTGTCGAGGCTCCAGCCGTCGACTGCGTCGATCTTGGCCTGGAGATCGCCCATCTCCTCCATCAGCGCGTCGAAATCGGTGTCGTCCTTGGGATCGCCCATCTCCGCCGAGATGGCGTTGAAGCGATCGACCATGTCGGCGGTTTCGCGCGCACCGTCCTTGACGTTCTCGAGCACGGTCTTGCTGGGATCGAGCTGCGGCTCCTGCGGCAGATAGCCGACGGTGATGTTCTCGCCCGGCCATGCCTCGCCGGCGAAATCCTTGTCGATGCCGGCCATGATCTTCATGAGCGTCGACTTGCCCGCACCGTTCGGACCCACGATGCCGATCTTGGCGCCCTGGTAGAATTGCAGGTTGATGTTGTTGAGCACCGGCTTGGGGGCGCCGGGGAAGGTCTTGGTCATGTCCTTCATGACGAAGGCGTACTGCGCAGCCACGGTGGCGGATCTCCGTTGCGAAATTCTGGATGCTGGAAAAGTCGTGCGGCATGTAGCGATGCGGGCCCGGCTTGGCAACGCGGCTATAGCCCTCCCCTTTAGGGGAGGGGTTGGGCCTGAGCCTCACCGAGACCAGCAAGCGTTCTGGCGTCCCTCCACTCCAACCCATCTTCCGAGAAGGAGGGGCTAAGCGCCGGGAACCGTTCATCCCCCATTGCAATCGGTCCGTCTCCGGTTAGCATCCGCAGCATGACCAAGCGCCTCCTGCTCGCGGCCGCTGCCGTGCTCGCCCTGCCCCTCCCTGCTCTTGCCCAGACCGCCGCTCAGGTAGCGAGCGTGCGCGACGCCGCGCTTAAGGACGACGTCGCATGGGACGTGGTGGAAGGCCTTACCACCGAGGTCGGCCAGCGCCTCGCCGCCACCGAGGCCGAAGCGCGCGCCCGCAGCTGGGCGGTCAAGAAGCTCACGGCGCTGGGCTTCCAGAACGTCCATATCGAGACCTACCGCATGCCCGTCTGGGTCCGCGGCGCAGAGACCGCCGAGGTGCTGGGCACGGCAGGCCAGAAGCTCGCGATCGCCGCGCTCGGCTATTCGGGATCGACCGGTGCGCAGCCGCTGGAGGCGGAGCTGGTCTATTTCGCCTCGCTTGCCGAACTCCAGGCCGCGCCCGCCGGCAGCCTCAAGGGCAAGATCGCCTTTATCGACCACGCGATGGTGCCGACGCAGGATGGCTCGCAATATGGCTATTACGGTGCCGTCCGCCGCGCCGGCCCGAGCGTCGCCGCCACCAAGGGCGCGGCGGCCGTGCTGATCCGCTCGATCGGCACCGACCATCACCGCAACCCGCATACCGGCGTCACCACCTGGGCCAAGGGCGTGTCCCCCATCGCCGCTGCTGCGCTCTCCGTACCCGATGCCGAGCAGCTCGTCCGCCTCGTCAAGCGCGGCCCGGTGAAGCTCCGCCTCAGCGTGACGCCGCAGTTCAAGGGCGAAGCGGAGTCCGGCAACGTGATTGCCGACCTTCCCGGCAGCGACCCCAAGGCCGGGATCATCGTCGTCGGCGGCCATCTCGACAGCTGGGATCTCGGCACCGGCGCGATCGATGACGGCGCGGGCGTCGCCATCACCACCGCGGCGGCGCTGCAGGCGGCCAAGCTGGGCCAGCCGCGTCGCACCATCCGCGTCGTGTGGTTCGGCGCCGAGGAAGTCGGCGGCTTCGGCGGCGCGGCCTATGCCAAGGCGCATGCCGACGAACGCCATGTGCTGGCGATGGAATCCGATTTCGGTGCCGATCGCGTCTGGAAGTTCGAGACCAACCTGCCGGAAAGCGCCAAGGCGATCGGCGATCGGCTGGAGGCGGCGCTCTACCCGATCGGCATCGAGCGCGGTCGCGGCACCGCGCATGGCGGCACCGATGTCGAGCCGATCCTGGCGCTCGGCGTCGGCACCATCGGCCTCAACCAGGACGGGCTGCGCTATTTCGACCTGCACCACACGCCGGACGACACGCTCGACAAGATCGATCCCGCGCAGCTGCGGCAGAATGTCGCTGCATGGGCCGCGATGCTGGCGATCGCCGCCAACGCGCCTGAGGACATCGGTCCGGTCGCTCTCCACAAGGGCGAATGACGCGCCGTCCCGAATTCGGGCAAAAACATGGCCAAGTTGCGGCCCGGCGCGGGTGGCGCGACATATTTGCGTTTGACGACACGCCTGTCCTGCCCCATGCAACGGGCTTGGACGGGCGGATCGCTTCGCCTTCGAAACGATAGTGAGTTGGGAGCACCCGAATGACCAAGCTTCGCCTGATCGCGGCAGCAGCCCTGCTGACGCCGCTGGCCGCCTGCGGCGGTGGCGAAGGCAATGTGGCCGATGGATCGAACTTCGCGCCCGAGGCCAATGCGATGATCTACCAGAATGATGCCGAGGATCGCGCCAATGCCGAAGCGGACGCGATGATCGGCAACGCCATGCCGGACAACGGCGCGGACCAGGCTGCCGGCAACGCCGGCTGACGGCGCCCGTCGCGGGAATTCACGGGGCGTCTCCGGCGACGGAGGCGCCCTTTTCCTTGGCGAGATGCACCGTCGCACCGGTGCCGCTCCCCGCGATCGCAGGGGAGCGTGCTCCCGCCTGATCGGGCTCAGTAGCCCGCTTCGATCGCCATCCGCACGGCGTCGGCCGCGGTGCGTACGCCCAGCGCGCGGAACATCGCCGCCCGGTGCATCTTGATCGTCCGCTCGGTAAGGCCGAGGTCGTAGGCGATCTGCTTGTTGAGCTTGCCGGCCGCCATTGCGATCAGCACCGCGCGCTGCCGCGGCGAAAGCCCGCCGATCTTGTCGCGCGCGATCGTCGCGCGGTGGGCGGTGCCTTCCTTCGGCCCCTCCACCTCCATCTGCGAGCCCAGGAAATATTCGAGCTCGCCGTCCTCGCCGAAGATCGGGGCGACGAGAACCGCATTGCGGAACGGCGTACCGTCCTTCTTGTAGTTGAGGATCTCCACCATGACCGGCCGTTTCTCGCGCACGCCGGCGCTCAGCGCTTCGCTCAGCCAGGGTTCGGTCTTGTCGCCGCTGAGGAAGCGGCAATTGCGGCCGACGATCTCGTCGCGTTGATAGCCGGTCAGGGCCATGAAGGCGTCGTTGCAGTCGACGATGGGGTTATCGGGCAGGCGGGGGTTGCTCAGCACCGCGGCAACGGCGCTCCCGGCAATCATGTCGGCTAAAGGCATTGGTCGGCTTTCTGCATCCTTATGGGGTCGCGCAAGCGGATACCCTTTTGTCCATGTTCCCGGTTTCGGCCGGGTTCCTCATGTGGAGGACACTCGATGCCGGCGTGCCAAGCAAACGCTGCCGGTGAAACGAAAGGTAGGCCCGATGAACTTCTTCTGCAACGATATAGAACGGGCCGATAACGAAACAGGCGCGGAAATGGTCCCGGACGAGGTCCAGGAAGCCGTCCGCACCCTGCTGCGCTGGGTCGGCGAGGATCCCGAGCGCGAGGGGCTGCGCGACACGCCGCTGCGCCATGCCAAGGCCTGGCGCGAATATTGCGCGGGCTATGAGGAAGATCCCGGCATGCACCTCGCCCGCACCTTCGAGGAGGTCGCCGGCTATGACGAGATCGTGCTGCTCAAGGACATCCCGTTCCAGTCGCACTGCGAGCATCATCTCGCCCCGATAACCGGCAAGGCGTCGATCGCCTATCTCCCGAAAGACCGCGTCGTGGGCATCTCGAAGCTCGCCCGCGTGCTGCACGGCTATGCCCGCCGTCTGCAGATCCAGGAGCGCCTCACCGCGGAGATCGCGCAGGCGATCTGGACCCATCTCCAGCCCGCCGGCGTCGCCGTGGTGATCGAGGCGCAGCATGGCTGCATGACCGGCCGCGGCGTGAAGACGCACGGCGTGGGCATGGTCACCAGCCGCATGCTGGGCTGCTTCCTCGAGGATCGCAGCAGCCGCGCCGAACTCATGTCCCTCATGGGCTATTGAGCGAGTTGATGGGCATGGACGTGGTGATCCTGGGCGCTGGCATTGCAGGCCTTGCCTGCGCCGACCAGTTGCGTGCGGCCGGGCATGACGTGACCCTGTTCGACAAGGGGCGCGGTCCCGGGGGCCGGATGTCGACGCGGCGGGTGGAGCTGGACGGGGTGCGCCTTCAGTTCGACCACGGCGCCCAGTATTTCACCGTCCGCGACGATCGCTTCCGCCGGCAGGTGCAGGACTGGCAGGCGCAGGGCGTCGCCAGTCCCTGGCACGAGGCAGGACCCGACGCCTGGGTCGGCACGCCGGCGATGAATGCGCCGGTGCGCCACATGGCATCGGCGCACCGCGTGCATTTCGGTCACCATGTCGTGGGCCTGACCCGCAACGCGCAGGGCTGGCACGTGCGGCTGCAGGACCAGCAGCACGGACCGTTCGATGCGGCGATCATCGCGCTGCCCGCCGAGCAGGCGGCGGCGATCCTCGGCACGCACGACCTGATGATGGCTGCGGACGCGATGGCGGCACGGTCCCAGCCCTGCTGGACGGCGATGATCGCCTTTGCCGATCGCGTGCCGATCGCCGCCGACAGCATCCGCCAGCACGGCATCATCGGCTGGGCGGCACGCGACGGTGCGAAGCCCGGCCGCCAGGACGGCGAAACCTGGGTGGTCCAGGGGCATGGCTCCTGGTCGACCGAGCATCTGGAGGATGCGCCGGATGCCGTCGCGCAGGCATTGCTGGATGCCCTGCTCGCCCATGCAGAAGGTCCGGTTCCCGCGCTGCGCTATCTCGCCGCGCATCGGTGGCGGTTCGCGATGACGCCGGGCGTCGACAAGGGCGCGCTGTGGAACGGTACGCTGCGCCTTGGCGCCTGCGGCGATTGGCTGCAGGGTCCGCGCGTCGAGCTCGCGTGGCTCTCCGGCCACCGCCTCGGAACGCTGATCGGAAGCGCGGCCGCCGCGGCCTAGCGCAGCGCGAGCGCGAGGGTCAGCAGGCCCAGCCCGGTCGAAAGTTGCAGACGCAGGGCCATCCAGCCGCGCGTGCCGCTCCCGGTTCGCGCGAGGCGCAGGTCGACCAGCGGGGACACAAGGATCGCCGTGCCGAGCGCAAGGAGCGTTGTGGCGATGCTCAGGCCATGGCGCTGCAACAGCATCAGCCCCCAGGCCAACAACGAAGGAACCACTGCCACGGCGAACAGCCCGGCGGTCGCGCGGCCCCGCGCCACGCCCTGTCCCCACCAGAGACCGCCGAGGAAGCTGTAGATCAGGGCGGCATAGCCGAACCCGGCCTCGAGCAGGAGCGCCCGCTGATCGGGAAACGCGGCAATGCCGGCGACGCAGCCGATCGGCGGCAGCAATCCGGCATAGCCCAGGAGGCGTGCCGCAGGCGGTAGCGAAGCCGATTTTTCCATGCTCGACCGATCGCCTGCGGACCGCCCCCTCTCAACCTGTCCGAAAAGACATCGCGCCCGCGGCCGGCCCCTGCCCCACATGCCCGGCATGGCCCGCCTCCTCCTTCTTCTCGGCGACCAGCTTAGTGCTGGCATCGCCGCGCTTGCCGACGCGGACCGCGAGGCGGACGTGGTGCTGATGGCGGAGGTCGCCGAAGAGGCGCGCTACGTGCCGCATCACAAGAAGAAGCTCGCCTTCGTCTTTTCGGCGATGCGGCATTTCGGCGAAGCACTGCGCGCCGATGGTTGGCAGGTCCGCTACACATCGCTCGACGATCCGGACAATGCCGGCAGCCTTGTCGGCGAGATCGCGCGGGCGCGCGCCGACCTGGATATTGACGAGATCCTCTGTACCGAACCCGGCGAGTGGCGCCTGCGCGGGGCGCTGGCGGCGGTACCCGGGCTCACGCTGGTGCCCGATACCCGTTTCCTGATCGATCCCGCAGGGTTCCGCGCCTGGGCGCAGGGCCGTCGGCAGCTGCGGATGGAATATTTCTACCGCGACATGCGGCGGCGTACCGGGCTGCTGATGGACGGCGACGCGCCCGCAGGCGGCGAGTGGAATTACGACCACGACAATCGCGGCACTCCGCCGCCGGGAACCAGCGGACCGGCGCTCCCCGCCTTCGAACCGGACGCGATCACCCAGGCGGTGCTGGAGATGGTCGAACGACGCTTTCCGGACAATTTCGGCGACTTGCACCCATTCTCCCTGGCGGTGACACAGGCGGATGCCGAAATGGCGCGCGACCATTTCCTCGCCCACGCCCTGCCCCGCTTCGGGGACTATCAGGATGCGATGCGCCGCGGCGAGCCCATCCTGTTCCACGCGCACCTCGCACTGTATCTGAACATTGGCCTGCTCGATCCACTGGACCTGTGCCGCCGCGTCGAAGCCGAATGGCGCGCCGGACGGGTGCCGATCAACTCCGCCGAGGGTTTCATCCGCCAGATCCTCGGCTGGCGCGAATATGTCCGCGGCATCTACTGGCTGCACATGCCCCGCTACGCCGAGGCCAATGCGCTGGAGGCGCACCGCCCGCTCCCGGAATTCTACTGGACCGCGAAGACGGACATGGCGTGCATGCGGGACGCCGTCGAGCAGACCCGTGCCCATGCCTATGCCCATCATATCCAGCGGCTGATGGTAACCGGCAATTTTGCGCTGCTGGCGGGCATCGACCCCTATCTCGTCCATGTCTGGTACATGGCGGTCTATGCCGATGCCTATGAATGGGTGGAGATGCCCAACACCATCGGCATGGCGCTGTTCGCCGATGGCGGGATCATGGGATCCAAGCCCTATGCAGCGAGCGGCGCCTATATCGATCGCATGTCCGACTATTGCGCCGGCTGCCGCTACAAGGTGAAGCTGAAAGCGGGCCCGGACGCCTGCCCGTTCAACTATCTCTACTGGGACTTCGTGTCCCGCCATCGCGATCGTTTCGCCCGCAATCCGCGCATGGGGCCGATCGTCCGCAACCTCGACCGGATGACCGACGAGCGCAAGGCCGAGATCCGCGCCGATTCCGCGCGCTTCCTCGATGCGCTGGTCCCGGCGGGGAGCCGCTGGAATGGCTGAGCCGCTGACCGTCTGGTATGACGGCGGATGTCCGCTGTGCACGCGCGAGATCGCGCTGATGCGACGCCTCGACCGAAAGGCAAGACTCCGCTTCGTCGATGTCAGCGACGGCACCACCGCCTGCCCGCTGGACCGGGGCGCGTTGCTTGCGCGCTTTCATGTCAGTGATGCACACGGGCATTTCTACAGCGGGGCGGCGGCGTTCGCAGCGATGTGGCGGGCGATCCCGCTGCTGCGGCCACTGGGTCTCCTCGCGCTTCTTCCGGGGATGACTTGGGTCCTCGAACGGCTCTATCGCGCGTTCCTGCGCGTTCGACCCACAGTCCAGCGCTGGATGCGCGAAAGGGAACGGCATGGCGGATGATCAGGCATATGACGGCCGCTCGCGGGCGGTTCCCAAGGGGCGACTGGCGCGCTTCGGTGTAATGGGGCGGCTGGCAGGCGGCGTCGCGGGCAATGTGCTCGCCGAGGGCGCCAAGCGCCTCGTCGCCGGCGAGCGGCCGCAGCTTCGCGATCTCGTCCTCACGCCGGGCAATGTCGCCCGCGCGACCGAGCAGCTCGCACAGTTGCGCGGCGCGGCGATGAAGCTCGGCCAGATGATCTCGCTCGACGCCGGCGACGTGCTGCCGGACGAGCTTACCCAGATCCTCGCCCGCCTGCGGGACCGCGCCCACCACATGCCCCCCGCCCAGCTTCAGCAGGTGCTCGCCAGGGAATGGGGTGCCGACTGGCGGCGTCGCTTCGCGCTGTTCGAGGCACATCCGATGGCGGCCGCTTCGATCGGACAGGTCCATCGCGCGCGGCTTCCCGACGGACGGATGCTGGCGATCAAGGTCCAGTATCCCGGCGTGCGCGAGAGCATCGATGCCGATGTCGACAATGTGGCGACGTTGCTGCGCCTGTCCGGCCTGCTGCCCAAGGGCCTCGACATCGCGCCGCTGCTCGGCGAGGCCAAGCGCCAGCTGCACGACGAGGCGGACTATGTCCGCGAGGCGGCGATGATGACGCGCTACGCCGATCACCTGGCCGGCGATGATCGCTATCTGGTGCCGCGTCCGGTGCCTGAACTTTCGACCGCGAACGTGCTGGCGATGGACTATATCGCCGCCAAGCGGATCGAAACGCTGGAAGCAGCGGACCAGGCGGAGCGCAACCGGGTCACGACGGCGCTGATCGACCTGGTGTTGCAGGAGCTGTTCGCCTTCGCCTTCATCCAGACCGACCCCAACTTCGCCAATTACCGCTACCAGCCGGAAAGCGGGCGACTCGTGCTGCTCGATTTTGGTGCCGCGATGCCGGTTTCTGACGCAATTACCGATGGATATCGCAACCTTCTGCGAGCAGGGCTGAACAGCGACCGTACCGCTGTCCGCACTGCGGCGCTGGACCTCGGCTTTTTCAGCCAGGCGGCGCTGGATCGCCACCCCGCGGTAATCGACCGGATGATCGCCCTGATCCTTGAACAGACCGACCGCGCCGACGATTTCGACTTTGGCGACCGCAGCTTCCTCCAGGCGGTGCGCGGCGAAGGCATGCAGATGGTGGAGGATCGCGCGGTCTGGCACGTGCCTCCTGCCGACACGCTGTTCGTCCAGCGCAAGATCAGCGGCATGGCGCTCCTCGCGGCGCGGCTGAAGGCGCATGTCGCCCTGCGCGGGCTCGTCGAGCGCCGCCTCGGTCAATAAGGAATACGGGCACCGTCCCAGGCGAAGATGCCGCCGGAGTCTTCCGGGCGGAGCCGATCGAGAACGTCGACGAGATAGGCGGCGCTTTGCGCTGGCGTGAAAAGCTTTTCCGGTGCGACACCGCGCTGGAACGGGGCCGACAGCGCGCTGTCGACGGTGCCCGGATGCAGGCCCGCGACGATCGCTTGCGGATGGGTCCGCCGCAGCTCGATGGCGAAATTTGCCAGCAGCATGTTGAGCGCCGCCTTGGATGCGCGATAACTGTGCCAGCCACCCAGCCGGTTGTCCCCGATCGATCCCACGCGGGCCGAGAGCGCAGCGAACACCCCACGGCCATCGCGCGGCAGCAGCGGCAGGAAATGCCGGGCGATCAGCGCCGGACCGATGGTGTTGACCGCAAACAGTGCTGCCATCGCCTGCGCATCGAGTGCCCGATACGTCTTTTCGGGAGCCAGCATCGGTCCTTGATGCAGAACCCCGGTCGCGACGAATACGAGGTCTACCGGTCCCTCCACGTGCGCCGCAGCCGCCGCGATGCTGGCCTCGTCGGTCAAGTCGAAGGGGAACGGCACCAGACGCGCATCGGTCTGCGGGGCGGGTTGCCGGCTCCCCAGATAGAGGCGCTCGATCGCGGGATCCTGCGCGAGCCGCTCCGCCACCGCCGCGCCCATCCCGCCGGACGCTCCGAAGATCACCGCACGCTTCGTCATGCCATTCTCGCTTTCCCCCGCGGTTTCGACGCACGCGTCGATGGCGGCAACCTGTCCGACCGGACGCCCCCCGCGCCCATTCGTTGTGCAGATGCGATAACCTGCCCTTTTTGCGCCCCGAATCTGCGGCTAGGACAAAGGCCGTCATGCGCGCCCTGCTCCTCGCCCTCCCGCTGCTGCTCGCGAACACCGAGGATCCGCCGATTCCGCCGACGATCAAGGCGATGCTGGATGCGGCGATGAGCTCGGGCAATGAGGGCGACGTTGCCGTGATCGTAAAATATGCCAAAACCGCCGACCCCGCGAGCGCGCCGCTAGTCGCCAAAATCGCCGGAGACTGGCGCTCGAAGCGACGTGAAGTCGCGCAGCAGGCCTTGCGCGAGGCGCATTTCCTGCAGCTGGTGAAAGGCCATGTCGAACTCGGCGGCTATGTGACGACCGGCAATTCCGAGAATATCGGGGTGACCGCCGCCGCGGAAGTGAAGCGCGAAGGCATCGAATGGCGCCACAAGCTGCGCGTCCAGGCCGATTATCAGGAGAGCCTCGGCGTCACCACCCGCGAGCGCTACCTCGCCGCCTATGAGCCAAACTGGAAGTTCGACAGCCGCGCCTATATGTACGGCGCGGCGCAATATGAAAGCGACCGCTTCTCGGGCTTCGGCGATCGTATCTCGATCTCCACGGGTGCCGGCTATAGCGCGATCAAGAATTCTGCGGTGAAGCTCGACGTCGAACTCGGCCCGGCCTATCGCTACACCCGCTTCATCGGCGCGCCGTCGGAAAACAACATTGCGGCGCGCGGTTCGCTCGACTTCGCGTGGAAGCTGTCGCGCGGCATGTCGGTCACCCAGACCGCCTCCGCCTATCTCGAGAAGGACAACAGCACCGTCGCCACCAAATCGGCGCTGCTGGCGCGGCTGATCGGTCCCTTGTCCGCGCAGCTCAGCTACACGGTGCAATATGAAAGCGCGCCCCCGATCGGCCGCGTCAGCACCGATACGACCAGCAGGGCGGCGCTCGTTCTCGACTTCTGACTGCGTTGCCAGGGGTGTTCAACCGCCCCGGTTCCGGGCTACCACGCCGGGCATGGACAAGCTTTCCGCGATCGAACGGACGGCGATCGAGCGTGCCCAGGCCGCGCCGATGCTGGAGAGGACCCTGGACTGGACGGCGATCAACAGCGGCAGCCGCAATCTGGGCGGGCTGGCGACGATGGCTGGTGTATTGGCAGACGCCTTTTCCGTGCTGCCGGGGACGCTGGAGCTGATCGCGCCCGAGCCGGTCGATACGGTCACGCCCGCCGGACTTGTCGAGCCGCTCGCACATGGGCAGCATCTCCTGCTCACCGTGCGCCCCGGCGCGCCCGTTCAACTGCTCTTTACCGGCCATATGGACACGGTGTTCGCCGCCGATCACCCGTTCCAGCGAGCGCGCTGGCTGGACAACGGGCATCTCAACGCCCCGGGCGCGGCGGACATGAAGGGCGGTCTCGCGCTGCTCCTCGCCGCGCTGGAGGCGATCGAAGCCGTCCCGCTCGGCGCGCAACTCGGCTATACCGTGCTGATCAACGCCGACGAGGAGACCGGCTCGCTTTCCTCCCGCGCACTGATCGCCCGCGTGGCGCAAGGAAAGGCGGCGGCGCTTACCTATGAACCCGCGCTCCCGGACGGGACGCTGGCGGGCGCACGCGGCGGCACCGGCAATTTCTCGCTCGTCGTCCACGGTCGCAGCGCCCATGCCGGACGCAATCCCGAGGAGGGTCGCAACGCGCTGGTCGCGGCTGCCGCTCTGGCGGTACAATTGGCGGACGCGAAAGCGCCGGGCCTGTCAGTGAACCCGGCGCGGATCGACGGCGGCGGCCCCAACAACGTCGTGCCCGACCTCGCCATCCTGCGCGTCAATTTCCGCCCGGGCGACGCCGCCGCGATCGCGCGCGCGCAGACGGCTTTGGACGATGCGACCGCGGCCGTCAGCGCCGCCTACGACGTCCATGTCCACCTGCATGGCAGTTTTAACCGCCCGCCCAAACCCATTGATATGCGAGCCGCCCGCCTGTTCGATCTGGTGCGGGGAGCCGGCGCCGATCTTGGGTTGCCGATCGCCTGGAAGGCGACCGGCGGGGTGTGCGACGGTAACAATATTGCCGCCTGCGGCGTACCCGTGGTGGACACCATGGGCGCTCGCGGCGGCGCCATTCATTCGACGGAGGAATTTCTGATCCCCGAAAGCCTGCCCGAGCGCGCTGCGCTCTCGGTTCTGACCATTCTCCGCCTCGCCGAGCGGGGCCGTCCATGAACAGCTTCCGCATCCGCGCCGCACGGGACGAGGATCTTCAGCCCCTATACGAGATGGCAAAGCTAACCGGTGGCGGTTTCACGAATTTGCCGCCGGACAAGCCTGCTCTGCGCGCCAAGCTCGACCGCAGCCATGCCGCGTTCGCGCGCACCGAGGAGGATGCCGAGACCGACGATCTGTTCGTGCTCATCCTTGAGAATGTCGAGACCGGCGACGTGCGCGGCACCTGCCAGATCTTCACCCGCGTCGGCATGAAATGGCCCTTCTACAGCTACCGCATCGGCACGGTGACCAAGCACAGTCAGGAACTCAAGCGCACCTTCCGCGCTGAAATCCTCAGCCTCGTGAACGATCTCGAGGGTTGCAGCGAGGTCGGGGGGTTGTTCCTGCACCCGGGCGAGCGCGCCGGTGGACTGGGCCTGTTGCTGGCCCGCGCCCGCTATCTCTTCATCGCCCAACACCGGGCGCGTTTCGCCGACCGCATCCTCGCCGAACTGCGCGGGGTGATCGACGAGGCAGGCGGCTCGCCCTTCTGGGACGGCGTCGCCGGGCGTTTCTTCGGCATGAACTTCCAGCAGGCCGACGAGTTCAACGCGACCCATGGCAACCAGTTCATCGCCGACCTGATGCCCAAGCACCCGGTCTACACCGCAATGCTGTCCGAGACCGCGCGATCGGTGATCGGCCTGCCGCATCCGTCCGGTCGCGCAGCGATGCGGATGCTAGAAAATGAGGGATTTGCCTTCGAAAGCTATATCGACATCTTTGATGGCGGCCCGACGATGACCGCCCGAACTGATCAGGTCAAGACGGTGCGCGAGGCCCAGCACGCGACGGTAGCGGCGGTGCTCGCGGGCGGTGAGCCAGCATTGGTCGCGACCGGCCGGCTCGCGAACTTCCAGGCAGCCCTTGCCCAGGTCGCGCCGAGCGAAGGCGGCGTCGCGATCGATCCGGTATCCGCCGCTGCGCTAGGACTTGAGACCGGCAATGAACTCCTGTGGGTTGCTCGCTGATGTTGGTCGAGATCAACTTCGACGGGATCGTCGGCCCCAGCCATAATTATGCCGGGCTGAGCCCCGGCAATCTTGCCGCTACGCGCAATCGCGGCCAGGTCTCCCATCCGCGCGCTGCCGCGTTGCAGGGACTAGCGAAAATGCGTGCGAACCTCGCGCTGGGACTGCCGCAGGGCATCCTGTTGCCGCATGCCCGGCCGGACCATCGCTGGCTCGCACAGCTGAGCCTCCGCTACGAGCAGGCTCCGCCGCACAGCCAGGCGCAGGCGCTGTCCGCCTCGCCGATGTGGGCAGCGAATGCTGCGACCGTCTCGCCCGGTCCGGATACCGCCGACGGGCGGTGCCATCTAAGCGTCGCCAATCTCGTCACCATGCCGCACCGCAGCCATGAATGGCCTGAGACCCTGGCGCAGCTGCGGCTCGCCTTTGCCGACCCCGCCTTTGCGGTGCATGGGCCCGTGCCGGCGCCCTTCGGCGACGAGGGCGCGGCCAACCATATGCGGTTGGCGGGGACGCATGATGCGCCGGGGGTCGAGATATTTGTCTACGGCATTGCGGGCGGCCCCTTCCCCGCCCGCCAGCATCCCGATGCGAGCGCCGCGATCGCACGCCGCCACCTGCTCGATCCCGCCCGCACGCTGTTCGTGCAGCAATCGGAAGCGGCCATCGCCGCAGGCGCCTTCCACAACGATGTCGTGGCAGTGGCCAATGGCCGCGTCCTTTTCGCGCACGAGCACGCCTTTGCGGACAAGGAGCGGTTCTACGACCGCCTGCGCGCCATCATGCCCGAGGTGGAGATTGTCGAGGTGCCCGCAGAGCAGGTCAGTCTTGCGGATGCGATCGCCTCCTATCTGTTCAACGCGCAATTGGTGTCGCTGCCGGGGGGCGAAACCGGCCTCGTCCTGCCGGGCGAAGCCCGCGACACCCCGGCGGTATGGAACTGGCTGCAGGCACATGTCGCCGGTAACGGCCCGATCCGCCGCCTCGAGGTGGTGGATGTCCGCGAGTCGATGGCGAATGGCGGCGGACCGGCCTGCCTGCGGCTGCGCGTCGTCGCCGATCCGGCCACGATCGATCCGCGCTTCCTGGTCGATCATGCCAAGCTCGATCGCATCGCGGCAGTGATCGAAGCGCAGTGGCCAGACGCGATCGACCCGGCCGCCATCGCCGATCCAGCGCTGATCGCCCGCGTCGAAACCGCCCGCCATGCGCTGCTCGAGACGCTCGGCATTGTCGAGTTAATTGACAGTTTACCATAAGGCGCGACGGAAGAACGGCGGAAATGCGAGGCTGGCACGCGACTTGCTGCGTGGCAGCCATGCTGTACCGGATCGGCCGCCTCTTCGTGATCAAGTCGAAGTTCGAGGCCTATCTCGTGATCTTCGGCCTCGCCAATGGCGCGGTCGAGCGCGGCTTTCATTATATGAGCCTCTACCCCGGCATCGGCGGCAAGCTGCTGTTCGCGGTCTGCCCGATCGCGGTGTTCATGGCCGGAGGGCGGATCCTCGACAGCCTCGATACGGGGCTCTGAACCGGGCACCGAGATGCCACGAAAACACAAACCCCCGCCGAGCTAGGCTCTGGCGGGGGGAGTGGCGCGCCCGGAACGATTCGAACGTCCGACCCTCAGATTCGTAGTCTGATGCTCTATCCAGCTGAGCTACGGGCGCCTGGTGGAGGGGAGCCTTTATCGGCGGTTTCGAACGAGCGCAAGCCCGTTGCGCCAAGTTTTCCACACGCATATGGCGGTGCCATGCGATCGCTCCCCCTCCTTGTCGCGAGCGCCGTGCTGCTTGCCGGCTGCGCCCAGACCAGCACGCGCTATCCTTCGCTGCTTCCGCGGGCGAACGAAGCACTCGACTTTACCGAGCCCGAGCGCCCGGTGGCGCAGGCAACGCCCGATGCCGGGCTCGACGCGCAGATTGACGCACGGATGACGACGATCGAGGCGACCGACCGGGATTTCCAGAAGGCGGCGAAGGATGCCGATGCCAAGGTCGCCCGTGCCCGCGGCCTGGCGGCAGGGACCAGCCCCTGGCTCGATGCGCAGACGGCGCTGAGCGTGCTCGACGGCCTGCGGTCGCGCGCCGCGGTGACGCTGGGCGAGCTGGACCAGTTGCGGATCGAGCGCGCACAGAGCGGACAGCCTGAATATCCCGCGCTGCAGGCCGCAATGGATCGTGCAGGCGCTATCGTTGCCGGCGAGGAAACGCGTGCGCGCGCGCTCGAAGCCGCGATCGCGCCCGCCAGCTGATCAGGGCTTGGCCGGCGTCTCGCCCGCCGGTGGCGTGGCCGCGGCAACCGGCGTCGCTGCCGGCGTCGGCGGCGGCCCCTTGGCGATGGTGGCGGCGAGCGTCGTCGCCTCCGCGCAACCCGCCTTGCAGATCGTCCTGATCTTGGCGAGATTGTCCTTAGCGCGGGTCATCGCGCCCTTGGCGACCATGGCCTCCCCTTGCCCGCGCAGCGCGGCGAGATCGTTGGGATCGAGCTTCAGCGCCTCGCCATAGGAGCGGATCGCCTTGCCCGGCAGATTCTGCGCGCGGGCGATGTCGGCGATCAGCACGAATGCCTCGCGGTTGCGCGGATCGACCGCCAGCGCGCTTTCGAGCAGATCGTTCGCGCCGCCAAGATTGCCCGCTGCCTGCGCGCTGCGCGCCTGACGCACCAGTTCCACCGAACGCGGATCGAGCTGGCTGTCCGGGCGCTGGGCGCTCAGGCTGCTCGAAACCGTCAGTACCAGCAGCGCACCCGCTGCCGACAGGGTCGTGAACCGCATCAACATCTCCAGAACTCCATCGCCACGGGCTAGCATTGCCGCACCAGCTTCGCGACAAAAAAGCCGTCGGTCGTGTCGTGGCGGGGTGTCAGCCGCAGCCCCTGCCCCCGCGGCCGCCCCGCCGGTGCCGCCAGCGGCTCGGCCGACCAGCCCGGCTGCGCGGCAAGGAAGCGCTCCACCTGCCCCGCCCCTTCGACGTCGAGCAGCGAGCAGACGATGTGGATCAGCGTGCCGCCCGGCCGGACCAGCCGTGCCGCCACGTCCAGCAGATGCGCCTGGGTATCGACGTAGCGATCGAGCTGCGACGGGGTCAGCCGCCAGCGCGCCTCAGGGTTGCGGCGCCAGGTGCCCGTGCCCGAGCAGGGCGCGTCGACCAGCACGAGATCCGCGCGGTCGCGCCAGTCGGCAAGCCGATCCGCCTCGCGGCCCGGATCGAGCAGCAGCGTCTCGGCGATGGAAATACCGGCACGTTCGGCACGCGGCATCAGGCGGGACAATCGGGGACGGTCGACATCGCAGGCAAGGATGGTCCCGCGATTGTCCATCTCGGCCGTCAGGGCCAGCGTCTTGCCCCCGCCGCCCGCACAAAGGTCGATCACGGTCATGCCCGGCGCTGCGCCCGCCAGCGCGCTCACCAGCTGGCTGCCCGCGTCCTGCACCTCGAACAGCCCGTCAAGATAGGCCGGCGTACGATCGACCGGCGTATCTTCGGGCAGGCGCAAGGCGTCGGGTGCGAACGGCAGGGTGGCGGCGCCTTCGAACATCGCCGCGATTGCGGTGACCGTCGCCTTCCCTCGGTTCACCCGAAGATCCAGCGGTGCGCGATCCAGCAGCGCCGCGCGCTCCGCTGCATCCAGCCCGGATGCCTCGAATGCCGCCTCTAGCCACGCCGGCGCGACGCCGGGCGCCGCGACGGGCTCGCCTTCCGCGATCGGCGCCGGGCCATAACGGGTGCCGTCGAACAGCGCGGCAAGGGCCGGATCCACCTTCGCCAACGCAAGCAGCGCCGCCCGTCCCGACTGCGGCACTTCGCCGCAATGCCGGATCGCGTCATAGACAAGGGAGCGGATGGCGCGGCGATCCTTCGATCCCGCAAAGCGCCGCTCCGCGAACCAGCGTGCCAGGATCACGTCGGCAGCGGCCCCGCGATTGCGCGCCGCCGCGATAATCTGGTCGAGCACATCGATGGCCATTTGCACGCGGGCAGAGGGAGTCATGCGCGAACCGCTAGTCCCTGCCGGGCTCGAATGCAAAGCGGGAACCTCGAAACCCTCATAATCAAGAAGATAGCATTCTGCAGTAATAGTTCGTAAACCATTATGGATGCATTTGGAGCGGATGGGGTTCGGGGGAGCTGGGGTGGTACGCAGTATGGCGATCAAGGCCCTGCTCCGTGGTATCGCGGTGCTGTCGGCCCTGCTGGCTCCGTGGATGGCGAATGCGGTTCCCGTGCCACGGGATTCGCGACTGTGCCACGCGGTCACCGCGCTTTCGGCTCCCGACGCCGTTCTCCCGCAGCTCCGCTTCACCTGCACGCCGAGCGCCACCGGCTATAATCACGGCAGCCTGTGGGTGCGCCTCGATCCGCGTCGCTACCCGACGGGCGGCGACGCGGTAACGCTGCTCGTGCACCATACGCGCTTCGACCGCCTGTCGGTCGCCTTTCGCTACGCCAACGGCACGACGGAGTGGCAGCAGGTTCGCAGCGGCGCCTTCGAGGATCATTGGCGCCCCGGCGCACAAATTGCTTTCACGCCGAATGATCGCTCGGCGCCGCTCGCATCGATCACGCTGCGGGTCGACCGGCTGACCAGCTACCAGCTCCTCCGGCTTCGGCTGGTCAGTGCCGGTGAGGCGGACATCGAGAATGGCCTGCTCTCGGCGCTGATCGGCGCCGCGCTGACCCTGCTGGTCGCGGGCGCGCTCTACAATTTCTCGCTCGCCCTGGGCATCCGCCGCCAATATCTCGCCTGGCAGGGCGCCTGGGCAGTCGTCGTCTTCTTCTGGGGTGCGATCTGGTCGCAATTCGGTCTGCTGGTGGCGCCCGGCATGGCCGGGACGATCGCGGCGCAAAGCTGCACCGCGCTGTCCGTGCTGTCCGTGCTGCTGGCGACGCTCAGCACGACCACCGCCCTAGAACGCGGCATGGTGCCGCAACCGCTCCGTTTGCTCGCGCTGCTGTTCGGTTTCGCGGTGGCGCTGATCGGCATCCCGGCGACGCTGTCGCGCAGCACCGTGCTGGAGCAGATCGCGCCCGTGCTCGCCGTCACCATCCTCGGCAATCTGCTGCTGGTGCTGCTTTCCTTGTGCTGGGCCATCCGGCGCGGCAGCATCGAGGCGCGGGACCTGCTGGCGGCCTGGTCGGTGCCGATGGCGGCGCTGGCGTTGACCCAGGTCGTCGATATCGGCAGCCGGCTATGGGGCGGCGGGTCGCAGATCCTGGTGCTGTTCGCGTCGGCCTGGCAGACGATCTGGCTGTCGATTGCGGCGAGCCGCCGCCTTGCCCGCCTGCGCGCCGAACGCGATCTCGCCCGTGCCGCCGAGGCCCGTGCAAGCGAACTGGCCGAGCGCGACCCCCTTACCGCGATCCGCAACCGGCGCGGGTTGATCGAGGCCGCACAGGTGCTGATCACCGCCGCCGGCGAGGATCAGGCGACCATCGGCTTGCTGCTGATCGACATCGATCGGTTCAAGGCGATCAACGACGAGCACGGGCATGATGCCGGCGACGTCGTGCTGTGCGCCATCGCCGCCCGACTGGCGCGCTGGGAAGGGCCGCGTTGCGCCGTCGCACGCCTTGGCGGCGAGGAATTCGCGATGGTGCTCACCCATCGCAGCGGCGCAGCGCTGACCGCGTTCGCGGATCATGTACGCCAGGAAATCGCGGCGTGCGATCACAGCGCAGCCATCGGCGCGCAGCCTGTAACGGTCAGCGTCGGCATCGCCGAGGCGACCGGCGCGTGCGATTTCGGGCAGCTCTATCGGGACGCGGACCGCGCACTCTATGCCGCCAAGCGCGGCGGCCGCGATCGGGTGTGCCGGATCGATCCCACCGCCGACGTCCAGCCGCCGTCGCGCGCGATGCTGCAGGCGACGGCGGAAACCCTGGCTCAGCGCGTCGGGTAGTTCGGCGCCTCGCGGGTGATCGTCACGTCGTGGACGTGGCTTTCCTTAAGGCCCGCATTGGTGATGCGCACGAAGCGCGCCTTCTTCTGGAACTCGGGCAGCGTCGCCGCGCCGACATAGCCCATCGACGCCTTCACGCCGCCGACAAGCTGGTGGATCACGTCGCGCGCCGGGCCCTTGTAGGGGACCTGGCCCTCGATGCCTTCGGGGACGAGCTTGAGCTGGTCCTTGATATCCTGCTGGAAATAGCGGTCGGCCGAACCCTTGGCCATCGCGCCGACCGAGCCCATGCCGCGGTACGACTTGTAGGCACGGCCCTGGTACAGGAAGGTCTCGCCCGGCGCTTCCTCGGTGCCCGCGAGCAGCGAGCCGATCATCGCCGCGCCCGCGCCGGCGGCCAGCGCCTTGGCGATGTCGCCCGAGGTACGGATGCCGCCATCGGCGATCACCGGCACGCCCGACTTGGCGGCTTCGTTGGCGGCGTCCATCACCGCGGTAAGCTGCGGCACGCCGACGCCGGCGACGACGCGGGTGGTGCAGATCGAGCCCGGCCCGATGCCCACCTTGATGCCGTCCGCGCCCGCATCGATCAGCGCGCGTGCCGCTTCGGCCGTCGCGATGTTGCCGGCGATCACCTGGACCCGGTTGGAGAGCTTCTTCACCCGCTCGACCGCGCGGCTGACGTCCTTGTTGTGGCCGTGCGCGGTGTCGATCACGATCAGGTCGACTTCGGCATCGACCAGTGCCTCGGTGCGGGCAAAGCCTTTGTCGCCCACCGTCGTGGCGGCAGCGACACACAGCCGCCCGCCGGCATCCTTGGTGGCGTGCGGATAGGTGACCGCCTTCTCGATGTCCTTCACCGTGATCAGGCCGACGCAGCGATAGGCGTCGTCCACCACCAGCAGCTTCTCGATGCGGCGCTGGTGGAGGAGGCGGCGCGCCTCTTCCTGCGCCACGCCGACCTTCACCGTCGCGAGGTTCTGGTGGGTCATCAGTTCGGAAACGAGCTGGTTGGGGTTCTCGGCGAAGCGGACGTCGCGGTTGGTGAGGATGCCGACGAGCTTCCCGTCCGCTTCGACGATCGGGATGCCGCTGATCCGGTGGCGGGCCATCAGCGCCTGCGCCTCGGCCAGCGTGCCGCCGGGCGTCATGGTGATCGGGTTGACGACCATGCCGCTTTCGAACCGCTTGACCGCGCGGACCGCCTCGCACTGCTCGTCCACTTCCATGTTGCGGTGGAGCACGCCGATGCCGCCGAGCTGCGCCATCACGATCGCCATGTCGGCTTCGGTGACGGTATCCATCGCCGAGGAGAGGATCGGGATGTTGAGTGCCAGGTTCTTCGTCACGAAGGTGCGCGTATCCGCCATGCTCGGCACGATTTCGGATTCGCCCGGATAGAGGAGGACGTCGTCGAACGTGAGGCCGAGAGGGATTTCCATGGGGTGCGCCAAATCCTTGAGTCGAATGTTGGCGGCCCATGTAACCGCAAGGGTGCAGATGCGCTAGGGGGCAGCTTCAGGCGTGCACCGGCGGCATGCCCGGATAAAGCAGGTCTCGCTCCACCTGGACCTGCCGGCGGATCGTTTCTCCCAGCTTTTTCGAGGCCGCGACATAGGTCGACCAGTTCTCCACCGCCTTGGCGGTGGGCCACGCGCTGATATGGTCGGTGTAGAGCATGCGCATCTCGAAGCTGCTGCCGCGCAACGACTGGACGACCTCCCCTCGCGCCCCGCCCTGCTGCAATGCTGCGTTCACCAGCTGGTCTACCGCCTGGCGGCGTGCGGCGACGGCGCGGGCGGTCTGATATCGAACCCGGGAAAGCTCCGCGAGGTTGCAGCACGGCAACGCCAGCAGATTCTCGATCGCCCCGATCGCCTGGAGCAGCGCCATGTCGAGTTCGTGCATGTTCTCCATGTACTTCTACTTAGGAGAAGGGCGCCGCCGCAGGGCTTCCGCCCGCCAGAATTATTCCCCTATCCCGCACGCTCCAGCACGGCGCGGGCCTGCTCGACGTGCATCGCCTCGATCATCCGGTCGCGAAAGCGCTCCGCACCGCCGCGCGCGGCCTCGAGCAATGCGCGCGCTTCGAGGATTTCATCCGCCGTGGGTGCGAATGCCTGCGCCGCGACGGCGATCTGGCCGGGGTGGATCAGCGTCTTGCCGTCGAAGCCGAACGCTCGCCCCTCCGCGCATTCCGCTGCAAGCCCTTCGGGATCGGCCAGCGCGTTGAACACGCCGTCGAGTGCCCAGCCGCCGCCGGCTCGCGCCGCCAGCACCACCGTCTGCAATGCCAGCGACAGACCGGCCCGCCCCGCCCCGGCCGGGATCTCGAGCGTTGCCTTGAGGTCATTGGTACCGGCGATCAGTCCGGCGACCCCGGGCACCGCCGCGATCGCCGGGGCGGCAAGGACGCCGGCGGGCGTTTCGATCATCGCGAGGATGGGCTTGCCCGCCGCCGCCGCGATGCGCGCGGCCGTGGCGGCATTCTCCACCTTGGGGACGACCAGGATGGCGGCCGCGGAGCCGGCGATCGCCGCGAGATCGGCCGCATGCTCGGCCGTGTCCGCGCCATTGATCCGGATCGCCGCGATGCGCTCGCCAAAGCCCTCGGCCATCGCCGCCACGGCCGCATGCCGCGCGGCATCCTTGTCCTCGGGTTTCACCGCGTCCTCGAGGTCGAGGATCACCATGTCGCAGGCAAGCGTGCGGGCCTTGGCGATCGCACGCGCATTGGAGGCTGGGAGGAACAGGGCGGTACGGGGAGCGAGAGCCATGCTGGTCATGGCCGTTCTCTATGCTAGCACTAGGCCCCATTGCGAGGGGAGTCGGGGCGTATGGACGTGCTTTTCGTGTTTCTGGCCGGCCTGGCGGCGCTGGTGCTGTTCTACCTGCTGGCCAGCGTGAAGATCGTCACCCAGGGCTATCAATACACGATCGAGCATTTCGGCCGCTTCACCACCGTCGCTGCTCCCGGCTTCAACTTCTACCCCGCGCTGTTCTATCGGGTGGGCCGCAAGGTGAACATGATGGAGCAGGTGATCGACATTCCCGGCCAGGAAATCATCACCAAGGACAATGCGATGATCTCCACCGACGGGGTGGTGTTCTTCCAGGTGCTCGACGCGGCCAAGGCCGCCTATGAAGTCTCCGACCTCTATGTCGCTCTGCTTCAGCTGACCACGACCAACCTGCGCACCGTGATGGGATCGATGGACCTGGACGAGACCCTGTCGAAGCGCGACGAGATCAACGCTCGGCTGCTCTCGGTGGTCGACCATGCGACGACGCCCTGGGGCGTCAAGATCACCCGCGTCGAGATCAAGGACATCCGCCCGCCGGCCGACATCGTCAACGCGATGGGCCGCCAGATGAAGGCCGAACGCGAGAAGCGCGCCAACATTCTCGAGGCCGAGGGCACCCGCCAGTCGGAGATCCTGCGCGCCGAGGGCCAGAAGCAGGCGCGTATCCTGGAGGCCGAAGGCCGCCGCGAATCCGCCTTTCGCGACGCCGAGGCGCGCGAGCGTGCGGCGGAGGCCGAGGCCAAGGCGACGCAGCTGGTATCGGACGCCATCGAATCCGGCAGCGCGCAGTCGCTCAACTATTTCATCGCGCAGAAATATGTGGAGGCGGTCGGTAAGTTCGCGACCTCGCCCAACGCCAAGACGATCCTGTTCCCGGTCGAGGCGACCCAGCTGATCGGCACGCTGGGCGGCATCGGCGAACTGGCCAAGGAAGCGCTGTCCGGCGGCGCTCCCAAGGCGCCCGCCGTCCCAACGCAGCCCGCCCGCCGTCCCGGCCCGTTCGACCAGCAGGACTGATCCCCTCGGTGGACTGGCTGCACCACCCGCCCTTGCTCTGGCTGATCGCGGCGGTTGCGCTGGGCGTGGCCGAGCTGGCGATCCCGGGGGTCTATCTCGTCTTTCTCGCCGTCGCGGCGGCGATCACGGGGGTATTGGCGCTGGTCCTACCCGAGCTGCCGCTCGGTGGGCAGCTGCTCGGTTTTGCCGCCTGGTCGGTCGCGGCGGTGCTGATCGGACGGCGCTGGTATCGGGACTTCCCCGTGCCGAGTGCCGATCCGCTGCTCAACGATCGCGTCGCGCGGCTGATCGGTGAGGTCGTCACCGTCGTCGAGCCGGTGAGCGATCTTGGCGGTCGCGTACGCGTCGGCGATGGCGAATGGCCTGCGCGCGGACCCGATCTTCCTGCCGGGGTCCGCGTGCGGATCGTCGGCGCTAACGGGGCGACGCTGCGCGTCGAGCCCTTGCCCGCCCTTCCCCAAGACTGAACATCATCGAGGTCGAAACCATGCGTACCACCCGTCGCGACGTGCTGCTCGGATCGAGCGCCCTGCTGGCCAGCGGCGCGTCCGCCCGCCCTGCGTTCGCCGCAGCACCTGCCGCCGAAGCCCAGGCCCAGGCATTGATCGAGCGCACCGCCGAGGCGCTGCTGGTGCTCAACCCCGAGGGCGCGACCGGGCTCGGCATCGACAAGGGCGCGCGCGCCGCGCTCAAGCACCGGCTTGGCGACCGTACGCCGGCGGGCGTCGCCAAGATGGCCGCCCACCTCAAGGCCACGCTCGCCGAGATCGACCGGATCGACGTCAATGCGGTCAGCCCCGAGATGCGTGTCCATCTCGACGTGATCCAGACCGCCTATGCCAACGGGCTGAAGGGCATCGCCTTCCCCTATGGCGACGTGGCAGTCGGCAGCTGGCGCAACACGCCCTATGTCGTGATCCAGAATGTCGGCGCCTATATCGACATTCCCAAGATGCTCGACAGCGATCACCAGATCGCGACGCGCGATGACGCCGATGCCTATCTGGACCGGCTCCAGGCCTATGCCGGCGCGCTCGACGGCGAGACGGTGCGGCTGCAGCAGGCGGCCAGCGTCGGTGTGATCGCGCCCGACTTCCTGCTGGACAAGTGCCTCAAGCAGATCCACCTCGCCCGCAGCGGCGATCCCGCCAAATGGGACGTGGTGACCTCGCTCGCCAAGCGCACCACCGCCATGCCCGGAGCCTACGAGGCGCGCGCGACGAAAATCGCCGCGGAGCGGATCGCCCCGGCGCTCGACCGCCAAATCGCCGAACTGGAGAAGCAGCGCGCCCGCGCCACGTCGGACGCCGGCGTGTGGAAGTTCAAGGACGGGGATGCGTACTATGCCTGGGCGCTGAGCGCCGGCACCACCACGACCATGTCACCGGACGAGGTCCACGCGATGGGCAAGGCGCAGCTCGCCGAGTTGCAGGCCGAGATGGGCACGATCCTCAAGTCGCTCGGCTATACCCAAGGCTCCGTCGGCGCGCGGATGCGCGGGCTCGCCACCGACAAGCGCTTCGCCTTCCCGGAGAACGATGCGGGCCGGGCCGAGATCATCCAGATCCTCCAGAAAAGCATCGACGACATGCGCGGCCGGATGCCGCAGGCGTTCCACACGCTGGTTCCCGGCAATGTCGAAGTGAAGCGCATTCCCGTAGTCGAGGAAGCCGGTGCCGCCGGGGCCTATGGCGGCCCGGGTACGATCGACGGCAAGGTCCCCGGACGGCTGTGGGTCAATCTGCGCTCGACCGGCATCTGGACGCGCTTCAGCCTGCCCGACCTCGCCTATCACGAGGCGATCCCCGGCCATGCCTGGCAGGGCGAATATACCTTCAAGATGCCGCTGATCCGCTCGCTCCTCCAGTTCAACGCCTATTCCGAAGGCTGGGCCCTCTATGCCGAGCAGCTGGGCGACGAGCTCGGCGTCTATGCCGAGAACCCGGCGGCGAAGCTCGGCTATCTCCAGTCGCTCGGCTTCCGCGCCTGCCGGCTGGTGGTCGACAGCGGGCTGCACGCCAAGCGGTGGACCCGCGAGCAGGCGATCCGCTGGTTTGTCGAGGCGAACGGCTCGTCCGAGGACGAGGTGCAGGGCGAGGTCGACCGCTATTGCTCCTGGCCGGGTCAGGCCTGCGGCTACAAGGTGGGGCACACCGCAATCAACCGCCTGCGCACCCAGGCCAGGACCGCGCTCGGCGACCGGTTCGATTTCCGCGCCTTCAACGACGCGCTGCTGCTCGGCGGCAATGTACCGATGACGGTGCTCGGCCATGTGATCGACCGGCACATCGCGCAGCGAAGGGGATGAAAGAAGGGGTATCCCGCCCGGTCACGGGCGGGTCCCTCAGGCGTGGCGCCAGCGCCAGAGCAGCATCGGCCGGGCGAGCGCCAGGCCGAGGAAGAAGCCGCCGATATGCGCCCAGATCGCCACGTCGACGCCGCCCTGCAGGAAGGCGAAGCCCATCAGCAGATTAACCCCGATCCAGGCGGCTGCCAGCCAGGCGATGTGCACAACCTGCGCCGGGATCGGCCCGATCGCCTTGGCGCGCTGGCGGCCGTAGAGCAGCGAATAGGCGCCGACCACCGCCGAGCTGGCCCCGCTCGCGCCGATCATCGGGGCGGTCGACATGGGCCCAGCAAGCCACTGCGCCGCACAGGCGGCATAGGCGCCGATCAGGTAGAGCGTGACGATCCCCTTGGCGCCGATCGCCCGTTCGGTCTCCCGTCCGGTAAAGGCCAGCATCAGCATGTTCATGCCGAGATGCGCGAGACCGCCATGGATCAGTGCCGAGCTGAGCGGCGTTGCCCATACCGGCACCACCAGCCCGGACAGCATCAGGCCGCCGGTAACCCGCGCCGGGATGAACCCCGCCGCATACTGGATCTGCGCCACGTTCGGGGCGAAATTGGCGAGGAGGCTCACCACCACCGTGACGGCGACGATCACCGTCGTGGCGCTGACCTTCGGCATCGGCTGCCTCAGATGAATTCGACCTTGGAGACGAGGTAATAGCGGTCGCCTGCCGGCACCGACACCTCGACCTCTTCGTCGACCTTGCGGCCGATCAGCGCGCGGCCGATCGGCGAATTGTACGAGATCCGGCCCTTGCTGGCATCCGCCTCGGTCTGGCCGACGATCTGGTAGGTGACCGGCTTGTCGTCCTCGTCGAGCAGCGTCACGGTCGCGCCGAACACGACCTTGTCGCCCGAAAGCTCCTTGGGATCGATGATCTGGGCGCGGCTCAGCTTGTCCTCGATGTCGGCGATGGTCGCCTCGACCTGGCCCTGGCGCTCCTTGGCGGCATGGTACTCGGCGTTTTCGGAGAGATCGCCATGCGCGCGCGCTTCCTCGATCGCATCCACGATCAACGGCCGCTCGGCCTTCAGCCGCTTCAGCTCCTCGCTGAGCTTCTGATAGCCTTCCGCCAGCATCGGCATCTTCTCGACGGTCGCCATAACGCCCTTGTCCTTCAATACGCCCCCGGTACCGACCGTCGCCCGAAAACGACGTCCGCACACTTACATCGGTTGGGGAAATCCATTGTGCGAACGCGAATAGTAAGTCGCGGGGCGAAAAACATCAAGGCGGGGGACGGAGAAGTAATATTTTGCCCTGCTCTTAAGGCGTCCGCTCCTCTCCCGCATGCGGGAGGGGTTGGCGGAGGGATCGACGTGGAAGAAGCGCTGAATGGCTCAGCCCCTCCCTAGCCCTCCCTCCCGCAGGCGGGAGGGGAACGCAGCCCCCTCCCCAGCGGCACATTCACCCCCGCGAGGCGAAATAGGCCTGGATCGGCTGCACCTCGATCGGGTTGCTGCGCATCGCCGCGATCGCCCGTGCCGCCGCGACGCTGCCCGGCGCCGTGGTGAAGTACGGCACCTTCTGCGCCAGCGCCGAGGCGCGGATGCTCATCGAGTCCTTGAGCGACTGCCAGCCTTCGGTGGTGTTGAAGATCAGCGCGACGTCGCCGTCCTGGATACGGTCGACGATGTGCGGGCGGCCCTGCGCCACCTTGTTCACCGTCTCCACCGCGATCCCCTCGGCCGCCAGGAACTCGGCCGTGCCGCTGGTCGCGATGATCTTGAAGCCGAGCTCGGCCAGGATCTTCACGCCGGGCAGCACCACCGCCTTGTCGCTCTGCTTGACGCTGACGAACACCGTGCCGCCTTGCGGGAGCACCGTGCCGGCACCGAGCTGCGACTTGGCGAAGGCGGTGGCAAAGTCCTTGTCGATGCCCATCACTTCGCCGGTCGACTTCATCTCGGGCGAGAGCACCGGATCGACGCCGGGGAAGCGCGCCCAGGGGAACACGGCTTCCTTGACCGCGATGTAATCGATGTCGCGGTCGATCACCGGCAGGTTTGCCAGCTTCTCGCCCGCCATCACCCGGCTGGCGATCTTGGCGATCGGCGCCCCGATCGCCTTGGCGACGAACGGCACCGTGCGGCTGGCGCGCGGGTTGACCTCGATGAGATAGACCTCGCCGTCCTTGACCGCGAACTGGATATTCATCAGCCCCTTGACCTTGAGCGCGCGCGCCAGTGCCACGGTCTGGCGCTCGATCTCGGCGATGATCTCGGCAGGCAGGCTGTAGGGCGGGATCGAGCAGGCGCTGTCGCCCGAATGGACGCCGGCTTCCTCGATATGCTGGAGCACGCCGGCGACCACCACATCGGTGCCGTCGGCGATCGCGTCCACGTCCACCTCGATCGCGTCGCGCAGATACTGGTCGATCAGCACCGGCGAGTCGCCCGAGACCTGCACCGCGGTCTGGATATAGTCGTCGAGCTGCTGGAGGCTGTCGACGATCTCCATCGCCCGGCCGCCCAGCACATAGCTCGGCCGCATCAGCACCGGATAGCCGATCCGCTCGGCCACCCGCACCGCCTCGTCGCGGCTGCGCGCGATGCCGTTGGCCGGCTGCTTGAGGCCCAGCTTGGCGACGAGATCGGCGAAGCGCTCGCGATCCTCGGCCAGGTCGATCGCGTCGGGGCTGGTGCCGAGGATCGGGATGCCGGCATCCTCCAGCGCCTTGGCGAGGTTGAGCGGGGTCTGCCCGCCGAACTGGACGATCACGCCGACCAGCTCGCCCTTCGACTTCTCGACCTCGAGGATCTCGAGCACGTCCTCGGCGGTCAGCGGCTCGAAATAGAGCCGGTCCGAGGTGTCATAGTCGGTGCTCACCGTCTCCGGATTGCAGTTGACCATGATCGTCTCATAGCCCGCATCGGCCAGCGCGAAGCAGGCGTGGCAGCAGCAATAGTCGAACTCGATTCCCTGGCCGATCCGGTTCGGACCGCCACCGAGGATGACGACCTTGCGGCGCTCGCTCGGCTCGGCCTCGTTCTCGGGCTCGCCGAAGCTCGGCGCCTCATAGGTCGAGTACATGTAGGGCGTCTTCGCCTCGAACTCGGCGGCGCAGGTGTCGATCCGCTTGAACACGGGGCGCACGCCCAGCCGGTGGCGCAGCTTGCGCACCTCGGCCTCGGTCACGCCGCCGGAGATGGCGTTGGCGATCTCGCCGATCAGGCCCGAGCTGCGCGCCATGACTTCGCTGCCCGCGCGGAGGTTGACCGACTTGAGCGCCAGATAGGCCAGCCGCTTGTCGCTGAAGCCCATCGCCTTGAGGCGGCGCATGCCGGCCGCGTCCTGCGGCAGGCCGTTGGTGGCCACGTCCTTCTCGGCATCGAGGATCTCGGCGATGCGCTCGAGGAACCAGGGGTCGTAGCTGGTGAAGCGCTGGACGTCCTTCAGGCTGAAGCCCTCGCGCATCGCCTGCGCCGCGATCAGCAGCCGGTCGGGCGAGCGGACGGTCAGCGCCGCCTCGATCACGTCGCGCGGCGCGCCGACCAGCCGGTCGACATCGTTGAAGCCGCTGAGGCCGGTTTCCAGCCCGCGCAGCGCCTTCTGGATCGATTCGTGGATCGAGCGGCCGATCGCCATCACTTCGCCGACCGACTTCATCGCCGTGCCCAGCACCGCCTCGGCGCCCTTGAACTTCTCGAAGGCGAAGCGCGGGATCTTGGTGACGACATAGTCGATCGTCGGCTCGAAGCTGGCCGGGGTGGCACCCGTGATGTCGTTGTCGATCTCGTCGAGCGTATAGCCCACCGCCAGCTTGGCCGCGACCTTGGCGATCGGGAAGCCGGTCGCCTTGGACGCCAGCGCCGAGGAACGGCTGACGCGCGGGTTCATCTCGATCACGATCAGGCGGCCGTCCTTCGGATTGACCGCGAACTGCACGTTCGAACCGCCTGTTTCGACGCCGATTTCCCGGAGACACGCGATCGATGCGTTGCGCATGATCTGGTATTCCTTGTCGGTCAGCGTCAGCGCCGGCGCGACGGTGATCGAATCCCCGGTGTGCGTGCCCATCGGATCGATATTCTCGATCGAGCAGACGATGATGGCATTGTCGTTCCGATCCCGGACGACCTCCATCTCATACTCTTTCCAGCCGAGCAGCGATTCCTCGATCAGCACCTCGGTGGTCGGCGACAGGTCGAGGCCCGAGCGCACGATCGCGATGAATTCCTCGCGATTATAGGCGATGCCGCCGCCCGAGCCGCCCATGGTGAAGCTGGGGCGGATGATCGCGGGCAGGCCGACATAGTCGAGCGCGGTCAGCGCCTCGGCCTCGGTGTGCGCGATCGCCGAGCGGGCGCTTTCGAGCCCGATCTTGGTCATCGCGTCCTTGAACTTCAGCCGGTCCTCCGCCTTGTCGATCGCATCGGCGTCGGCGCCGATCATCGTCACGCCGAACTTCTCCAGCGTGCCGTCGCGGAACAGCGCGAGCGCAGTGTTGAGCGCGGTCTGGCCGCCCATCGTCGGCAGCACGGCGTCGGGCCGCTCCTTCTCGATGATCTTGGCGACGACCGCGGGGGTGATCGGCTCGATATAGGTCGCGTCGGCCAGCTCGGGATCGGTCATGATCGTCGCCGGGTTCGAATTGACCAGGACGATGCGATAGCCCTCTTCCTTCAGGGCCTTGATCGCCTGCGTGCCCGAATAATCGAACTCGCATGCCTGACCGATGACGATCGGCCCCGCGCCGATGACGAGGATGGAGGAGATGTCGGTGCGCTTGGGCATCAGTGTTTCATTCCAGTTTCTGCGACGCAGCCCCAGCCGTCATATTCCAGGCCGAAATACGTCTCTATCCGCAGGCAGAGCTCGGTTAGAGCGCGTATCGATGCTTCGTCGGTGCGTTGTTCACGTTCAAGGAAGAGCCAGAGCTCCCCGTCTTCGTTTTGCTCGTCGCCCAGTACGGTGAACCCCAGCTCTTCCGCAGCCTCTTCGAGCGCGGCAAGCGCCTTGCCCGAGCCGCGGAAGCTGACGTCCACGGAGCGAGCAATCGCCGGGTTGTCACCGTTGGCAGCAAGACTCTGCAGCACGTCCTGATCCTGCGCCCATTCTTCCTCGAAGCGGGCGGGATCGAACGGCGGCAGGTTCACGCCATCATCCCCACGAACCGCTCGAACAGATAGAGGCTGTCCTGCGGGCCCGGGCTGGCCTCGGGGTGGTATTGCACGCTGAACGCCGGGCGGTCGGTGAGTTCGATGCCGGCATTGGAGCCGTCGAAGAGCGACACATGCGTCTCGCGCGCATTGGCCGGCAGCGTCCCGCGCTCCACCGCGAAGCCGTGGTTCATGCTGGTGATCTCGACCGCGCCGTCTTCCAGCCGCTTGACCGGGTGGTTGGCGCCGCGATGGCCCTGGAACATCTTGGTGGTCTCGGCGCCCACCGCGAGGCCGAGCAGCTGGTGGCCGAGGCAGATGCCGAACAGCGGCTTGCCGGTCTCGAGCAGCTGGCGGATCACCGGCACGGCATATTCGCCGGTCGCCGCCGGATCGCCCGGGCCGTTGGAGAGGAAGAAGCCGTCCGGATTGAACGCCATCACCTGCTCGAAGGTCGCGGTAGCGGGCAGCACGGTCACGTCCGCGCCGGCCTGCACCAGGTTGCGGAAGATGTTGCGCTTCGAGCCATAGTCGATCGCGACGACCTGCGGGCGCTTGGTCTCCGGGCGGCTGGTGTCATAGCCGGCGCCGAGCTTCCACACGCCGCCTTCCCAGCCGAAATGCGTCTCGCACGAGACGGTGACGGCGAGGTCCATGCCCTCCAGCCCCGGCCAGGCGCGCGCCTTTTCCAGCAGCGCGTCGAGGTCGAACTTGCCCTCCTTCGAGTGCGCGATCACGCCGTTCGGGGCACCACCGACACGGATCCGGCGGGTGAGCGCGCGGGTGTCGATGCCCGACAGGCCGATGCGGCTGTGCTTCGCCATCCAGGCATCGAGATGCTCGGTGCTGCGGAAGTTCGACGGCTCGGTCACGTCCTCGCGGACGATCATGCCCAGCGCATGGGGATCATCGGCCTCGATGTCGTCCGGGTTGGCGCCGACATTGCCGATGTGCGGGAAGGTGAAGTTGATGATCTGACCGGCGAAGCTCGGGTCGGTCATGATCTCCTGATAGCCGGTCATCGCGGTGTGGAAGCACACCTCGCCGACGGCATCGCCTTCGGCACCGAATCCTCGACCCCACAATATCTCGCCGCTCGCCAGAACCAGAACGCCCGTGGCTCCAACGGGCATGGACAAGGGTTTGGCGTCGGCCATTTGGGGCGGGCACTCCTGCTTTGGGTTTGCGATGTTGCTAAGGGCCGCCCGCTAGACCCCGATGGCCGCACCGTCAATCTGTTAAGTTTTTTGGGCCTGGGCTATGGTCGCAGGCTTTCCCGGACAAGATCGAGAGACACGGATGATTCGCGACGACATCAAGGCTGCGCTGGTGACTGCCATGAAGGGCGGGGACAAGGCGTCGACCGCCACGATCCGCCTGATCCAGAGCGCGATCAAGAACCGCGACATCGAGGCCCGCACCGGCAAGGCGCCCGAGGACGACGACGTGCTGGTGGTCGAGGTGCTGCAGAAGATGGTCAAGCAGCGCCGCGAATCGATCGAGATGTACGAGAAGGGCAACCGCCAGGAACTGGCCGACGCCGAAGCCGCCGAGGTGGTGGTGATCGAGCGCTTCCTGCCGGCGCAGATGAGCGAGGCGGAGACGACCGCGGCGATCGAGGCGATCAAGGCCGAGCTGGGTGCGGGCGGCATGAAGGACATGGGCCGGGTGATGGCCGAGCTGAAGGCGCGCCACGCGGCGCAGCTCGACATGAGCAAGGCCAGCGCGCTGGTGAAGGCGGCGCTGAGCTGAGATGGACGCTCCCCCTCCCTTCCAAGGGAGGGGGTTGGGGGGCGGGTGCATGTTTACACACAGCAAGCTCTGGATGCAGGCACGCGCCAAGGAACTTCGCCACAACCCCACGCCGATGGAGCAGAAACTCTGGCAGCGCCTTCGCGCGTCGCAGCTCGAAGGGCTGAAGTTCCGCTTCCAGCATGTAATCGAACCGGCGATCGTCGATTTCTGCTGCCCAAGCATCGGGTTGGTGGTCGAGATCGACGGCGACACCCACGACGCGGACGCAGATCGCGACCGCGATATCGGACTGGCGCAGCTGGGCTACACCGTCCTCCGGTTCACCAACCACGAGGTTGCCACCAATCTCGATGGCGTCCTCCAGACGATTGCGGATCGGGCACGCGGTCTGCCCATTCGGCAGTGGAACCGAGGCTCCACCCACCCCCCGGCCCCCTCCCTTGGAAGGGAGGGGGAGCGCTAGCGGCCTTCGTTCCCCCTCCCTTCCAAGGGAGGGGGAGGGAGCCGCGCAGCGGCGGAAGGGGGTGGGTGATCGATCGCCTACCCGCCGCCGCCATCTTCCCGACTCACCCACAAAGGCGCATCACTTCCACGTGTCCCTCACCCCCGCCTTTCTCGACGAGCTCCGCGCCCGCACCACGCTCTCCACGCTCATCGCCAAGTCGGTGAAGCTGCAGCGCGCGGGCAAGGAGTTTCGCGCCTGCTGCCCGTTCCACAACGAGAAGACCCCCAGCTTCTACGTCAACGACGACAAGGGCTTCTACCATTGCTTCGGCTGCGGCGCGCATGGCGATGCGATTCGCTGGATGACCGACCAGCGCGGCCTGCCCTTTATCGATGCGGTGAAGGAACTGGCCCAGGCCGCCGGGCTCGACATGCCCGAGCAGGACCGTCGCGCCGCCGAAAAGGCCGAGCGCGCCAAGGGCCTGCACGAGCTGATGGGCGAAGCCGCGACCTGGTTTACCGAGCGGCTGAACGGCATCGAAGGCGCCGAGGCACGCGCCGTGCTCCAGCGCCGCGGCATCACCCCCGAGACTGCCCGCACCTTCGGCCTCGGCTTCGCCCCCGATTCGCGCGGCAAGCTCAAGGACGCGCTGAAATCCTATGGCGATCCGATGCTGGTCGAATCCGGCATGCTGATTGCCGTCGAGGGCAAGGAGCCGTACGACCGGTTCCGCGGCCGGCTGATGATCCCGATCCGCGACGTCCGCGGACGGACCATTGCCTTCGGCGGAAGAATCATCGGAGAAGGCGAGCCCAAGTACCTGAATTCGCCGGAAACGCCTTTGTTCGACAAGGGCCGCACGCTCTATAATCTCGATTCAGCCCAGGCCGCTGCGCGCAAGGCGGACCGGGTGATCGCGGTCGAGGGCTATATGGACGTGATCGCGCTCGCCCAGGCAGGCTTCGGCGAAGTGGTGGCGCCGCTCGGCACCGCGCTGACCGAACATCAGCTCGAACGGCTGTGGCGCCTCTCCGAAGTCCCCCTGCTCTGCTTCGACGGCGACAGCGCCGGGCAGAAGGCCGCGCTGCGTGCCGCACACCGCGCGCTGCCGATGCTCGCGCCGGGCCGCAGCCTCGCCTTCGTGACCCTGCCCCAGGGCCTCGACCCGGACGATCTCGTCCGATCGCAGGGTCCCGCCGCCTTCGAAGCGCTGCTCGCAAAGCCTGAGCCGCTGGTCGATCGCCTCTGGGCGAGCGAAGTCGCCGCCGGCCCGCTCGACACGCCCGAGCAGCGCGCGGGGCTCAAGCGCCGCCTCACCGAACTTGCCGAACAGATCCAAGATCCGAATGTAAAGCACGAATATATCGCAGAATTCCGTGCTCGCGCCGATCAGCAGTTCGGCCGCGGCCCGCGCGAGTTCCGCAAGGACCAGCGCGGCCCCGCCCCTGCCCGTCCGCAGCAGCGCGGCACCCGCAACGCCCGCGGCGGCTGGCAGCCGCCCGAGCCACCGCCCTCGCATCTGATCAAGGGCGTGCAGGCGAGCGGGCTCGATCCCATATTGGCACGCGCGGTGCTCGCCGGGCTGATCCGCCACCCGGTCGAGATCGCCCGTCACATGGAGATCCTCGGCAGTCTGCGCAGCGCCTCGGGCGCACTCGGGCGGCTGTTCGAAGCCGTTGTCGAGGTAGCGCTTACCATTCCGACGGTGCGTCAACTTGATAGCGAGGATTTCCTCACCATATTGGCCCGGTCCGGTTTCGATTCAGTGGCAAGCGAGTTGCTTCGCGCAGACACGCTCCCCTTCTCCTTCACGCGGCCCGCGGCCGACGTGACGAAGGCGCGCGAAGATCTGGGCGAAGCGATTGCGGTGATGGCGGCGCAACCCGCCGTCGATGTTGCGCTCGCCGAGGCGACCGCTGCCCTGATGCGCGACGGCACCGAGGAAGCGTTTGCCCGTCAGGTAGCGCTTTCGCGGCAACGGCAGGAGCTTTTGGATCGGCTTGCCAATCTGATGCTTGCGGAAGACGGTGATTTTGAGGAATAGAGGCGGTGTAAAATTGCCGCCATCTGAGTTTCGAGGGATTTGATGGCGAAGGCGAACATGGCAGACGTCACGGACACGGCAGACACGAGTGACGCGCCGCTGATCGATCTGAACGAGGGTTCGATCAAGAAGCTGGTCGCGCGTGCGAAAAAGCGCGGCTACATCACCGTCGACCAGCTCAACGAGATGCTGCCGCAGGACCAGATGTCCTCGGAGCAGATCGAGGACGTGATGGCTGCGCTCAACGATATGGGCATCAACGTCGTTGAGAATGAGGACGCCGGCGAGGACGCCGAGGCCGAGGACGACTCGGCCGACGATGCCGAGAGCGCCGATACCAGCGACGATTCCGCGCCCGCCTTCGAGATCGCGAAGAAGAAGGAAACCGTCGATCGCACCGACGATCCGGTGCGCATGTACCTGCGCGAGATGGGCGCCGTCGAGCTGCTCAGCCGCGAGGGCGAAATCGCCATCGCCAAGCGCATCGAGGCCGGCCGCGACACGATGATCCTGGGGCTCTGCGAGTCGCCGATCACGTTCAACGCGATCATCGGCTGGTCGACCGCGCTCAACGAAGGCACGATGCAGCTGCGCGAGATCCTCGATCTCGACGCCATGCTCTCCAAGGGTCCGTCGGCCGAACAGGTCGAGGGCGCCGAGGACGACAATGGCGAGATCAGCGAATCGAGCACCGGCCCGACCTTCAAGGAAGAGGAAGAGCCCGAGGAAGTCGCCTCGGACGACGATGACGAGCTGACCGAGCGTCGCGCCCGCCGCCCGTCGGACGACGAGGAGGAGGACAACACCCTCTCGCTCGCCCAGATGGAAGAGCAGCTCAAGCCCCAGGCGCTCGAGAAGTTCGCCAACATCACCGCGATCTACAAGAAGTTCGGCAAGGTCCAGCAGCAGCGGCTCGATACCATGTCGGCTGGCGAGGACTTCCCGGCCGCGGAAGAGAAGAAGTACAACAAGCTTCGCGAGGAGCTGACCGCCGAGGTGGAGAGCGTCCAGTTCCACCAGGCGAAGATCGAGTATCTCGTTGACCAGCTCTACAGCTTCAACCGGCGCCTGACCGCGCTGGGCGGCCAGATGCTGCGTCTCGCCGAGCGCCACAAGGTCAGCCGCAAGGACTTCCTCGATCGCTATGTCGATCATGAGTTGGACGAGAACTGGCTGCCGACCGTCGTTGGTGTCGACAAGAAGTGGAAGGCGTTCGTCGAGAACGAGAGCGCCTCGGTCGACCGCATCCGCACCGAGATGAGCGAAATCGCCCAGCAGACCGGCATGACGCTCACCGAGTTCCGTCGCATCGTCAACATGGTGCAGAAGGGCGAACGCGAAGCGCGTATCGCGAAGAAGGAGATGGTCGAGGCCAATCTCCGCCTCGTGATCTCGATCGCCAAGAAGTACACCAATCGCGGCCTGCAATTCCTGGACCTCATCCAGGAGGGCAATATCGGCCTGATGAAGGCGGTGGATAAGTTCGAATATCGCCGCGGCTACAAGTTCAGCACCTACGCGACCTGGTGGATCCGCCAGGCGATCACCCGCTCGATCGCCGATCAGGCGCGCACCATCCGTATCCCGGTGCACATGATCGAGACGATCAACAAGCTGGTCCGCACCAGCCGCCAGTTCCTCCACGAGCAGGGCCGTGAGCCCACGCCGGAGGAGATGGCCGAGCGCCTGAGCATGCCGCTCGAAAAGGTGCGCAAGGTGATGAAGATCGCCAAGGAGCCGATCAGCCTCGAAACGCCGATCGGCGACGAGGAAGACAGCCACCTCGGCGACTTCATCGAGGACAAGAACGCGATCATTCCGGTCGACGCGGCGATCCAGGCGAACCTCAAGGAGACGGTCACCCGCGTCCTGGCGAGCCTCACCCCGCGTGAAGAGCGCGTGCTGCGCATGCGCTTCGGCATCGGCATGAACACCGATCACACGCTGGAAGAAGTGGGCCAGCAATTCTCGGTGACGCGCGAACGTATCCGCCAGATCGAGGCCAAGGCGCTGCGCAAGCTCAAGCACCCGAGCCGCAGCCGCAAGATGCGCAGCTTCCTCGACCAGTAAGCGTCCCGCGGCAGTTCGAGACGTCAGCAAACGGCCCTGGTGCATACCGGGGCCGTTTTCTTTTGGACCGTGGTTACGAACGCGTGAAATTCAGCTTTTCAAGATTAATTTCGATGTAACCATCTTTCTACGCGCCTTGGTATAAACCCCTATGCCATCCCCTTCTGGCCGGTTCGCTGCCGACGGCACTGTCCAGAGGAACGAGGTCATGCTCTTCGAAACCGCCCAGCTCGAACGCCTCTCGGGTGCCTGGGGATCGATGGGGGCATTGGCAGGCACCGATGGCAGTGCGCTGCATCCGCATCTGCGCGCGCTTCGGGCGGGCGCCCTGCCCCGCCGCGACCTTGCCGACGCCGTGCATCATGTCGCACGGCTGCATGGCCGCCACCCCGGCCTGATCGATTATGCGAGCGCGCATGCGAAGCGCCCGGTGGAATGCGAGTGGATCGAGGCCGCCGCCGATGCCTTTGTGACGGAGCGCGCCTATCTCGTACGGCTGGTCGCGGCTGCGGGGCCGCTGCCCAGCACCCCCGGGCAGGCGGAAAGCGAGGCCGCGGCTGCCGCGCAACGCCATGCGCTGGACATGCTGGCCCAGTCCGATCGGGCGGGCTGCGCGACCGGCGCCGCGCTTGCTCTTGCGATCGACTGGGTGTCGATCCGTTCGGTGCTGGACCGCGCGGCGACCAGCTTCGGACTGGAGCCGATGCCCGCCCGCCTGCCGATCGCCGAAGAGACGGTCAGCGTGGTGGACGCGCTGGCCCGCGAAGCCGCACATGAGCGGGCGATGCTGTTCGGCGCACAGCAGGTCTTCGCCCAGCATCGCGGGCTGTGGGATCTGCTGGAAGCTCGGGCGAGCGCCCGCAGCCGCGGCTGAGGCGGATCAGGCCGCCGCCTGCAGCTTCATGCTCGCGGGCATCAGCGATGCCGCCTTGACCCCCGGCATGCCCTCGATCCGCGCCGCCAGCTCGGTATCCAGCCGGAAGCCGCGCCCGAGCATTACCGTCGCCTCACCCGCATCAATCGGCGCGTGCAGCAGGATCTCGCCCCTGCCGCCCCCGCGCAGCTCGCCGACCAGCGCGGCCAGCTGCGCCGGCACCGTCGGGTCCTCGATGCGGATTTCCAGGATCAGCTGCGTGGTGCCCGCCAGCGTGTCGAACGGCTGCACCCGCTTCACCGCCGCGCGCGGGGTATCCTCGCCCGGCCGCTTGTCGAGTTCCAGCGTCAGGATCGCGCAGCCGGTGCCCTTGGCGCATTCCTCCATGTCCTTGGCGATCAGCTCCTCGAAGCACGAGGTCTGGATCTGGGCGCTGCGGTCCGAGATCGTCGCCATCAGATAGCGGTTGCCGCGCGCCGAGGTGCGGTAGCGGCAATCCTCGATCAACGCGGCGATCTGGGCATTGATCCGCGCACCCTCGGGGATCTGCATGTCCGGCAGCGAGGCGATGTCGCGCACGCCCTGGCCGCGGAACAGATGCTCATAGCGGTCGAGCGGATGCGCCGAGAAATAATAGCCGAAGGCATCCTTCTCGGCGTTGATCTTGTCGGACATCGACCAGACCGCATCCTTGGGCACGGTGATCCCGCCGCCCGCGGGCTCGGCATCGCCGAACAGCCCGCCCTGCCCGCTCATCCGGCTGGCATGGTCGCGCTGGGCGACCGCGAGGATCGTCTCGGCGGCGGCGTGTACGCCCGCACGGTTCGGCTCGATGCTGTCGAACGCGCCCGCCGAGGCGAGCGTCTCCAACTGGCGCTTGTTGAGCACGCGCGGATCCACCCGCTTGGCGAAGTCGTCGAGGCTGGCGAACCGGCCATTCTTCTCGCGCTCCTCGACCAGCAGCTCCATCGCCCGCTCGCCCACGCCCTTCAGCGCACCGAGCGCATAGCGCACCGCCAGCCCCTCGCCCTGCGCCTGCACGGTGAAGTCGGCCTCGCTGGCGTTGATGTCGGGCGGGGTCGCCTCGATGCCGAGGCGCCGCATGTCGTCGGCGAACACCGCCAGCTTGTCGGTCTGGTGGATGTCATAGGCCATCGATGCGGCGAAGAATTCGTGCGGATGGTGCGCCTTCAGCCACGCCGTCTGGTACGCCAGCAGCGCATAGGCGGCGGCGTGCGACTTGTTGAAGCCGTAGCCGGCGAACTTGTCGATCAAGTCGAACAGCTCGTTCGCCTTGGCTGCGGGAATGTCGTTCACTTCCTTGCAGCCCTTGACGAAGATGCTGCGCTGCGCGTCCATCTCCGCCTTGACCTTCTTGCCCATCGCGCGCCGCAGCATGTCTGCGCCGCCCAGCGTATAGCCCGCGAGGATCTGCGCGGCCTGCATCACCTGTTCCTGGTAGACGAAGATCCCGTAGGTCTCGCCCAGGATCGGCTCGAGCAGGTCGTGCGGATAGACGATCGGCTCGCGGCCCGCCTTGCGCGCGCCGAACATCGGGATGTTGTCCATCGGACCCGGGCGGTAGAGCGAGACGAGCGCGACGATGTCGCCGAAATTGGTCGGCCGCACCGCGGTCAGCGTGCGGCGCATGCCCTCCGATTCCAGCTGGAACACGCCGACGGTGTCGCCGCGCTGGAGCAGGGCATAGACGCCCTCGTCATCCCAATCGAGCCGGTCGAGATTGACGTCGACGCCGCGCTTGGCGAGCAGCACCACCGCTTTCTTCAGCACCGACAGCGTCTTGAGGCCGAGAAAGTCGAACTTCACCAGCCCGGCGCCTTCGACATTCTTCATGTCGAACTGGGTGACCGGCATGTCCGAGCGCGGATCGCGGTAGAGCGGCACCAGCTGCGCGAGCGGGCGGTCGCCGATCACCACGCCGGCGGCGTGGGTCGAGCTGTGGCGCGGCAGGCCTTCCATCCGCATCGACAGGTCGACGAGGCGCTTCACATCCTCGTTGCCGTTATATTCGGCGAGGAATTCGCTCACGCCGTTCAGCGTGCGCTCGAGCGTCCAGGGGTCGGTCGGGTGGTTGGGGATCTGCTTGGCGAGGCGATCGACCTGGCCATAGCTCATCTGCAGCACGCGACCGACGTCCTTGATCACCGCGCGGGCCTTCATCGTCCCGAAGGTGATGATCTGCGCGACGTGATCGCGGCCGTATTTCTCCTGCACATAGCGGATCACTTCGCCGCGCCGGGTTTCGCAGAAGTCGATGTCGAAGTCGGGCATCGAGACGCGTTCGGGGTTGAGGAAGCGCTCGAACAGCAGGCCCAGCTTGAGTGGATCGAGATCGGTAATGGTCAGCGCCCAGGCGACCGCCGAGCCCGCGCCCGAGCCACGCCCCGGCCCCACCGGAATGTCGTTGGACTTCGCCCATTGGATGAAGTCGGCCACGATCAGGAAGTAGCCCGGGAACCCCATCTGGATGATGATGTCGAGCTCGAACTGGAGGCGCTGGTTGTACACCTCCACTTCCGCAGGATCGGTGATGCCGGCGAAGTCGAGTCGATCCTTCAGCCCCTGCCAGCTGCGCTCGCGCAGCATCGCCGCCTCGCCCTCGCGGTCGCCGGCGAGGCTGGGGAGGATCGGCTTGCGCTTGGGCGCGGCATAGGCGCAGCGCTGGGCCACGACGAGCGTGTTCTCGATCGCCTCGGGCAGGTCGGCGAAGCTCGTCTTCATCGTCTCGGCCGGCTTGAGCCAGGCCTCGGGCGAGGAGCGCGGGCGGTCGTCGGTCTCGAGATAGGTCGAGTTGGCGATGCACAGCATCGCGTCATGCGCGTCGTAGAAATCGGCGTCGGCGAAGCAGGCCGGGTTGGTGCCCACCAGCGGCAGATTGCGCGCATAGGCAAGGTCGATCAGCTTGTCCTCGGCCCGGGTCTCCACCTCGTTGTTGCGCCGGGCGATTTCGACATAGAGCCGGTCGGGGAACAGCGCCTCGAGCTGCGCGACATAGGCCTTGGCGGTCTTGTCCTGCCCCTCGGCATAGAGCCGGGCGATCGCGCCCTCGGCACCCGCGGTCAGGCAGAGCAGACCGTCGGTATGCCCGATGAGCGCTGCGAATGGAACGTGCGCCTCCTCCTCGATCGGGCGGTCGAGATGCGCCTGCGAGACGAGGTGGCAGAGATTCTCGTAGCCGGTCTGGTCCTGCGCATAGAGTGCGAGCCAGTCGATCGGCACGTTGAGCCCCTCGGCGAGGTTCGAGCGCTTCACCGCCAGCAGCGTGCCGACGATCGGCTGGACGCCGGCCTTCTTGGCGGCGTCCGAAAAGCTCATCGCGGCATAGAGGCCGTTGCGATCGGCGACGGCGATGGCCGGAAAACCGTGGCTCTTGGCGTGCTTGGCGATCGCCTTGGGGTCGATCGCCCCTTCCAGCATGGTGTAGCAGGAGAAAACCCGAAGAGGTACGAAACCGGAATGCGCCATGCCCGAACCTAGGAGCGCGGGGGCCATTTTGCCAACCCGGCTGCAGGCTTCTCCACAGCTTTTGCGGCAGGCTGCAGGATTGCGCCGGATCGGATCGATCTACGCCTGCATTTTCTTGCAGCTATAGTACAAGCATCGCGCGGCCGGGACATCCCTACACCTCCCGTCCCGGCCGTGCTTTTTGTCCTCAGAGCAACTTCTCGATATCCGCAACGATCGCGCGCGGCGCGGTCGTCGGGGCATAGCGCTCCACCACTTGGCCGTCCCGGTTCACCAGGAATTTGGTGAAGTTCCACTTGATCGCCTCGGTCCCGAGCACGCCTGGCGCCTGCGCCTTCAGCGCCTGGAAAATGGGCGCGGCGCTGCTCCCGTTGACGTCGATCTTGGCGAAGACGGGGAAGGTCACGTCATACGTGAGCGAGCAGAAGCTGGCGATTTCCTCGGCATCGCCCGGCTCCTGCGCGCCGAACTGGTTGCACGGGAAAGCCAGCACCGCGAAGCCGCGATCCTTGTAGGCGCGCCACAGCGCTTCCAGCTCCTTGTACTGCGGCGTGAACCCGCATTTGGAGGCGGTGTTGACCACCAGCAGCACCTGGCCGGCAAAGGCGGAAAGGTCGCCGGTGCTGCCGTCCGGCAGCGTCACGGGAATGCTGGTGATCGTATCTGCGGTGGACGTGTCGCTCATGCGGTTTCCTCCAATCGGCCTTCGTGCAGCCGCACGACACGGTCCATCCGCGCCGCCAGCCCCTCATTGTGCGTCGCGACCAGGGCCGCCGAGCCTTCGCCGCGCACCAGGTTGAGGAATTCGTCGAACACCCGGTTCGACGTCGCCTCGTCCAGATTGCCGGTCGGCTCGTCCGCCAGCACCAGGGGCGGCCGATTGGCGAGCGCACGGGCGACCGCCACGCGCTGCTGCTCACCCCCGGAGAGCTGGTTCGGTCGATGGGTCAGCCGGTGGCCGAGCCCGAGCGTGGTCAAAAGCTCGGTTGCGCGGGCCTGGGCGGCGGGCCGCTCGGCACCGCGGATCAGCTGCGGCAGCACGACATTCTCAGTCGCATCGAAGTCCGGCAGCAGGTGGTGGAACTGGTAGACAAAGCCCAGCCGGTCGCGCCGCACCTCGGTCCGCCCGCCGGCCGACAGCTTCGCGGCTTCCTCGCCGACAATGCGGATCGATCCCTCGAACCCGCCTTCGAGCAGCCCTACCGCCTGGAGCAGGGTGGACTTGCCCGAGCCCGAGGGGCCGAGCAGCGCCACGATCTCGCCGGGCATGACGTCCAGATCGACCCCGCGCAGCACATCGATGCGCACGCCCCCCTGTTCGAAGCTGCGGCGCAGGTCGCGCGTCTGGAGAACCGGTTCACTCATAGCGCAGTACCTGGACAGGATCGGTGCTCGCTGCCTTCCACGCGGGGTAGAGGGTGGCGAGGAAGGTGAAGAGCAGCGACATCGCGCAGATCGCGAAGGTCTGGAACGGATCGGTCTTGGCCGGCAGCTCGGTCAGGAAGCGCATCTGCGGATCCCACACCTTCTGTCCGGTCACCGCGCCGATCGCCCACACCACCTGCGCGCGATAGGTGATGAAGAAGAAGGCGAGCAGGCCCCCTGCCCCCACGCCCACCGCGCCGATCGTGGTGCCGACGACGACGAACACCTTCATCATGCTGCCCCGGGTCGCGCCCATGGTCCGCAGCACCGCGATGTCGCGGGTCTTGGCGCGCACCAGCATGATCAGCGACGAGATGATGTTGAACGAGGCGACGACGAGGATGATCGACAGGATGGTGAACGAGACGGTGCGGTCCACCGACAGCGCCTCGAACAGCTCGCGGTTCATCTGGCGCCAGTCGACGATCTGACCGACATTGCTCACCTTTTCGGCCAGCGGGCCGACGACCTGCTCGATCTTGTCGGGATTGCTGGTGTCGATCCGCACCATGCCCACCGCGTCGCCGAGCAGCATCAGCGTCTGCGCATCTTCCATCGGCAGGATGATGTAGGTCTTGTCATAGTCGTAGACGCCGACCTCGAACACCGCGCCGATCTTGTACTGGACGGTGCGGAACATCGTGCCCATCGGCGTCGCGGCGCCCTGCGGGTTGTAGATGGTGATCTCGCTGCCGATCGTGGCCCCCAGCGCCTCGGCCAGGCGCGAGCCGATCGCGATCTGCTCGCTGCCTGGCTTGAGGTTCTTGAACGAGCCGAGGATCTCCTTGCCCTTCAGCGTGGCGTTGGTCTGGATGTCCTGGACGCGCATGCCCCGCACGATCGCGAACTCGACGCGGCCGTTGTTGCTGGCGAACAGCGGCTGCTCGATCAGGGGCGTCGCGGCGGTGACGCCGGGAAGGGCCTTGGCCTCGTCGGCGATGCGGCGCCAGTCGCGCAGCTGGCCGTTATAGCCCTGCACCACCGCATGGCCGTTGAGCCCGGAGATCTTGTCGAACAGTTCGGCGCGAAACCCGTTCATCACGCTCATCACCACGATCAGCGCGGCGACGCCGAGCATCACGGCGACCAGGCTGAACCCGGCGACGACGGCGATGAAGGCTTCGCTGCGCCCGGGCAGCAGATAGCGGCGGGCGATCATTCGCTCGTAGCGAGAGAGTAGCATGCGGATCCTCTAGGGCCGGTTGCACGGCGTGGGAAGCGTTCTGTTGCCGATTCGACACAGCCTTGCCGCAATCTGCTGACGCCAAGCTGTCGACCGGTGACAAAAGCGCCCGAGGCTTCTACCAAGAAACCGTCGAAGCGCAGGCGCAAAAAGGCCACGGTTCGGGGAGGTTCCCAGCTCCATTTGCGAACAATCGCAAATGTTTCGAAGCGGGATCCTGTTCAAGGGGGCTGACGAGCATTCGTCACGCAGGCGCCCGGGCCGGCAACGGCCCGGGCGTTTTCGTTTTGGGCCGCCCTAGTCTCCAAATTATCGCCATGAACCCCGGGCGCTTCTTCTCTCTACACGTCATCCCCGCGAAGGCGGGGATCCAGTTGCCAGGACGTTTCGGCGCCTGCTGCGCCCCTCCCATCAATGGATTTCCGCTGTCGCGGGAGTGACGGAGGCGCGTGGACAATCGAAGTGCCTAAGCTATCGGGCGGAGCAGGTTTCCCTGCCCCGCCCGCCAACCTCCCCCGGCCATGGCGGGAGGCCAGCCCATGCCACGATCAGAAGGAACCGCTGATCGTGAAACCCCAGGTGCGCGGGTCGCCCGGCTGACCGACGATCAGCCCGGTATTGCCAGACTGGACGGAGAGGAGCTCGAAATAGCGCTTGTCGAAGGCGTTGCGCACCCAGGCAAAGGCGTTCACCTTGCCCTTGCGATAGCCCAGCCGGAAGTTGGACAGCGCATAGCCGTCAATCCAGGTATAGGCGGACGGCGACGGATTGGACGAGAAGCGCGAGCGCCAGCTGCCGTCATAGCCGAGATAGACTTGGCCGCCTTCCACCGGCGCGTTGATCTCGCCGCCAAAGCCCAATGCCCATTTCGAGATGCCCGGCAGCACCTGGCCGGAAATGTTGCACGAGGACGGGCTGAAGCCCGGCGTCCCCGCTGCCGCCGGCGTCTGGGTGGCGGGATTGGTGATCGCGGTGCCGCCCGAAAGCTCGGGCGGGCACGGCGCGTTGGTGAACTTCGTGTATTTGGCGTCGGTATAGGCGCCGTTGAAATAGAGGTTCGCGCGCTGGCTCGGCCGGAACGACGAATCCCATTCGAAGCCGCGCGAACGCACCTTGCCGGCATTGGCAAGATAGCCGCGGATCACGTTGATCGCGTTGTTGTTCACCGTCGCCTGATAGTCGCTGATCTCGGTCCAGAAGCCGGCCAGGTTGAGCGTGACGCGACGGTCGAAGAACTGGTTCTTCAGGCCGATCTCGAAATGATTGACCTTTTCCGGCTTCACCGTCTGGGTCGTAAGGTCGACCGCGGTGTTGGTCGAATTGAGCGGCAGTCCCGAGAGGTTGATGCCGCCCGATTTGAACGAGCGCGCATAGGTCGCATAGCCATGGATGTCGCGGCTGAAGTCATAGGAAAGGGTCGCGTCGCCCGAGACGTTCCACTGGTCGAACTTGGGGCTGTAGCGCTGCGGGGCCAGCGTGTTGAACTGGTCCGCGGTCGCCGCGCCGCTGGCCAGCAGCGCCGCCGCATTGTCTGCCGTCGCGACGAAATTGTAGCGCGCATTGCTGATGCTGACGATGGATTCGTACGAGCCGCTCTTCTTGTCATAGTTGACGCGCAGGCCGGGCTGGATCCTCAGGCCCGGCAGCGCCTCCCAGTTGAGCTTGCCGAACACCGCGAAGCTGGTGTTGTCGAAACTGATCGTGTTCCGGCTGGTCAGTCCGTTGAGTACCAGCGGGTTGCAGGCAGCCGTGGTCGCCGTTGCGCACCCGGCCGCGCCGGGCGCGACGCTGGCGCCGGGATTGAGCAGCCAGCGGCTCGCCGCCGAGCCCTGCACCTGCGACCCCTGGGTGTCGATCGTCTGGTGGAACAGGAAGACGCCGGCCGTGTAATCGAGCTTGTTCCGGCCGTTCGAGGCGATCCGCAGCTCCTGCGAGACCTGCTTCTGCTGCGACGGGTTCTGCGAGACCGTGGTGATCGGAAGCCCGACGAAATCACGGTCATTGGCAGGCTGCCAGTCCCAATAGCGCCACGCGCTCACCGAGGTGACGGTTGCACTCCCAAGGTCCCAGTTCGCCACCAGCGAGGCGCCGCCGATTTCCTGGCGCGAATTGATGTCGGCATCGAGATCGGTCTTGCGATCGAACGGATTGGTGCTCGGCGGCGCATAGCCGAACGCGGCGGCGAGCGCGGCATATTGGCGGTTGAGCGGCCGCTGCGTCGCGCCGGTCCGGACATAATATTGCACGCAGCACAGCGGGTTCTGCAGATTGAAATCGCCCGACAGCGTCAGGTCCAGGTTCGGCGCCGCGCGCCACAGCAGCTGGCCGCGCACCCCGTAATTGTCGAGGCGATGAAGGTTCGTGTCGCTCTTGGTGTCGTAGATCGTGCCCTGGCGTCGCGTTATCGACGTGGAGATGCGCACCGCCAGCTTGTCGTCCGCGATCGGCGCCGAGGCCGATCCCTTGAGCTGCAGGAAGCCGTAATTGCCCGCGGTGGCTTCGTAGCGCACCTCGGGCGTGAAGCTCGGCTTGCGCGTGGTGATGTTGATCGCGCCCGCGGTGGTGTTCTTGCCGTAGAGCGTTCCCTGCGGCCCACGCAGCACCTCGACGCGCTCGACATCGACGAAGTCGAAGGTCGAGGCGCCGACGCGCCCGATATAGACGCCGTCGACGTAGAAGCCGACGCCCTGCTCGATCCCGTCGTTGGTGAGCCCGAACGGCGCGCCGAGCCCGCGGATGTTGATCGCGGTGTTGCGCGGGTTGCTCGAATAGAATTGCAGCGCAGGCTGCGACTGCTGGATGCGCGCAACGTTGAACGCGCCAGCCTCGGCGAGCGTCGCGCCACTGAGCACCGATATGGCGACCGGCACTTCCTGGATGCGCTCCTCGCGCCGCCGGGCCGTGACGACGATGTCACCGCTCTGGTCCTGCGGCGCGGCCGCGACCGGCGGCGTATCGGGATCCGGCATGGGCGGGACGGCGCCAGACAGCAGCAACAGCGGAATCAGCGGCAGGCTCATCTCGTTCCCCTTGGTCGTTGCCTCAATCTCCACTGCTTGAGTGGGGTTTAGCGAGCAAGGAGTTGTTTAGCGCGGGCTAGCCGGGATTGGCCGCCCCTTGAAACCCGCAGTTGCAACACCAGATCAGCGTGGCGAGGCGCCGGACGGGCTTCGCACCGGGGTCGCGGCAGTTGGCCGGGCACCGAAACCCATGGCGTTCAAATTGCTCACAGGAGAATATGAAGATGCGTCAGCTTGACTTTACTCCCTTCCGTCGCTCGGCGATCGGCTTCGATCGGCTGTTCGACATGCTCGAAGCCAGCGCACGCCAGGCGAATTCGGAGAACTATCCCCCCTTCAACCTCGAGCGACTTGCTGAAGACCGCTATCGCATCACCATCGCGGTGGCCGGCTTCAAGGCGGACGAGATCGACATTACCGCGCAGCAGAACCTGCTGCTGGTCGCCGGCAAGAAGGCCGGGGAGAATGAGAACAACCAGGGCAATTATCTGCACCTGGGCATCGCCAACCGCAGCTTCGAGCGCCGCTTCGAACTCGCCGATTTCGTGCGGGTGGAGAATGCGAACCTGGCCGACGGCCTGCTGACGATCGAGCTGCTGCGCGAAGTGCCCGAGGCGATGAAGCCCAAGAAGATCCAGGTGGGTTCGGCCGCCACGCCGACCGCGATCGACCATCGCACGGCCAACGCGGCATAATCGACCCAGACGAGCTCGCGGCGTCCTCCTCCCTTAGACGCCGCGACGGGGCGCTCGGGCTTTGGCCCGGGCGCCTTTTCTATTGGACGTGGCACGACGCCACGCAGCCGATGCAGCGGCCGGCGAATAGCCCCCTCCCACCGGACCGGCCCTATGGAAGGGGGACAAGCCTGCCCGCGGTCGCGGTCCCCCAAAAGGAGGCACGCGATCAGCTGGTCCCGGCCGATGATTTCCAATAGAATGTCGACTTCTACCACCGGCCGCAATCGAGCGCCGATATATGCGACACGATGCGTCCGGCAGGGCGTTCGTTGGAGGCAAGGGAAGCGCGAGCATGGAAACGGATTGCACGCGAGGCCTTATCCGCACCGGCAAGGGGCGGATCCCGGAACACGGCTGCCCTTGCCGGTCGCGGCCGAACCGCGGGACATGGGCATGACGATTGCCCTCGTAACCGCCGCCCTGCGCGAGATGCTGCGCAACCAGATCGCCCGCAGCGTGCCGGATCTTTCCGATATCCTGATAACGACCACATCGCCCGATCGGGCACGCAGCGATCCTACCGTCCCGCAGCTCAACCTTTTTCTGCTCAACGCGGCCGTGGACGGCGCCTGGCGCAACGATGACGGCCCGGGTGCGCGCGCGCCGGGAAGCCCTGCGCTGGGCGTCACCTTGCACTATCTTCTCACCGCCTATGGCCGCGACGAGGAGGCGGAGGGTGATCTCGTGTGCCACCGCGTGCTGGGCGCAGCGATGTCCGTGATCCACGGGTCACCGCTGCTCGACGACATTGAGGCCGGGCGGTTGTCTATCGCCCACAGGAACATGACGGCGCTGGAAATGGCGGCGCTATGGGCGAGCTTCCAGATGCCCTATCAACTATCCGCGGCATATGAGGTCGGCATCGTTCCGCTCCAGGCCCGATGATCCCTGCGCGGATGCCGCATGTTTGAGGGCGAGGAGAGGCCGGAGCCCACCTATCGCGCGTACCCGTTCCGGCTGACATGGGAGGGGCGCGAAGTCGCAGGCCTATCGAAGGTCGGCGCGCTGACCGGCACCCTGCAGGCGATCACGATGGAACGCGGCCTCACCTGCGATCCTGCCTTTGTGCAGTGGATCAAGGAGGGGCTGGCAGATCGCAGCGCCGTCCTCAACGATGCGCATGGCGAGGATGGCAGCGTGCGTCTCCGCGCAAGTGGTCTCCGGAAGGACATCACGCTCGAGATGTATGACGAGAGGGGCCAGAAGGTGATCGCATACCATCTCCGCCGCTGTTGGCCCTCGGCGTTCGTCATGCTGCCCGACACCAGCGGCATTGCAGTGGCCGTCTCGATGCTGCGGCTGGAATATGAGAGCCGGGAGGCGGAGGCCGCGAGATAGCAACCGACCTAGCGCCCGCAGGCAGGCCCCTTCCCGCGAGAGCGGCGCGGAGGAGCAGCAGCAGCGGTCGCGCCGCTGGCACGCCAGCCCTTAGCCCGCCGGCTTCAGCCCCAGCAGCCACGGCTTCACCCGCCCGGTCGGCTTCGCCACCCCATCCAGTCGCTCGGCGCGGACGATCGTCACGGGCTTCAGGATCATCTGCCCCTTCATCGCGTCGCGCCCGCCGCCGCTGGGCAGTGCGAGGATGCGCTTAATCACGTCCATGCCGGCCACCACCTGCCCGAACGCTGCGAAGCCCGGATTCGGGCCCCGTGCGTCGAGGCCGGGATTGTCGCCGACCATGATCGAGAAATTGCCGTTGGCCGAATTGGGGTTCGGCCCGTGCGCCATCGAGATGGTGCCGTTCAGGTGGCGGAGCCCTGTCTTGCTGGTCGGCTCCAGCGGCAGCGGGTCGAGCATCCGGCGCGCGTCGGTGCCGACCCCGCCCTGGATGAAGCCCTTGCTGGGCTCGGTCTTGCGCCGCGCCGTGCGATAGAAGGTCGTCCCCTCCAGTCGCCCGTCATCGACATAGGCGAGGAAGTTGGCGACCGTCTTGGGCGCCCGCCGGGCATCGAGCGCGACGGTGATCGCGCCCATGCTCGTCACCAGCCGCACCCGCACCTGGCCGGGCACCGCTCTCCCCTGCGGCGGTGCCGGCGCTGCGGACACCGCCAGCAACGCCAGCCCGGCGACGAAGGCCCGCCGCAGCACGCGCTCAGACGAGCCGGCTATGCTTCACGGCCGCGGCGATGAAGCTCGCGAACAGCGGATGCGGATCGAACGGCTTGGACTTGAGTTCCGGGTGGAACTGCACGCCGACGAACCAGGGATGGTCCGGCCGTTCGACGATCTCTGGCAACGTGCCGTCGGGCGACATGCCGGAGAAGACCAGACCGCCTTGTTCCAGCACCGGCTTGTAGGCGGTGTTCACTTCATAGCGGTGGCGGTGGCGCTCGCTGATCGTCTCGTTGCCGTAGATCGAGCCGACGACGCTGTTGCCGCCGAGTTTGGCGGTATAGGCGCCCAGTCGCATCGTGCCGCCGAGATCGCCGCCGGCTTCGCGCTTCTGCAGGCCGTCCGCGGTCATCCACTCGGTGATCATGCCGACCACCGGCTCTTCGGTCGGGCCGAACTCGGTGGTCGAGGCATTGGCGACGCCCTGGGCGCGGACGCCCTCGATGCACGCCATCTGCATGCCGAGACAGATGCCGAAGAAGGGCACGTTCCGCTCACGGGCGAAGCGCACGCCGGCGATCTTGCCCTCGCTGCCGCGCTCGCCGAAGCCGCCCGGCACCAGGATGCCGTGCATCGGCTCGAGCATCGCGGCGACTTCGGCCTGGTCCTGCTCGAACAGCTCGGCGTCAAGCCACTGGATGTTGACCTTCACCTGGTTGGCGATGCCGCCATGCACCAGCGCCTCGGTCAGCGACTTATAGGCATCCGGCACGCCCATATATTTGCCGACCACGCCGATCGTGACTTCGCCCTCGGGATTCTCGAGCCGCTCGACGATGCCGCTCCAGCGGCTGAGATCGGGCGACGGTCCCGGCTCGATGCCGAACGCCTTGAGCACTTCGCCGTCCAGGCCCTCGCCGTGATACTGCAGCGGCACCGCATAGATGCTCTTGGCATCCAGCGCGGGGATGACGGCAGAGGCCGGCACGTTGCAGAACTGCGCGATCTTGGCGCGCTCGCCGGCCGGCAGCGGCCGCTCGGCGCGGCAGACCAGCACGTCGGGCTGTACGCCGAGCGCCGCGAGCTCGCGCACGCTGTGCTGGGTCGGCTTGGTCTTCAGCTCGCCCGCCGCCGCGATGTACGGCACTAGGGTGACGTGGATGCTGACGGTCTGGCCGCGGCCGAGATCGTTGCGCAGCTGGCGAATCGCTTCGATGAACGGCAGCGATTCGATGTCGCCCACCGTGCCGCCAATTTCGCAAAGCACGAAATCGAGATCCTCGGTCTCGGCCTGGGCGAACGCCTTGATCGCGTCGGTGACGTGGGGGACCACCTGCACGGTCGCACCCAGATAGTCGCCGCGCCGCTCACGCTCGATGATCGTCTTGTAGATCCGGCCCGAGGTGACGTTGTCCGCCTGGCGCGCGGTCACGCCGGTGAAGCGTTCATAGTGGCCGAGATCGAGATCGGTCTCCGCGCCGTCGTCGGTGACGTAGACCTCACCATGCTGGTGCGGCGACATCGTGCCGGGATCGACGTTGAGATAAGGATCGAATTTGCGGATGCGGACTCGATAGCCACGGGCCTGGAGCAAAGCCGCGAGGCTCGCTGCCATGAGACCCTTGCCGAGCGAGGAGACCACGCCGCCGGTGATGAAGATGTACCGCGCCATGGGAGAAAACGCCTAACGTCAAAGGGCGCAAACCGGCAAGCGTTCGAATCCGCCGGTTGCGCAAAATTTACGGTTAATTCGCCGCAAGCACGGCGAACTACGGAAGCTTACTGGCTGAACGGAACCGCGCTGTTGCCGGTCGGCGCCGTGTCGTTGCCGGTCGGGGCCGGCGCGGTCGGAACCGTCAGCGGGGCCACGGCGGCAGGCGCCTTCTGCAGGCCCGCGTCGATCTTGGTCGAGTGCCGGGTGGCCGCCAGGAAGGCGAGCACGATGCTCATCAGGATGAACGCGGTCGCCAGGATCGCGGTCATGCGCGTCAGGAAATCGGCCGCGCCGCGCGCCGACATCAGGCCCGCCGGGCTGCCGCCCGAGGTGAGACCGCCACCCTCCGACTTCTGGACGAGAATCACCCCCACCAGCAGGGCGGCGATGATGAACTGTACGACGAGGAGGAAGGTGAACATGAAATCCGGTGCCCGTTAGCGAAGCGGGCGACATAGGCGAGCAACCCCCGGCAATCAACCGCCTGTTCCGCACCCGTCCCCCGCCGATATCGGCCACCGCTATCGAGGGCTGGAGCACAACCCCATGTCCCGCCAGCATTTTCAGCCGATTTTCGCGCAACATTTCGCCCGCGCACTGAAACCTAGTTGGAAAATGCGCGTTTGTTTCACCGGTTCGATGCCGTGCCGGGCCTGAAACGAACGAGTGATGCTGTGAACGCTATGTCCGAACAGACCCTGTCGGGGTGGAAGAATACGTTGATCGACTATGTGCGGTCCGGGGAACCAGACCTCACCAACCGCCAGATGGCGCTTCTGATGCTTGTGTATCTCGATCCGGGCCCCCATACGGTGCGCGGTCTGGCGCGGGCGCTGAACGTCTCGAAGCCGGTGGTCACGCGTGCCTTGAATCGCCTGGGCACGCTCGGCTATCTGCGCCGCCAGCGCGACGACACCGACAAGCGCAACATCTTCGTAGCGCGCACCGCGGAAGGGGCAGAGTTTCTTGCAGAGTTCGGGCATTTCCTCGCTGGCAAACATCTCAGCGAGCCAGTCCCAGCAGGCGCCGACGCGTAAGCGTCTGGCGCTAGACGGCCGGTCGGCCGCGATTGATCCCCGCGTGGATGCGGTCCGGCCCGATTTGGCGGACATCCGCCTCGCCGGCCGCGTGTTCGCCCCACATTACGCCGCGCCGATGCTCCGCGTGATCCATTACGAGACGCCGCTGCGCGTCACCGCGCGCGGCGCCGAGCCGGTGCTGGCGACGCTGCAGAAGGGGGACGTTTTCGAGGCACTCGAATTCGCCGGCGACAAGGCCTGGGGCGTCGCGCCCGGGCCCGGCCTGGTCGGCTATGTCGACGCATCGGCCCTGGGGGAGACCGAATGATCGCGCGCATCTTCATCGACGGTGCCGCCGGCACCACCGGTCTCGAAATCCGCGAGCGGCTGGCCGGCCGTTCCGAGATCGACGTGATGGTCCTGGGCGATCAGGATCGCAAGGATCCGAAGAAGCGCGAGCAAGCGCTCAACGATGCCGATTTCGTCATTCTCTGCCTGCCGGACGATGCGGCACGCGAAGCGGTGGCGATGATCCGCAACGAGCGCACGCGCGTCATCGACGCCTCGACCGCATACCGCACCGCCGCCGACTGGACCTATGGCTTCGCCGAGCTGGAACCCGGCCAGGCCGCGGCGATCGCCGAGGCGTCGCGCGTCAGCAATCCCGGCTGCTACCCCACCGGCTTCCTAGCGCTGGTCCGCCCGCTGATCCGCGCCGGCCTGATCCCGCACGACTTCCCGCTGAGCGTGAACGCCGTTTCCGGCTATTCGGGCGGCGGTCGCGCGATGATCGAGGAGTTCGAGGGCAAGAGCGCGACCCCCACCGACACCGCCTTCCGCCCTTATGGCCTGGCGCTCGCGCACAAGCACGTGCCCGAGATGCAGAAGCATGCACGGATCGTGAATCCGCCGATCTTCATGCCCTCGGTGGCGCGCACCTATCGCGGCATGGTCGTCGAAGTGCCGCTGCCGCTCTATGCCTTTACCCGCAAGCCCTCGGTCGAGTCGCTCGAGAACGTGCTGCGCGACGCCTATCGCGACTCGGCGGTGGTGCAGGTGCTGCCCGCCGACGTGCCGACCGTCACCATCGAGGAAAATGCCGGCACCGATCGCCTATCGGTGCGCGTATTCGGCAACGACGACACGCGGCAGGCCCGGCTGATCGCCACGCTGGACAATCTCGGCAAGGGCGCCGCCGGGGCCGCGGTGCAGAACCTCAACATCATGGCCGGGCTCGATCCCACCGCGGGCCTGGTGCTCTGAGCTTCCTCCCCTCCCGCTCCGCGGGAGGGGAATAAAGCATCAAATTTTCCCGCGTCCGCATACCTATTCACCCCCTCCGGCTTGATCTTTCGGCCGCATTGGTGTCTCGCGGGCCGAACCAATCGAGAGGGAAATGATGCAGCAGCCCGTCGGCAAATTGCTTCTGTTCGGTGCCACCGGCGATCTCGCGCAGCGGATGCTGCTGCCGTCGCTCTATGCGCTGCACGCCGACGGCCTGCTGCCTCCCGGCCTCACCATCACCGGCACCGCGCGCTCCGACCATGACGACGCCGCCTTCCGCGACTTCGCCGCCAAGGCGCTGGACCAGTTCCTGCCCGCCGACCGCAAGGACGACAGCGCTGTCCAGAGCTTCCTCCAGCGCCTCCACTACCAGACGCTCGATGCCTCGCAGATCGAGGGCTATGCCGCGCTGAAGGAAAAGCTGGGCGACATTTCGGGCGGCCTTGCCATCTTCCTGTCGACCGCGCCCTGGCTGTTCGGCCCCACGATCAAGGGCCTCGAATCGGCCGGCCTTACCGGCGAGAATGTCCGCATCAGTCTGGAGAAGCCGCTCGGCCGGGACCTCGCCTCCAGCCGCGAGATCAACGACATCGTCGCCGAAGCCTTCCCCGAGGAACGCACCTTCCGCATCGACCATTATCTGGGCAAGGAAACCGTCCAGAACATCCTGGCGCTGCGCTTCGGCAACTCGCTATTCGAGCCGGTATGGAATGCCCGCGGCATCGACAGCGTGCAGATCACCGTCTCCGAAACGGTGGGGCTCGAGGGCCGTGCGGGCTTCTACGACGATACCGGCGCGCTGCGCGACATGGTGCAGAACCATATGCTCCAGCTCGTCGCGCTGATCGCGATGGAGCCCCCCGCCCGGCTCGACGGCACCGCGGTGCGCGACGAGAAGGTCAAGGTGCTGCGCTCGCTGCGCAAGATTGCGCCCGTCGATGCGCCGAGCCTCACGGTCGTCGGCCAATATGGCGGCGGCGCGGTGAAGGGCGAGATCGTTCGCGACTACACCACCGACCTCGGCAAGGACTCGCGCACCGAGACCTTCGTGGCGATCAAGGCGCATGTCGACAATTGGCGCTGGCAGGGCGTGCCCTTCTATCTCCGCACCGGCAAGCGCCTGGCCGAGCGCCGCTCGGAGATCGTGATCCAGTTCAAGCCGGTGCCGCACTCGATCTTCGCCGAGCGCGGCGGCATGCTCCAGCCCAACGCGCTGGTCATCCGCCTCCAGCCGGAGGAATATGTCCAGCTGCTGGTCATGGCCAAGCAGCCCGGGCTCGATCGCGAGGGCTATCGCCTGCGCGAGGTGCCGCTCAACCTCAGCCTCGACGCCGAGTTCGCCGGCACCCGCCGCCGTATCGCCTACGAGCGCCTGCTGCTCGACCTGATCGAGGGCGATCCCACGCTGTTCGTCCGCCGCGACGAGGTGGAAGCGCAGTGGGAGTGGATCGACGCGATCCGCGCCGGCTGGGAGGCCAACGACCTCAAGCCCAAGCCCTATGCCTCGGGCAGCTGGGGCCCCTCGCTCTCGATCGCGCTTACCGAGCGCGACGGGGTGCACTGGCACGAATGAGCGGGAGGGGAGCGAAAGCGCCTCCCCGTCCCTATATCGGACCCGCGCGGCCGCCTGGCCGCTGCCCGGTCCCACCAAATTGAAGGAGCTGACATGACGACCGAAATCGAATGGTGGGACTATGACGACACCGCCGAAATGGGCGAAGCGCTCGCCGGCGACGTCCAGTTCATCATCGAAAGCGCGATTGACGCTCGCGGCGCCGCGGTCATCGCGCTCGCCGGCGGCCGCACCCCCGCCCCCATTTACGCCAAGCTGAGCAAGGCCAAGCTCGACTGGAAGCGCGTGACGATCCTTCCGACGGACGACCGCATCGTGCCGATGGGCGATCCGATGTCGAACGTCACGGGCCTTGCCAAGGTGTTCCTGCCGCTCGGCGCGCGCGTGATCCCGGTCGTCAGCGAGAAGGCCGACGACTATAAGGCCGCCGGCCGCGCGGCCGATGCGCGCCTGCAGGACTTCCACTGGCCGCTCGACCTCTGCCTGCTCGGCATGGGCGCCGATGGCCACACCGCCTCGATCTTCCCCGGCCCCGATCTTCAGGAAGCCCTAACCGGGCCCAAGGAACGCCGCGCCCTGGGCGTGATGCCCGATCCGCTGCCGCCCGAGGCACCCGTCGCGCGTGTCTCGCTGTCGCTCGCCGCGATCGTCTCTGCGCGTGCGCTGATGATCGCGATCACCGGTCAGGAGAAGAAGGACGTGCTCGAGCGCGCGATTTCCGAGGGCGCGGGCTCGACCCTGCCGATCGGTCGCGTGCTCGCGGAAACCGAACTGCCCGTCGACATCCACTGGAGCGTCTGAAAATGACCACCCTCCACGCCGAAATCGCCGCCGTTACCGATCGCGTCATCGAACGCTCCAAGGCTGGTCGCGCCGCCTATCTCGCGCTCCTCCAGCGCGAGCGCGAATCAGGTAATGACCGGCCCAAGCTCGGCTGCGCCAACCTCGCCCATGCCTATGCCGGCACCGAGGAGCAGCGCGAGGAGCTCAAGACCGGCGCGCGGATGAACATCGGTATTGTCACCGCGTACAACGACATGCTGTCGGCGCACGCGCCCTATTACCGCTATCCCGAGCAGATGAAGATCTGGGCGCTGGAAGCGGGCGCCACCGCGCAGGTGGCGGGCGGCGTGCCGGCGATGTGCGACGGCGTGACCCAGGGCTATCAGGGCATGGAGCTGTCGCTGTTCAGCCGCGACACGATCGCGATGGCCACTGCCGTGTCGCTCAGCCACCGCGTGTTCGAAGGCGCCGCGCTGCTCGGCATCTGCGACAAGATCGTGCCGGGCCTGCTGATGGGCGCGCTGCGCTTCGGCCATCTGCCGATGGTGCTGATCCCGGGCGGACCGATGCGCTCAGGCCTGCCCAACAAGGAGAAGGCCGCGGTTCGCGAGCGCTATGCCGAGGGCAAGGCGACCCGCGAGGAGCTGCTCGAGGCCGAGATCGCCGCCTATCACGGCAAGGGTACCTGCACCTTCTACGGCACCGCGAACTCGAACCAGATGATGATGGAGGCAATGGGCCTCCACGTCCCCGGCGCCGCCTTCGCCAACCCGCAGACCAAGCTGCGCCAGGAACTCACTCGCGCCGCCGTCCACCGGCTGGCCGAGATCGGCTGGAACGGCGACGACTATCGCCCGATCGGCCATGTCGTCGATGAAAAGGCGATCGTGAACGCCGCGATCGTGCTGCTGGCGACCGGCGGATCGACCAACCACCTGATCCACGTCCCTGCTTTTGCCCGCGCGGCCGGTATCGTGATCGACTGGGACGATTTCGATCGCCTGTCGCGCGTCGTGCCGCTGATGACGCGCGTCTATCCGAACGGCTCGGCCGATGTGAACCAGTTCGAGGATGCCGGCGGCCCGTCCTTCGTGATCAAGGAACTGCTGAACGCCGGGCTGATGCATGGCGACGCGCTGACCATCGCAAAGGATGGCATGGCAGCCTATGGCCGCCAGCCCGACATCGAGGGCGATGCCCTGGTCTGGCGCGAGCATGGACCGGTCAGCAACGACGAGAACATCGTCCGCACTGTCGACACCGCCTTCTCGCCCGAGGGCGGCTTCCGCATCCTCAAGGGCAATATCGGCCGCGCCTGCATCAAGGTCTCGGCGGTCGAGCGCGAGCGCTGGATCATCGAGGCCCCTGCCCGCGTCTTCTCGGACCAGCTCGAAGTGCTCGAGGCGTTCAAGGCCGGCGAACTGGAGCGCGACGTGATCGTCGTCGTCCGCTTCCAGGGCCCGCGCGCCAACGGCATGCCCGAGCTGCACAAGCTCACGCCCCAGCTCGGCGTGCTGCAGAACCGCGGCTTCAAGGTTGCACTGGTCACCGACGGGCGCATGTCGGGCGCCAGCGGCAAGGTGCCGGCAGCGATCCACCTGTCGCCCGAGGCGCTGGGCGGCGGACCGATCGGCAAGGTGCGCGACGGCGACATCCTGCGCCTCGATGCCGAGGCCGGCACGCTCGAAGCGCTGGTCCCGGCGGACGAATGGGACGCCCGCGAGCATGCCGTCGCCCCGCCGCCCGCCATCGGCACCGGCCGCGAGCTGTTCGCGATGATGCGGCACCATTGCGACGAGGCCGAGAAGGGTGCGTCGGCGATGCTGCACGAGGCCGGCCTGTAAAGTTGTAACGCATGTAAATCATACTCGATGCCGCCCGCGGACTTTACATCCGCGCGGCGGGCGGGAAGAAGAGCGGCGCCCACTGGCAACGTTGACAGGGGCACGAGAGAGAGGATCGGATTCGAATGGAAGTCGTCGCCGTCGACATTGGTGGCACCCACGCGCGCTTTGCCGTTGCGGAGGTGGCCGAGGGCCGCGTCGTCTCGATGAGCGAGCCGATCACCCAGAAGGTCGCCGAGCATCCGAGCCTGCAGCTCGCCTGGCGCGCGTTCGGTGAGCAGCTCGGCCGGCCGGTGCCCAAGGCCGCCGCCATCGCGGTCGCCTCGCCGATCAACAACGATCTGATCAAGCTCACCAACAATCCCTGGATCATCCGCCCGCCACTGATCCCGGATCGGCTGGGTGCTGATGTCTGGACGATCGTCAACGATTTCGCCGCGATCGGTCATGCCGTCGCGCAGCTTGAGGACGAGGCGTTCCTGCATCTCTGCGGCCCCGAGACGCCGCTGCCCGACAAGGGTTCGATCACCGTCTGCGGCCCGGGTACCGGGCTGGGCGTCGCGCAGGTGTTTCGCCACCGCGGCGGCTATGACATCATCGCAACCGAAGGCGGCCATAGCGATTTCGCCCCGCTCGACGCCATCGAGGATGCGATGGTCAAGCGCCTGCGCCGCACCTATCAGCGTGTCTCCAAGGAGCGCATGGTCGCCGGCCCCGCGATCGTCTCGATCTACGAGACGCTGGCGGATCTGGAAGGCGTGCCGGTCGCGCGCCTCGACGACAAGGCGATCTGGACGCTGGCGCTGGAGGGCAAGGACAGCTTGGCGGTCGCGGCACTGGATCGCTTCTGCCTCAGCCTCGGCGCGGTGGCGGGCGATCTTGCGCTCGCCCATGGCCCCAGCGCGGTGGTGATCGCCGGCGGTCTGGGCTTGCGCCTGAAGGACCATCTGCTGCAATCGGGGTTCGGCGAGCGATTCGTCGCCAAGGGGCGCTTCCGCTCCCTGATGGCGACGATCCCCGTCAAGCTGATCACCCATCCCCAGCCGGGCCTCTACGGCGCAGCCGCCGCCTTCGCCCAGGAGCATGCACAGTGAGCGACACCCGCCCTTCGATCGAAGCCATCATGCGCACCGCACCCGTCATTCCGGTGCTGGTGATCGACGACGCCGCCAAGGCGCGTCCGCTCGCCGAGGCACTGGTGAAGGGCGGCCTGCGCGTGCTGGAAGTCACGATGCGCACCCCCGCCGCGCTCGATGCCATTCGCGAGATGAAGCAGGTCCCCGGCGCGATCGTCGGCGCAGGGACCGTGGTCAACACCCAGCAGTTCGAGCAGGTGATGAAGGAGGATGCCGAGTTCATCGTCTCCCCCGGTCTCACGGACAAGCTGGGCGACGCGATCGTCCGCAGCGGCGTGCCCTATCTGCCGGGCATCGCCAATGCCGGCGACATCATGCGCGGGCTCGATCTCGGCCTCAGCCACTTCAAGTTCTTCCCGGCCGAGACCTCGGGCGGTCTCAAGGCACTCAAGGCACTCGCCGCCCCCTTCTATCAGGCGAAGTTCTGCCCCACCGGCGGCATCAGCCTGGCGAGCGCGCCCGAATGGCTTGCGTTCGATCCGGTGCTCTGTGTCGGCGGCAGCTGGATCGCCAGCGGGTCGCTGGAAGAGGTGGAAGCCAAGGCCCGCGAAGCCGCCGCGCTGGTGCGGTAAGTCATACTTTCTAAGCCCCTCCTCCGTGGGGGAGGGGTTGGGGGTGGAGGGATTCCAGAACGCCTGTTTGTCTCTGTGAGACACAGCCCACCCCAACCCTTCCCCTGAAGGGGAGGGGCTGAGCACTCCATGCCACTTGCCCTTTCCGAATATACGAACCATATACGCTCCGTATCCCCATCCGAACCGGAGCGCCCATGGGCATCGTGAAAATCGCCGACGACCTCCACGAGGAGGCGCGCCGCGCCAGCGCCGTCATGTGCCGCTCGATCAACGCCCAGGCCGAATACTGGATGAAGATCGGCATGCTGGCCGAGGCCAACCCCACCCTCTCCTTCCACGAGATCGTCCGCCGCCAGCTGGCCGAGGCCCAGGTCACCACCGCGCGCGAAGCCGCCTGAGATGATCAAGACCCCGCACGAACTCGATCTGATGCGCGCGGCCGGCCGCCTGCTGGCCCAGGTGTTCGAGATGCTCGACCGCACGCCGCTCGCGGGCAAGTCGACGCTGGAGATCGACACGCTGGTCGATCGCTACATCACCGAGGATCTCGGCGCCCGCCCCGCCAGCAAGGGGCAATATGGCTATGGCTTCGTGCTCAACTGCTCGCCGAACGAAGTCGTGTGCCATGGCGTGCCCGACGCCGGGACGATCGTGCAGGATGGCGACATCCTCAACCTCGACATCACGCTGGAGAAGAACGGCTTCATCGCCGATTCGAGCAAGACCTACATGGTCGGCGAGGTTTCGCCCCAGGCACGGCGGCTGGTGAAGGTGACGCAGGAGGCGCTCTGGAAGGGCATCGCCCAGGTCCGCCCGGGTGCCACGCTCGGCGACATCGGCGCCGCCATCGAGCGCCATGCCAAGCAGCACGGCTATGCAGTGGTGCGCGACTATTGCGGCCACGGCATCGGCCGCGAGATGCACGAAGAACCCTCGGTGCTCCATTTCGGCCGCCCCGGCACCGGCATGAAGCTGCGCGAAGGCATGACCTTCACGATCGAGCCCATGCTCAACCAGGGCACGCGCCGAGTGACGACGCTCGACGACGGCTGGACGGTGGTCACCAACGACCGCAAGCTTTCCGCCCAGTTCGAGCATACCGTCGCGGTGACGGCGGACGGCGTGGACGTCCTGACCCTGCGCGAGGGGGAACGGGCGCTTTCCTGATGCCGCTCGGCGGCAGCGCGGTTGCGAAACGACCCCGGAGACCCCATCTGAGGCTCATCGTCGGTTTCCCAACCGTAAGCGCCGGCGACTGGGTCCATCATGTTCTCGCTTGCATGGCACGAGTATGTCCATGGACCTCGCCTATCTTCTCGCGCGCTACCAGAACTCCCTCCGCCTCGCTGCCGCCGCCGCCTGCATCGCCTCGCGGGCGTCCCACCGCGCGCTGGCGGCGGAATATGCCAAGCGCATCCACGCATGGCAGCGAATCCACGGCGCGCCCGATCTGGCGATTGCCGCCTGATGGGTGCGATCACCAAGCTCGCGGTCGGAGACACGTCAGAGGAGGGCGATCGCCGGCGCTTTCGGGCAGGTGCGCGGACGAAACTCGCCCCTGAGGTGATCGCGCGGCAATCGCGCGTCGCGCTGCTCGCCTTCCAGCGCCTGCCCGATCGCGCGGCCGCGCTGGCCTTTCTCAACAATATCGACGAGGCGCTGGGTGGAAGACCGATCGACGTCGCCAGCGCCAGCGAGGCGGGTGCGGTGCGTGTCGAAACCATGTTGCGCGCCGCGATTATCGACTAAGCAGCGCCATGGCCGAACGCTTCGAACGACACCGCCAACCCTGGCGTCCTGATGAGCTGCAGAAGCTCCACACCCTCGCCAAGAAGGGGATGCCGCTGCGCGCGATCGCCAAGGCGCTCACCCGCAGCGAGGAATCGGTGAAGGAACGCGCCAAGCTCGACGGGCTGTCGATCGCCAAGCTGCACTGACAGGACGCCCGCCAACGCAGCCCACCCCGTCATTCCATCAAACGCTGGGGTCTCTGCGGGGCTTGGCGGCTGGGGTTGGCATCGGCAGACTCCCGTTGCGGCGGCCTCAACATGCTTACCCCAGCGCCCGCTTCACCCGCACCAGCGCGGCATCGAGCGCCGAGAGGAACCGCGAGCGGTCTTCCTTGCCGAACGGCGGCGGGCCGCCGATGCGGTCGCCGCCCGCGCGCAGGTCCGCCATGATCGCCCGCACTGCCACGGCGCTGCCGATCGAGCTGGTCGTGAACGGCTTGCCATTGGGTCCGAGCACCGCCGCCGCGCCCGCCTTGAGGCAGCGATCGGCCAGCAGGATGTCCGCCGTGACCACCACGCTGCCAGCATTGCTGTGCTCGGCGATCCAGTCGTCGGCGGCGTCGAAGCCGTCGCTCACCACCACGCGGTCGATCAGCGGGTGCTGCGGCACGCGCAGATGCGCGTTGCTGACCAGCGTCACCGCCACCTCCAGCCGCCAGGCAACCTTGTAGATCTCGTCCTTCACCGGGCAGGCATCGGCATCGACGAGGATGTGCGGCGCAATCGTCATGCCCCGCCCTGCCACAATACCTGCCGGAAGACGACCGGATCGGACGGTTCCAAACGCAACCCGACCCGGCCGTGCCTCAGTTCTGCGCCGCCTTGGCCGCGGGGCGCGCCGGCGGCGTGCTGGACGCGGCCGCCCGCAGCGCATCGTCGTAGAAGGCAGAGAGGTCGCGGTGCATCTGCGGCAGCGTCGTGGGGTTGAGATACACCATGTGGCCCGCGTCATAATAGGTGAAGCGGATGTTCTTCTGGAGCTGCGGATCAAGCAGCATGTGGCTGACGTCGAACTCGGCGCCGTAGAAAGGCGTCGCGAAGTCATAATAGCCGTTGATGAAGAGCACCTTGAGATAGGGATTGGTGCGCATCGTATAGGCGAGGTCGGCGGCGCTGTTGGGCATCAGGTGGGTGCCGCTCTCGTCCGGCGCGCGGTGCTTCCAGTCCCAGTCGAAGCCGGGGCCGCGCGCGGTCATGCGATACGGCATGTCGGTCTTGTAGCCGAGCACGCGCGTCGCATAGTCCTGGAAGGTCGCGACGAAGGCGCCGGTGACCGCGGTCGAGGACGGGTCGTCGCTCGGGCTGTCGGCATTGGCGTCGGTGACGTTGAGCAGATACCGCGAATCGAGCCGGCCCACCGCAACCCGGCGATCGCGCATCAGCTCGGTCTGGAAGCGCGGCAAGGTAAGGCGCAGGTCGGCGCGCAGGATATAGGCTTCGCTGATGCCGGTATATTCGGACATCTTCCTGGCAACCGCCGCCTTTTCCTCGGCCGAAATGGTCGAGCCCTTGGCGAGCGCGGCGGCATAGGGGCCGCTGGTGAAGGCACGGACCTCGTTGACGAACGTCGCCAGGTCGGCGGGGCGGTTCTGGAGGCGGTTATGGTACCAGGCGGTCGCCGCCATGGTCGGGAACAGCGTCAGGAAGTTCTGGTCATAGCCGGGCTGGCGGACGCCGTAGTTCATAATCGTGGAGAACTGGACCATGCCGTTGAGGCTGAGTCCGGCCTCCTCCAGCTTGGCGGCGACCACCGGGTTGCGCAGCGTACCGTAGCTTTCGCCGAACAGGAATTTGGGGCTCGGCCAGCGATCGAACTTGGCGGTGTAGCGAAGGATGGCGCGGGCGAAGCCGTCGGCATCCTGGTCGACGCCCCAGAAGTCCTTGCCGGTCTTGTCGCCCAGCGGCCGCGACCAGCCGGCACCAAGCGCGTCGATGAAGACGAGATCGCTCTTGTCGATCAGCGAATCCGGGTTCGGCCCGAACCCATAGGGTGCCGGGCGGATATATTCCGGATTGGCGGTGGTGACGCGGACCGGCGCGAAACTGCCCATGTGCAGCCAGATCGTCGGCGAGCCCGGGCCGCCATTGTAGAAGAAGGTCACCGGTCGCTGCTCGCGGGCCGATCCGTCGCGGGTATAGGCGGTGTAGAAATAGGACGCGGTCGGCTTGCCGTCGTCGTCGCGGATGGTCAGCGTGCCGGCGGTGGCGGTATAGGCGATGCGCTGGCCGCCGACGGTGACCGCGCCGTGGCTGACGGCGGCGGTTTCCTCGACCGGCGGCTTCGCCCAGGCGGCCTCGGCCTCGGCCTTCATCTGCTCGCGGTGGTCGCCCTTCGCAGGCGCATCCTTCGGCTTTTCTTGCGCCCAGGCCGGGCTGGTGGTGGCGAGCAACAAGGTCAGCAAGGCAGCACGGCGCATTCGGCGATTCCCCCTGGAATTGGTCACAGGGGAAACTTTGTTACATGGCCGCGCCCGCCGCACAAGCGGCCGGAAAATACGTTACATTTCTCCGCGCGCGCGGCGGATGGCATACCATTTCGCCACGTTCGCCTGATGCTGCGCATAGGTCTCGGCGAACACATGGCCGCCGCTGCCATCGGCAACGAAGTAGAGCGCCTTGGACGCTGCCGGATGCAGCACCGCGTCGATCGAGGCGCGCCCCGGATTGGCGATCGGCCCCTCGGGCAGGCCCCGCATCGTATAGGTGTTGTAGCCGTTCTTCGCGCGCACTTCCGATTGCAGGATGCGGCGGCCGAGCGGCTTGCCCTTGGTGATCGGATAGATGATCGTCGGATCGGCCTGGAGCGGCATCCCCGCCTTCAGCCGGTTGGCATAGACGGCGGCGACGGTGGTGCGCTCGGCCGGCTTGCCGGTTTCCTTCTCGACGATCGAGGCGAGGATGATCGCCTCGCGCGGGGTGGTGACGATCAGCCCCTTGTCGCGCGTGCTCCAGGCCTTGGCGAGATAGTCGGTCATCGCCTTCTGCATCCGTACCAGCACCGCCGCGCGCGGCTCATCACGGACATAGGCGTAGCTGTCCGGCAGCACCGATCCTTCGGCGGGCGTCCTGGCCTCGCCGGACAGGCCGGGTGCCTTGGCGAGCGCCTCCGCGACGAGGATCGACGGCATGCCTTCCGGCACCGTCACCAGTCGCTGCCGGGTCTTGCCCTCCTGCAGCATTGCCAGGATGCGGCGGGCGCTGGTGCCGGGCGCGATCCGGTACTCACCCGCCCGGATGCTATCCCCCTCGCCGAGCAGCTTTGCGAAGCAGAGAAAGAGCGCGCGGGAGTGAATGGCCCCGGCCTTTTCCAGGTCGGTCGCGGCGCGCGAAAGCGTAGCGCCCTCGGGCACCACGATGCTCATATCCTTCGTCGCCGGCCCCGGCCCCGCCCACAGCCACCAGCCCCCCGCGAGCGCACACACGGCAAGAAGCGCGGCAACCAGCAGGACGCGCGGCCCCCGGCTCCGGCGCGCGGGCGCACGGCGGCGGGAACGGGAGCGCGCGTCCTGCGGCATGGCTCAGAGCGCCTTCATCACCAGGCTGGCATTGGTGCCGCCGAAGCCGAACGAGTTGTTCAGCACGGCCTTCACCTTCCGCTCCTTGGCGACATGCGGCACCAGGTCGACGCCCGCGCAATTCTCGCTCGGATTGTCGAGGTTGAGCGTCGGCGGCACGATCTGGTCGCGCAGCGCCAGGATGCAGAAGATGCTCTCCACCGCGCCGGCGCCGCCGAGCAGGTGGCCGATCGCCGACTTGGTCGAGCTCATCGACAGGCCGCCGATCGCATCGCCGAACAGGCGGCGCACCGCCCCCAGTTCGAGTTCGTCGCCGAGCGGCGTCGAGGTGCCGTGCGCATTGATATAGTCGATCTCGTCGAGCGCGAGGCCCGACTTGCGGACCGCCATCTGCATCGAACGGAACGCGCCCGAGCCTTCCGGGTGCGGCGCGGTGACGTGATAGGCATCGCCCGACAGGCCATAACCCACCACTTCGGCATAGATCTTGGCGCCGCGGCGCTTGGCATGCTCATATTCCTCGAGCACCACCACGCCCGCGCCCTCGCCCATCACGAAGCCGTCGCGACCCTGATCCCAGGGGCGGCTGGCCTTGGTGGGATCGTCGCGGAAGCCGGTGGAGAGCGCGCGCGCCTGGCCGAAGCCGGCGATGCCGATCGGGCAGACGGTGCTTTCCGCGCCGCCGGCAAGCATGATGTCGGCATCGTCCATCGCGATCATCCGCGCGGCGTCGCCGATCGAATGGGCGCCGGTCGAACAGGCGGTGACCACCGCATGGTTCGGGCCCATCAGGCCGTATTTGATCGAGACCTGGCCCGAGATGAGGTTGATCAGGCGGCCATGGACAAAGTGCGGCGAAACGCGCTTCGGGCCCTTTTCGGCGAGCACCAGCGATTCGCTCTCGATGCCCGGCAGGCCGCCGATGCCCGAGCCGATCGAGCAGCCGGCGCGGAAGCGCATCTCTTCCGGCATGTCGGTAAGGCCGGCATCCTCGATCGCCTGGCCGGCGGCGTCGATGCCGAAGACGATGAAGGGATCGACCTGGCGCTGGATCTTGTGATCGACGCGCTTGCCTGCATCGAACCCATATTCATGGTCGGCTGGCTTCACTTCGCAGGCATAGTTGCTCTGGAAATCCGTCGCATCGAACTTGGTGATCGTGCCCGCGCCGGACTTGCTGGCGAGGATGTTCTTCCAGGCGGTTTCGACATCGGCCCCCAGCGGGGTGACGAGGCCCAGGCCGGTCACGACTACGCGGCGCATGGCAGTTCTCCAGTCAATCTACGTTCGGTTGTAGCGTTAATACAAAACGGCTCCCCGTCCGCATCGCCAAAGGCACGGGACGGGAAGCCGCCTAGTCGCAAATCCGGCCCATCGGGGCTGGGAAGCGCGGTTCGAGCGTCAGCCCTGCTGATGCTCGGAGATGTAGGCAACGGCGTCGCCGACGGTGCTGATCTTCTCCGCGGCGTCGTCCGGGATCTCGACCCCGAACTCTTCCTCGAAGGCCATCACCAGCTCGACGATGTCGAGGCTGTCCGCACCGAGATCATCGGTGAAGCTCGCGGTCGGCACTACGTCCTTGGCGTCGACGCCCAGATGGTCGACAACGAGCGCCTGCACGCGGGTGGTGATCTCTTCCTGGTTGGCCATGGTCCCTGTTTTCCTTTGTGATGGGGCTCTGAATCCGTTTTCCCGCACCTAGAATGCCGCCGTGGCGGTTGCAAGAGGGAGCCGCACAGGCCCCGTCCCACTAGCGGGAAAAGTACGCGGCAGCATATTCCAGCGTGTTGAGAAACGCAAAATATTGCGCGAGCAGCTGGGCATTGGCGCGGGTCTGCTGCGCCTCGTCCGTCACGGCGGCGCGGATCAGATCCTGCGTCGCCTTGGGGGTCAGCGGGGCGCGACGGACCTCCTCGGGCAGCGCGGCGAACTGCTGGTCGAGCGCTGCGGGGTCGAACCCCTTGGCCTGCACCACGCGCCGGGCGACCGGCAGGCCAACCTCGGCGAGCGCATAGACTCCCGAAGCCGACGCCGCCGCGCCGCTCCACCCGCGCTCATTGGCGCAAGCGGTGGTCGCATCGTTGAGGCCCCGCGTTACGGCGGAGTCGTAGCTCGGCCGCTGTCCCGGATTGGCAAGGTTCCGCTCGACATTGACGGCGAGCTGCGCCTTAACGGCGGCGTCGAGCTTCTGCCCGACACAGACGATCGAGGCGGGATCCGCCGGGGCCGCGAGGGCCGGGGTGGCGGCGGCAAGTGCAAGTGCTGCGGCAAGAACCAGACGCATATCTTTCCTACTCCACGCCCCCCGGCTGTCGGCTCAGAGCATCGCCATCCCGCCGTTCACATGCAAGGTCTGCCCCGTCACATAGGAGGCTTCCTTGCTGGCGAGATAGACGACCGCCGCACCGATATCCTCGCCCTCGCCCAGCTTTCCGGCAGGAATACGGCCGAGCAGCGCCTCTTTCTGCGCATCCGGCAGAACGTCCGTCATTGCCGACCGGATGAAGCCGGGAGCCACGCAGTTGACGGTGATGTTGCGGCTGGCGAGCTCCTGCCCCAGCGCCTTGGACATGCCGACAAGCCCGGCCTTGGAGGCGGCATAGTTGGCCTGGCCCGGATTGCCGGTGGCGCCGACGACCGAGGTGATCGAGATCATGCGGCCGAAGCGCGCCTTCATCATCGGCTTGGCGGCGGCGCGCATCAGGCGGAATGCGGCTTCCAGATTGACCTGGATCACCTGCTCCCACTCCTCGTCCTTCATCCGCATCGCCAGATTGTCGCGGGTGACGCCGGCATTGTTGACGAGAATGTCGAGCTTGCCGCCCAGCGCTTCGACCGCCTGCGGGACGAGCGCATCGACCGCGGCGCGATCGGAGAGGTTGCAGGTGAGCGCAACATGCTCGCCGCCGAGGCCGGCGCGGAAGGCTTCCAGCTTATCCGCATTGGAACCCGACACGGCGAGCTTCGCGCCCTGTGCTGCCAGCGCCTTGGCGATCGCCGAGCCGATGCCACCCGAAGCGCCGGTGACGAGCGCGGTCATTCCCGTAAGATCAAACATGTCGGTATCTCCTCAGAGCGCCTTCACGAGCGCTTCAATGTCATCCATCGTCACCACGCTGGTCACCGTCGCGTCGGGGCTGATGCGCTTGACCATGCCGCCCAGCACCTTGCCGCCCAGCTCTACGAACTCGTGCACGCCGCCGTCGAACATCGCCGATACCGATTCGCGCCAGCGCACCATGCCGGTCACCTGCTCGACGAGCAGCGTGCGGATCGTCGCCGGGTCGGCCACCGGTGCCGCCGTGACATTGGCATAGACCGGCACCAGCGGCGCCTGGATCGCGACTTCGGCCAGCGCCTTCTCCATCGCATCGGCCGCGGGCTGCATCAGCGGGCAGTGGAACGGTGCGGAAACCGGCAGCAGCAGCGCGCGCTTGGCGCCGTGGTCCTTGGCGATCGCCACAGCGCGCTCGATCGCCGCGCGGGCGCCGGAGATCACCACCTGGGTGGGATCATTGTCATTGGCGACGGTGCACACCTCGCCCTCAGCAGCGGCATCGGCGATCGCCTGTGCCTTGACGAGGTCCGCACCCAATAGCGCGGCCATCGCCCCCTCGCCCACCGGCACCGCCGACTGCATCGCATCGCCGCGCTGGCGCAGCAGCTTCGCCGTGGTGGACAGATCGAGCGCGCCCGCCGCGCACAGCGCGGTATATTCGCCGAGCGAATGGCCCGCGACGAAATCGGCCTTGTCGGACAGGCGGATACCGCCTTCCTTCTCGAGCACGCGCAGCACCGCGATGGCATTCGCCATGATCGCCGGCTGGGCATTGGCGGTGAGCGTCAGGTCGCTCTCGGGGCCCTCGCTCATCAGCTTGAAGAGATGCTGGCCCAGCGCCTCGTCCACCTCCTGGAAGACTTCGCGCGCGGCGGGGCTCGCCTCGGCCAGCGCCTTGCCCATGCCGACGGCCTGGCTGCCCTGGCCCGGGAAAATGAATGCGCGCATGATGGCTCCTCTTCGCGAACGCTTCTATAATGGCGGCGGCCGTTAGAACCGAACCCGCCAAGGATGCAAGCCCGTCGCGCCGAACGGGCTTGCCTTCGCCCCCGACTTGCGTGTAAGGGCACCCGATCGGAGCGGAGCAGCAATGCGCCCGCTCCGTTTGCTTTATCGAGAAGACAGCCGGAGGGGCGTCCGCACGGGGCGGCGTCAGCGATCGGCCAACATGAAAGAGAACCTATGGCTCTGTACGAGCACGTGTTCCTTGCGCGCCAGGATCTGGCACAGGCGCAAGTGGACGCGCTGGCGGAAACCGCCACCAAGATCGTCGAAGACAATGCGGGCAAGGTCGTCAAGACCGAAACTTGGGGTCTTCGCAGCCTGGCCTATCGCATCGCGAAGAACCGCAAGGCGCACTATGTGATGCTCGAAATCGACGCGCCGGCCGGCGTGGTCGCCGAGCTCGAGCGCCAGACGCAGATCAACGAAGACGTGATCCGCTACATGACCGTCAAGGTGGACGGCCACGAAGCAGGCCCGTCGGTGATGATGCGCAAGGGCGACCGTGAGCGTCGTGGTCGTCGCGAGCGCGACGGCGGCGGTTTCGACGGCGAATAAGGAGCGATAGACCATGGCACGACCGTTTTTCCGCCGCCGCAAGAGCTGCCCCTTCTCCGCGAAGGACGCGCCCCGGATCGACTATAAGGACGTCCGCCTGCTGCAGGGCTTCGTCTCCGAGCGCGGCAAGATCGTCCCCTCGCGCATCACCTCGGTGAGCGCGAAGAAGCAGCGCGAGCTGGCCCAGGCCATCAAGCGCGCCCGTCACCTGGGCCTGCTGCCCTACATCGTTAAGTAAGGAGCGGATCCATGGAAGTCATTCTGCTGGAGCGCGTCGAGAAGCTCGGCCACATCGGCGACGTGGTGAAGGTGAAGGACGGCTTTGCCCGTAACTTCCTCCTCCCGCGCAAGAAGGCGCTGCGCGCCAACGAAGCCAACCGCAAGGTCTTCGAAGCCAACCGTGAGCGCATCGAAGCCGAGAACGCGACTCGTCGCGTTGAGGCCGAGAAGGAATCGAAGACGCTCGAGGGCGTTTCGGTGACGCTCATCCGCCAGGCGTCGAACGTCGGCCAGCTGTACGGCTCGGTCGCGGTGCGCGACCTGGTCGACGTGCTGACCGCCGAGGGCCACAAGGTGAACAAGGCGCAGATCGTGCTCGATCGTCCGATCAAGGCGATCGGCGTGTACGAAGTCCGCGTCGCGCTGCACCCGGAAGTCGCGGTGACCGTGAAGGTCAACGTCGCACGTTCGCCGGAAGAAGCCGAGATGCAGGCGCAGGGCGTCGACGTCACCTCGGCGATGTTCGAGCGTGACGAAACCGGCTTCACCGAGGATTACGATCCCAACGCCGAGCCGGGCGAGATCGCGACCGAAGCACCTGCCGCGGAAGACGCGCAGGGCTGAGGCTCTCGAATCGAAACCATGGCAAAGGGCCGTACCGAGCGATCGGTGCGGCCCTTTCCTTTTGGAATATTGAAAACGCGCCACACCTGTTGTGAAATTCGCGGGAAACCACAGGGGCGCTAAACGCTTTCCGCTGGCATGCGGAAATGCGCAGGCGTACCGCGTGCCACCCCGAATCCGTCGGGGCGGAGACCTGCAGTGCAGCAGTCAGCGAGCGACGGGGATGCCCCCGCGCATGCGCACCAGGAGCGGTTCGCCGCCCTGGCAGTCGGCGCCATCGGCGTCGTATTCGGCGATATCGGCACTTCGCCGCTCTATTCGCTCAAGGAAAGTTTCATCGGCCACCACAAGCTGGCGGTGGATGCGGCGCACATCTACGGAGTGCTGTCGCTGATCTTCTGGACGATGACCTCCATCGTCACGATCAAATATGTCGCGCTGATCCTGCGCGCGGACAATCGCGGCGAAGGCGGCAGCCTCGCACTGCTGGCGCTGATCACGCGAAAGATGGACGACAGCCGCTGGCGCGTCGCCATTACCCTGACCGGGGTGATCGCAACGGCGCTGTTCTACGGCGATGCGATCATCACTCCGGCGGTGTCGGTGCTGTCGGCGGTCGAGGGGCTGACGACCGTCCGAGAAGGCTTTACGCCGCTCGTGCTGCCGTTGACCGTCGCTATCCTCGTTGCGCTGTTCGCCATCCAGGCGCGGGGCACGGCCAGCGTCGGCAAGCTGTTCGGCCCGGTCATGCTCGTCTATTTCGCGGTCATCGCGGTACTTGGCATCTCGGGAATCGCGGCCGCGCCCGAGATCCTGTGGGCGCTGAACCCCTGGTATGCCGTCAAGTTCTTCACGCTCGATCCCACGCTCGCCTTTCTGGCGCTGGGATCGGTTGTCCTGGCGGTAACGGGTGCCGAAGCGCTGTACGCGGACATGGGCCATTTCGGCCGCCGCGCGATCATGGTGTCCTGGCTCTACATCGCCTTCCCCTGCCTGATGCTCAACTATCTGGGGCAGTCGGCAGCGATCCTGCGCAATCCGGCGATGATCGAGAACCCCTTCTTCCTCATGGCGCCCGATTGGGCCCGCCTGCCGCTCGTCATCCTCGCCACCATGGCGACGGTGATCGCCAGCCAGGCGGTGATCTCGGGCGCCTTCTCGGTCTCGCAGCAGGCGGTGCAGCTGGGTTTCCTGCCGCGCCTGCGCATTCTCCACACCAGCGCGAAGGCGGCCGGCCAGGTCTATGTGCCGCTGGTCAACTGGGGCCTGCTGGTGATGGTGGTGCTGCTGGCGCTCGGCTTCCGCAGCTCGAGCAACCTCGCCTCCGCATATGGGATCGCGGTGACCGGCACGATGTTCATCACCGCCTGCATGCTGGGCGTACTGACCTTCGCCGTATGGAAGTGGCATCCGCTGCTCGCCGGCCTCGTCACCGGCGTCTTCCTGCTCATCGACGGCGCCTATTTCGCCTCGAACATCACCAAGATCCCTGATGGCGGCTGGTTCCCGCTGCTGGTCGCCGCGGTCGCCTTCGTGCTGCTGACGACGTGGTCGCGCGGACGCCGGCTGGTGCTCGCGCGGCTTCAGGAGGGGGCGATGCCGATCGCGCTGTTCATCCGCTCCGCCGCACAGTCGGCGGCGCGGGTGAAGGGCACGGCGGTGTTCCTCACCTCGACCCCGGACAGCATTCCGCCGGCGCTGCTGCATAATCTCAAGCACAACAAGGTCCTGCACGAGCGGATCGTGCTGTTGACGGTCGCGATCGAGCAGGTCCCTCATGTGCTGGGCAAGGAATGCACCTCGATGGAAGCGCTGGGCGACGGCTTCTTCCGCGTGGTGCTGCACTATGGCTTCATGGACGAAGTCGACGTGCCGGCGGCGCTCGCCGCGATCCAGGACTGCGGCGCCCCGTTCCGGCCGATGGAAACCAGCTACTTTCTCGCGCGGCAGACGCTGCTGCCGTCGTCGCGCCCCGGCATGGCGATCTGGCGCGAGAAGCTGTTCGCCTGGATGGTGCGCAACGCCGAAAGCGCGATGGAGTTCTTCAAGCTCCCCACCAACCGGGTCGTCGAGCTGGGCAGCCAGCTGGAAATCTGAGCAAAAAAATGGGGCGGCCTGCGCTTGGCGGGCCGCCCCAGGTCTTCGGGGTGTTTGGTTCAGCTCGCGAGCACGGCGGTCTTTCCGCTGGCGCCCTGCAGTTCGACCGGCGAACCGCCTGCGCGGCGACGCTGCAGCCAGTCCTTCAACAGTTCCGCGCAGCTGTGATCGACCGCGTCGAGCCGCGATACGTCGAGCAGCACCGACTTGCCGCCAGGCACCGACTCCAGCCGATCCGAAAGCTTCGGAAGAGTGATGAAGGTGGCCGAACCCGCCAGTGCGATGCGGTGTTCGCCCGCTGCCTCCTGCTGGTCGACCTTGAGGCCGAGGCGCCGCAGATTCGGCACCAGTTCGAGCAGCGAGAGCGCGATGCCGACGAGCACGCCGGTCAGCAGGTCCTGCGTGACGACAAGGGCACAGGTAACCGCCCAGATCGCCGCCGGCAGCACGCCATAGGTGCCGAACAGGTGGCGGACATGCTTGAGGTTCACCAGCTTGACGCCGGTGACGACCAGCACCGCACCGAGCGCCGCCATCGGGATCTCGCGCAGCAGCCACGGCAGCAGCGCCACGAAACCAAGGATCCAGGCGCCATGCATCACGGCCGACCAGCGCGTCTGGGCGCCGGCCTGGACGTTCGCCGAGCTGCGGACGATAACACCGGTCATCGGAAGCGCACCGGCAACGCCGCACAGCAGGTTGCCGATGCCCTGTGCACGCAGCTCCTTGTTGTAGTTGGTCCGCACGCCGTCGTGCATCCGGTCCACCGCGGCAGCCGAGAGCAGCGTCTCGGCGCTGGCGATGAATGCGAGCGCGATCGCGGCGGTGATGACCTGCGGATCCAGCCACTTGGCGAAGAAGCCGTTCTCCGGCAGCGCGATGGCGGACACGATGTTCGAGGGCACGGCGACGCGGGTAACGTCGAGACCGAAGCTGAACGCCACCAGGGTCGCCGCGACCACGCCGACCAGTGCGCCCGGCACCAGCTTGACCGCGGCAGGCTTGAACTTGTCCCAGCCGATCATCGTAGCGATGGTCAGCAGGCCAAGTCCCAGCGCCATTTCGGCCGCGGCAAGATCGGTCGAGAGGCCGAGCACGCGGCCCGGCATCGCCGCCAGATTAGCAAGGCCGTTCGACAGGGGCTTGGCATCGAACAGCACGTGATACTGGCCCACGACGATCAGAATGCCGATCCCGGCGAGCATGCCGTGCACCACCGCAGGCGAGATCGCACGGAACCAGCCGCCGACGCGGAGCACGCCCGCGACTACCTGGATGGCGCCGGCGAGGATGAGGATCGGGCCGAGCGCGGACAGGCCCTGCTCGCGCACCAGTTCGAACACGATGACGGCGAGACCCGCCGCCGGGCCGCTCACCTGGAGCGGGGAACCGGCGAGCAGACCCACGACCAGCCCGCCGATGATGCCGGTGACCAGGCCCTTTTCGGGCGGCACGCCCGACGCGATGGCAATGCCCATGCAGAGCGGCATCGCCACGAGGAACACGACGATGGACGCCGTGAAGTCGCGCACGAAGCTCTTGGGCTTCGGTGCTTCAACGACCGTGCTCATTCCGCGGCCTCCGCCAGCGCGACGTCACGCGCCAGCCGCTGGCCGGCCGGCAGCGCCACCGGCATGGGGCGATCCTCGCGGATCGGGACAAAGCGGCCGGTCTCGCCGTCGAGGCCGAGCACCATGCCCGCGCCGATATCCACGAACCAGCCGTGCAGGGCGATCTCGCCGCGCGCGATGCCGGCTGCCACCGAGGGATGCGTCCGCAGATGCGCCAGCTGGACGACCACGTTCTCGAGCGCCGCCGTGCGGACCGCATCCGGGCCTTCCAGATTGTCATAGCCGCCATCGACGACGCACTTGGCGGCATGGCTGTGGCGCAGCCACGCGGTGACGTTCGGCATGCCTTCCAGCATTTCCGGGTTCATCAGCGCCTTCATCGCTCCGCAGTCCGAATGGCCGCAGACGATGATGTCGCGCACGCCGAGCGCCGCCACGGCATATTCCACGGTCGAGGAAACACCGCCATTCTGGGTGGCGAAGGGCGGCACGATGTTGCCGGCGTTGCGGCAGACGAAGAGGTCGCCCGGGTTCGCCTGGATGATCTGCTCCGGCACCACACGCGAGTCCGCGCAGGAAATCATCAGCGCCTTCGGGCTCTGCCCATGGGTCGCGAGCTTGGAATAAAGGGCGTGCTGGTTCGGGAAGACCTGCTTCTCGAAATCGACGACGCGTCCGATCACTTCGTTCACGGCTTGGCTCCTGGGGTTCGGCCCGCGGCGCGGGCACTTCTTCAGGAAACCAAGTTAAACGCCCGCATTTGCTGCATCGCGGCGCCTTCGTAAGGAAATATGTCTAACCCGTGGATCCATCGCGCGGAAGGAGGATCTCGGCGCACAGGCCGCCGCCCTCGCGATTGACGAGGCGGAAGCTGCCGCCCTCCGCCTCGGCTGCGCGCGCGACGATCGAGAGACCCAGGCCGAAGCCGACCGTGTCGCGCGAGCGTGCGGCATCCAGCCGGACGAAGGGCTGCATCACGCGCTGCAGCTCTTCCTCGGGAATGCCGGGACCTTGGTCCTCCACCCGAACCGCGACGCCTCCGGGCACCGGCACCAAGCGGATGCAGCACTGCCCCGCATAGTGCACCGCATTGTCGACGAGATTGTTGATCGCACGCTTCAGCACCAACGGCCGGACGACATGCTCGAAATGATCGGGTCCGTCATATTCCACGTCACGGCCATGATCGGCATTGTCGTCGGCGATGGTCGCGCAGAGCACCGCGAGGTCGACCCGAGCCGGCGTCTCGCGGTCCCCCTCGCCGCCCAGAAACGCGAGCAGCGAGGAAATCATCGCTTCCATTTCGGTGATGTCGGTCTCGACCGCCGCATGGACGTCCGGATCCGCGATCGCGTCCGCGCGCAGCCGCAATCGGGCGAGCGGCGTGCGCATGTCGTGTCCTACCGCCGCCAGCGCCTGGGTGCGATCGGCGATCAGGCGCTGGATGCGCTGCTGCATCCGGTTGAACGCACTGATCACGCGCCGCAGCTCCTTAGGGCCCGCTTCCTCGACCTCGAGGATGGCGCCCGTGCCGAACCGGTCGGCCGCGACGGCGAGACGGCGCATCGGCAACAACATCCGCCGCAGCAGGATTCCGCTGATCAGGATCAGCGCAAGCGCCGGCGCCAGCGCGAGAAGGATGCGCGAAAGGCCCAGATCGGCGGCGTGCACATGCTCGCGTGTCCGGAAATACATCCAGCTGCCATCGGGCATCGGTACCGCGCCGACGATCAGCGCCCGGCTGCCCTGCGAGGTAAGCCGCAATCGCAGCCCGTCGAGCGCGAGGCTGGGCTCCCACAGCACCACCTGTTCGTACAACCGGTCCAGATCGGGCTGCTCGCGCAATCCCGATGGGAGCTGGGCCATCCAGCGTACTTCGTACCGCGACGTGGTGAACTCCACCGCCAGTCCATCGCGCCGCGCCGGCGGCTGCTCGGCGAGCAGCTTGCGCGCGATCACCAGATGCTCGGCGAGCCGGCGCGCCTCGTCGTCGCGCACGGCGAACTGGCTGGCGCGCTCGTAGAGCAGGGTGGAAACGGCGAATTCGATGAGGATCGTCAGCAGCAGGATCGCGAAGACCTGCCCGATCAATCCCGAGGGTCGATGGAGAAACGACCTCAAGCGCGCGTCACGGGCACGTTGAGCGTATAGCCGATGCCGCGCACGGTGACGATCGGCGCCTGGTGCCCGGCATCGGAGAGCTTGCGCCGCAGCCGGCTGACCAGCACGTCGATGCTGCGATCCGAACTGTCCCCCAAGCGGGTGCGGGAAAGCTCGATCAGCCGCTCGCGCGAGATAACCCGCCCGGCATGATCGCACAGCGTCACCAGCAGATCGAACTCGGCGCCGGTGAGGTCCACCACCGCACCGGTCGGCGACAGCAGCTCGCGACGCGGCAGGTTCACCGTCCAGCCGTCGAACTGGATCTCGCCCTTGGGGCGTTCGGTGGCGTCGCGCTCGCCGGCCCCACGGCGGAGCACGGCGCGAACGCGCGCGACGAGCTCGCGGGTGCCGAAAGGCTTGGGCAGATAATCATCGGCGCCCAGCTCCAGTCCGACGACCCGATCGGTCTCGCTGCCCTTGGCCGAGATGAAGATGATCGGCACCGAACTCTTCTGGCGGATGGCACGGCAGAGATCGATGCCGCTGGTGCCCGGCAACATCACGTCGAGCAGCACCAGATCGACCGGCCCCTGGTCGAGCGCCAGCCACATCTCCGGCGCCGAGGACGCAGGACGCACCGTGTACCCGTTTTCCTGAAGGGCGCGCGCGGTGAGCGTGCGCAGCTGTGGATCGTCCTCGACCAGCACGATCGTGGGAAGGCTCAGCGGGGGTTCACCTGCATACATTGCGCAGAAACCTAGGGTCGTCGTCCGCCAGGGTCAACGCCGCGGCGGCGTGCAGCGGCGTGACCGGGGTCACGCGCCGCCCGAACGGCACGCGCTAGCTAGGGCCGTCCCTGGAAGGAATCACCATGCAGATGTCGCGCTTGAGGAACGCCATGCTGGCCGTTCGGCCACGCAGCGCACGCGCCGCGTCCGCCACGACGACGGAGGCTTTCGCGCAAGATCTCACGCCCCCCGGCGACCCGGGTTCCGCCGAACCGCGCCACCTGCTCGCTGCGCTCGACCGCCTGTCCTCGGCGGTGATCGCTGCGACCGGCAGCCTCGCCTTTCTGTCATCCGAGCGCATTCAGCTGATCGATGCCGCCCACAAGCTGGCCTGGCTGCTGGTGCGCGTGCATCGAAACGAAGGCACTCTCACCCGATCCCCGGACATTGCGGGCGCCACCCACGCGATCGTGAGCGCCACGTACAAGCTGCAAGCGGTCCGTGCGCTGGGCGACGGTGTCGATGCGATCGCCGCGCTGTTCGATCTCATCCCGCGGATCGACCTGCTCCTGCCGGCAACCGGCCAGCGACCCCAATAGCACTGGCGCAAGGCCCGCCCCGCCGCTAGAGCGGCCCCGAAGGTTTGACCTTCCTGCTCATGCCGGTGCCCCTCGCGGGGCGCTAGGGAATGCGGTGCGGGCGCATCGGTGCCCAATGCCGCAGCTGCCCCTGCAACTGTAGGCGGTGAGCGGCCGGGCACAGGCCATTGGGACCATTCCCGAGAAGGCGCCCGAACCGCTGCGACCCGCAAGCCAGGAGACCTGCCGGCACGAGGGGTCGCTCACGCTCGGTCCAGGGTGCGGCCGAAGCGCGGTTTTCCGTTCGAGCGACGAAGCCGAACCGGGCGCGCATCCGCACGCCCGGCGCGTATCTGTTGCTGGAGCCGGAAATGCCATTGCCTGACGCGTCCTTCCCCGATCATCTCTTCGCCGATCCGGCTACGTTCGACGCGGCGCTTGCGCATCTCCCGTCTCCCGACCAGGCCAGCATCGACGCCGCGCGCACGCGGCAGCAACAACTCACCAAGCCGACGGGATCGCTCGGGCGGCTGGAGGATATCGCGATTTTCCTGGCCGGGTGGCAGCGGCGGGACCGGCCTGCGCTGGACCGCGCCAAGGCGGTCGTGTTCGCCGGCAACCACGGCGTCGCCGCCCAGGGCGTCAGCGCCTTTCCGCCGGCAGTGACCGCGCAGATGGTCGCCAATTTCGCGGCGGGCGGCGCCGCGATCAACGCGCTCACCGGCGCGATCGGGATGCCGTTGGAGGTGATCGCGCTCGACCTGGCGCATCCGACCGCCGACTTCACCGCGGCCCCCGCATTAACCGAGGCAGAATGCCTCGCCGCCCTCCGGCAGGGCGCCGCGGTGGTCACGCCGGACACCGACCTGCTGCTGCTGGGTGAGATGGGGATCGCCAACTCCACCGCCGCCGCCGCCCTGTGCCTGCGCAGCTATGGCGGCGAGGCCGGCGACTGGGTGGGCCCGGGCACCGGGCTGGATGGCGAAGGGATCAGCCGGAAAGCGGGGGTGATCGCGCGGGCGATCGCCTATCATGACGATGCGCCCCGAACGCCGTTCGAGACGCTCCGTCGGGTCGGCGGCCGCGAGCTTGCCGCGATCGCGGGGGCCGTGCTTGCCGCGCGCCATGCCGGCGTGCCGGTGCTCCTCGACGGGTTCATCTGCTGCTCGGCGATCGCGCCGCTTGCCGCCGCGGTGCCGGCCATCGTCGACCATTGCATCGCCGGCCATTGCTCCGCCGAGCCGGGCCATGCCCGGCTGCTTGCCCGGCTTGGCCTCGACCCGCTGCTCCGGCTGAACATGCGCCTGGGGGAAGCAAGCGGCGCGGCGGTAGCGGCGGCGGTCGTGCGATCGGCGCTGGCCGCACATGACGGCATGGCGACCTTTGCCGAGGCGGGCGTCGCCGGCGGCGCATGAGCGGGATCGACATCCACCTGCTCCGCCACGGCATCACCGATGCCGAAGGCCGGCTGATCGGCCGCAGCGATGCCGCGCCGCTGCCCGAGGGCGTGGACGCGTGCATCCGCAATGGGGCCCAGGTGCCGGTGGAGGCACTGGTCCATTCCGGCCTCGCCCGCGCGCGGGTGCCGGCCGAGCGCATCGCCGCTGGGGCCGGCCTCGTCGCGCGGCAGGACGCGCGGTGGCGCGAACTCGACTTCGGCGCATGGGACGGCATGCGGTTCGATGCGATCGACGCACCGGCGCTGGCGGCCTTCCAGGCCGATCCCGCCAGACACGTCCCCCCGGGCGGCGAGGGATGGCCCGAACTGGTCGCGCGGGTCCGTGCCGCGCTGGCCGATATCGATCGCCCGACGCTGGTCGTCACGCATGGCGGGGCCATGCGCGCGGCGATCGCCGGCCTCTGCGCGATCGACTTCCCCCAGCTTTGGAATATCGCCCTGCCCCACGCCGCGCTGCTCAGCCTGCGCGTCTGGCCTGGCACGCCACGTATCGGCCAGATCATCGGATTGGTTACATGAAAGAGTTTCTCCTCGCCCTCCAGTTTCTCACCCGGCTGCCGCTGCCGCCGGTCGCCGCCGACGGTGCGGCCTTCGCCCGCTCGATGCGCTGGTTCCCCGCGGCGGGGCTGGTGATCGGGCTTGCGGTGCTGGGCGCGGCTTGGCTGGGGCTGCAGCTCGATCCCTGGAGCGGCGCGATGGCCGCGCTGGCGGTATGGGTCGGCATCACCGGTGCCCTGCATTTGGACGGCCTGGCCGATCTGGCCGATGCGAGCGGCGCAATCCACAAGGGACCGGAGCGGCTGCGCGAGGTGCTGGCCGATCCGCATGTCGGCAGCTTCGGCGTGGTGGCGATCGCGCTGCAGCTGCTCGCCAAGCTGGTACTCCTCCACGCCCTGCTGACCGGCGCCGGCTGGTGGACGCTGCTGTTCGTTCCTGCCGCCGCCCGGCTGGGGCCGCTGCTATGGAGCTGGTGGCTGCCGCCGCTGCACGAAGGGCTCGCCAGCCGCTTCCGACATGCGATCCGCCCGGCCGACCTGATCGTCTGGGCGGTGCTGCTCGCCTTCGCCGCCGCGATTGCGGCGCCGGCGCTGATCGCCGCCCCGCTGCTGATCGCCGCCTGGGGCTGGCGGGTTCGCCGCTCGCTGGGCGGCATTTCCGGCGACGGGCACGGCGCCGGGATCGAACTGGTCGAAACCGGCTTGCTGCTCGCGCTCGTGATCGCGCCGCATTTCGGATGAGCGATCCGCTGCTGCACCATGGTGGCAATCTCGCAGCCGCGCGTGCCCGCTTCGGCGACGGGGACTGGCTTGACCTTTCGACCGGCATCAATCCCGTGCCATGGCAGATCCCGGAAGACCTTCGGCCGGACCTCGGCGTCCTTCCGGCGCCCGACGCGCTTGCAGCGCTGGAGGCGGCGGCAGCGGCGCATTTCGGCGTCGCGCCCGCGCAGCTCTGCGCCGTGCCGGGAAGCGAGATGGGCCTGCGGCTGCTCGGCATGTTGCTCGGCGGTCGCGCGTGCCATGTCGTTCCCGGCTACCGTACGCACGGCGCCGTCTTCGCAGACAGTATGCCGATCGCAGCAGGGGAACCGGTGCCCGGCAACGCCACGCTGATCTTCGCCAACCCCGGCAACCCGTGCGGCACGCTGCACAGCAGGGGCGACATCCAGGCGCTGCTCCACAGCCGCACCCTCGCCGGCGGCTGGCTCGTGGTGGACGAAGCATTCGCCGATCCGCACCCGTCGGCGAGCGTCGCGCCGCTCGTCGACGACCGACGCCGGCTGATCGTGTTCCGCTCGTTCGGCAAGTTCTTCGGGCTCGCCGGGCTACGGCTCGGTTTCGTGCTCGGCCCGCGATCGGTGCTGTCGCGCTATCGCCGGGTGCTGGGAGACTGGCCGATCGACACCACCGCGCTGGCCATCGCCACCGCCGCCTATCGGGACGGACCCTGGATCGACGCGGTACGGATCGCCCTGCCCCAACGCGCCGCCGCGCTGGACGGCGTGCTTGTCGCGCATGGCCTCGAGCCGTCGGGGCGTTCGCCGCTGTTCCGGCTGATCGAACACGACTCAGCCCCCATGATGTTCGACCGGCTTGCCCGCGCCCACATCCTTGTCCGCCCGTTCGACTATGCCCCGCGCTGGCTCCGGTTCGGAATACCGAACGGCGAGGACGCGTTGCGACGTCTGGACGAGGCGCTGGGCAATGTCTGAGCCGGTGGCGCTTGTCGCGCTGGCGCTGGAAGCGGCAATCGGCTGGCCCGCCTGGCTCTATGCCCGGATCGGCCATCCGGTGGGCGCCTTCGCGCGGCTCATCGCCACCTGCGAACAGCGCTGGAACCGGGACGATTGGCCGGACGCGCGCAGGCGCATCCTGGGCGTGGCAACGCTACTACTCCTGGCATTGCTGGCCGGGGCCGCCGGATGGGAAATCCAGCGCATCGCGGCGCGGTTGCCGCACGGGTGGCTGCTGCTCTCGCTCGCCGCCTTTCCGGGGCTTGCCCAACGCAGCCTCTATCTGCACGTCCGCCCGGTCGCGACGGCGCTTGCCCGGCGTGATCTGGCGGCTGCGCGCACCTCGGTGGGCTACATCGTCGGGCGGGATACCGCGCGGCTCGACGCCGCCGGCGTCGCCCGTGCAGCAATCGAGAGCCTTGCCGAGAGCTTTTGCGACGGGATCGTCTCGCCGCTGCTCTGGCTGCTCGTCGGCGGGCTGCCGGGGCTGTGGATCTACAAGGCGATCAACACCGCGGACAGCCTGATCGGCCACCGCGAGGCCCGCTGGCGGGCGTTCGGCTGGGCCTCTGCAAGGACGGACGACCTGCTGAACCTCGCCCCCGCCCGCCTCTCCGGTCTGCTGCTCTGCCTCTGCGCCGGGCGTGGATGGCGAACGATGCTGCGGGATGCGCGCAGGCATGCCTCCCCCAATGCCGGCTGGCCGGAGGCGGCGATGGCAGGCGCGCTCGGCCTGCGGCTTGCCGGCCCGATTGCCTATGACGGGGTGGTGCAGGCCAAGCCCTGGATCGGCGACGGCCGCGTCGATGCAGATGCGTCCGACATCCGCCGGGGCCTTGCCCTCTATCTGCGCGCCTGCGGGCTGCTATGGCTCATCGCCGGAGGGGTCGCATGGGCGCTTTGATGTTGCAGGGCACGGGGTCGGATGTCGGCAAGTCGGTGCTGGTCGCCGGCCTGTGCCGGGCACTCACCAATCGCGGCCTGCGCGTCCGGCCGTTCAAGCCGCAGAACATGTCGAACAACGCGGCTGTGACCGAAGATGGCGGCGAGATCGGCCGCGCCCAGGCGCTGCAGGCGCTCGCCTGCCGAGTGGCGCCGCACACCGACATGAACCCGGTACTGCTCAAGCCCCAGGCCGACCGCACCTCGCAGCTGGTGGTGAACGGCAAGGTGCGCGGGACGCTGCATGCAGGCAATTTCCGCGAGGCGCGCCGGCCGCTGCTCGGCGAGGTGCTGGCAAGCTACCGCCGCCTTGCCGCCGCGTGCGACCTGGTGCTGGTGGAAGGCGCGGGATCGCCCGCCGAGATCAACCTGCGGGCCGGCGACATCGCGAACATGGGCTTTGCCCGCGCCGAGAATGTACCCGTTTTGCTGGTCGGCGATATCGATCGCGGCGGGGTGATCGCGGCGGTGGTCGGCACCCGCGCGGTGCTGGCCCCCGACGACGCCGCGATGATCCGCGGCTTCCTGATCAACAAATTTCGCGGCGATCCTGCGCTCTTCGCGGATGGCTATGCCCAGATCGAGGAACGTGCCGGCTGGCGCGGCTACGGACTGATCCCCTGGCTGCGGGATGCAGCCCGGCTGCCCAGCGAGGACGCGGTGGTATTGGAGCGGCGTGGCCCCACTCGTGAGGGCCGTATTGTTATCGCCTGCCCGATGCTGCCGCGCATCGCCAATTTCGACGATCTCGATCCGCTGAAACTCGAACCCGGGGTGTCGCTGGCGATGATCCCCCCGGGTCAGCCGCTGCCGGGGGATGCCGCACTGGTGATCCTGCCGGGATCCAAGGCGACCATCGCCGACCTTGCGGCGTTTCGCGAACAGGGTTGGGACATTGATCTGCTCGCCCATCACCGCCGCGGCGGCGCGGTGCTGGGAATCTGCGGCGGCTATCAGATGCTCGGCCGCACCATCGCCGATCCGGAGGGCATCGAGGGACCGCCCGGCGCCGTACCGGGTCTGGGCCTCCTTGAGGTCGAGACGGTGATGACGCGGGACAAGGCGCTCCGCCCGGTACAGGGAACCGCGCTTGGCGCGGCCATCAGAGGCTATGAAATGCACATGGGCGTCACCACCGGTCGCGATACCGCGCGCCCCTTCGCGGCGCTGGAGAATGGTCCGGACGGTGCGCTGGCAGCGGACGGGCGCGTGTTCGGCACCTATCTGCACGGCCTGTTCACCAGCACGGAGCTTCGCCGCGCACTGCTCGCCCGCATCGGGATCACCTCTGCCGGGACGGACTATGCCGCGTCCGTCGACGCAGCGCTCGATGCCATCGCCGCCGAACTCGAAGCCCATGTCGATATACCCGCGCTGATTGCGCTTTCACGGGAGGCCCGGTCGTGACCCGCTTGCTCGTCCTCGGCGGTGCCCGCTCGGGCAAGAGCCGATACGCCCAGGCGCGGGCCGAAGCGCTCGACGGAGATCTCGTCTACATCGCCACCGCCCAGCCTCTCGACGATGAAATGGAGGACCGCATCGCCCGTCACCGCGCCGATCGCGGGGCGCGCTGGTCGACGCTGGACGTGCCGCTCGATCTGACCGCCGCCATTCGCGCGCAGGCCGCCCCCGGCCGCGTGCTGCTGGTCGATTGCCTGACGCTGTGGACCTCGAACCTGATGTTCGCCGAGCGAGACCTGGACGCGGAGACGGAGGCACTTGCCTCCGCGGTCGCCGAGGCGCGCGGTCCCCTGATCCTGGTCGCCAACGAAGTCGGGCTCGGCATCGTCCCGGACAATGCGCTGGCCCGCCGCTTTCGCGACGCTGCCGGCCGCATCAATCAGTCGGTCGCGGCGGCCGCAAACGAAGTCCAGTTTCTCGCTGCAGGACTGCCGCTGCGGCTCAAATGAAGGGCGATTGACGCGGTGCGACATCCCGGCGACGCTGGCAGCAAAGCACCAGCGCCGGGAGTGCCGCCATGAAGACCATCCTCGCCCTTCCCCTTCTGCTCGGGCTGGCGCCGGACGACACCGTACCGATCCGCGACCGGCTGCTGCACGACCAGTTGCTGGTGCTCGACACGCATCTCGACACGCCCGAATTCTTCGAGCATCCGGGATGGGATTTCGCCCGCTGGCACGATCGCGCGTTCGACGGCAGCCAGATCGATATCCCCCGCATGGAGCAGGGCGGGCTCGATGGGGGATTCTTCGTCATCTATACGCCCCAGGGTCCCTTGACGCCGGATGGCTATGCAACTGCGCGCAATGCCGCGCTGACCCGCGCCACGTGGATCCAGCGCGTCGTCGCTGCCCATCCGGACAAGCTGGAGATGGCGACCACGCCCGCCGATGCGCGTCGCATCGCCGCCAGCGGCAAGCGCATTGTGTTCCAGAGCATCGAGAACAGCTATCCTCTCGGCGAGGACTTGAGCCTGCTCCGCCACTTCCGCGACCTGGGCGTACGGCTGGCCGGGCCCGTCCATTTCCGCAACAACCAGTTTGCCGACAGCGCGACCGACACGCCCAAATGGCACGGCTTCAGCCCGCTGGGGAAACAATGGGTGGCGGAAATGAACCGTCTTGGTCTGGTGATCGACGTCAGCCACGCCTCGGACGACGTGTTCGATCAGGCGTTGATGCTGTCGAAAGTACCGATCCTGGCCTCCCACTCCGGGCCCAAGGCGATGTTCGACCATCCGCGCAACCTGGATGATGACCGCATGCGCAAGCTCGCTGCGGCCGGGGGCGTGCTGCAAATCAACAGCCTGTACCTGACGCCGTCGGTCCGTGATCCGGCGCGGGAGAAACTCGCCGAGCGCCAGCGGCGATGGTGGGTCCTCACCCCCACCGAGCAACGCGCCCTGATCGCCGAAAGGGCCGCCCTCCCCTCGGCGACCGACGGCGCAGACTTCGAGCTGTTCATGCAAAGCCTGCTGCATGCCATCCGGGTGATGGGCGTGGAGCATGTCGGCATCGGCGCGGACTGGGACGGCGGCGGCGGCGTCCGCGGCATGGAGGACATCACCGCGCTTCCCAAGATCACTGCCCGGTTGCGCAAGGAGGGCTATTCGGACGCCGACATCGCCAAGATCTGGGGCGGGAATGCGCTGCGCGTCCTCCAAGCCGCCGAGGACTGGGCGGCAGCCCAAAAATAGGGATGCGAACGTTCACCGCCATGCAGGGCTTGACCTAGTTAGTTAGCGTACTAACTAACGTCCGTAATGACCGACCGGCAATCCCTTGAGCGCGCACTCGCGACGCGCATGAGCCCTGTTTCGCGTGCATGGCAGCGCCTTGCGGACACCACGCTCGCGTCGCTCGGCATCTCCAGCTCCACCGGCTGGGCGCTCGTATACCTCCAGCGGCTCGGCGACAGTGCGCGCCAGGCGGACCTTGCGCGGGCCGTGGGGGTGACCGAAGCCTCGCTGGTCCGCACCCTTCACGCGTTGGAGGATGCGGGACTGGTCGTACGCGCCGTCGACAAACGCGATCGCCGCGCGAACCTGCTTCAGCTCACGCCGGAAGGTGTTTCGCACGCGTCACGGATCGACCGCCGGCTCGCAGCGTTGCGCAGCGAGTTGCTCGATGGGGTGAGCGACGGGGAACTGGAGACTACCTTGCGCGTGCTCGATACCCTGGCGGCGAAACTGGCCGATCGGCGGGCACAGCCATGACCGATCGCTGGGGCATCGACGCCGCAGTCTTCTCACTGAAGTCGTACGCGGCGGGCATGCTCGCCATCTATCTGGCGCTATCGATCGGGCTCGACCGGCCCTATTGGTCGTTCCTCACCGCCTATATCGTCGCCCAGCCGCTGGCCGGCGCCGTGCTTTCCAAGGCCCTGTTCCGGATCATCGGCACCGTCGTCGGTGCAGGCGCTGCCGTGATCATGGTGCCCGCATTGATCAACGCGCCCGAGTTGCTCGTCCTGGCGATTTCAGCGTGGCTCGCATTGTGCGTATTCGTCTCGTTGCTGGATCGGACACCGCGCTCCTACATGTTCGTCCTGGCCGGATACAGCGCGGTGCTGATCGTGCTCCCCAGCGTCGATTCGCCGGGCACGATCTTTACGGTGGCGAGCCTGCGCGTGCAGGAAATCACGCTGGGCATCCTGTGCGGCAGCCTGGTGCATGGCGTGGTCTTCCCCCGTTCGGTCGCCGCCTTTCTGCTGACCCGCGTATCGACCATCCTCAAGGACGCCGAGCGCTGGTCGCACGACTCGCTCGCGCTGGAGCCGGTGCCCGGGGTGGATGGCGAGCGCCGTCGCCTCGCGGCCGACATTACCGAGCTGCACCAGCTCTCGATCCACCTGCCCTACGAGACCGCCCGCACCGCCCCTCGTGTCCGCACCGTCCGCGCCTTGCAGGACCAGCTTTCGCTGCTGATGCCGCTCGGGGCTGCCGTCGACGACCGGACGGTCCGGCTGCAGGCGCATGGCGGACTGCCGCCTGAAGTGGCAACGCTGCTCACCGATACCCAAGCCTGGCTGAAGACGCTCGAGCGGGATCGCGCCGAACGCGCCGCCGACGCCGCCGTGCTGGAAGCCCGCTGCGCCGCCCTCGAACCGGACGTCCACAAAGGGAGTTCGTGGCACGATCTGCTGCTGCTCAGCCTGCTCTCGCGCCTCTCTGCGCTGATCGGCGCGCATCGCGACTGCCGGGAACTCGCCGAACAGCTAGCTACGCTCGATCGGCGCCCCGTGACACCCCGCGTCGCCGAATTGCTCGAGGGCCGGCGGGGACGTGAAGCGCATGTCGATTGGGTCGGCGCGGCACGCGGCGCGCTCGGCGCGTTTCTAACGCTCGCCATCGGCTCCGCGATCTGGATCTCCAGCGGCTGGTCGGACGGCTCGACCGCGGTCATGCTTGCCGGAGTGTTCCTGGCCCTGTTCGCGGCGGCCCCCGATCCGCTGCTGCCCCTCCGCTCCTTCTTCTGGGGAACGCTGATCGCAACCATTCTGGGCGCCATCTATGGCTATGCGATCATGCCCCGGCTCGACGGTTTCGGACAGCTCGCCGCCGCGATGGCACCGCCGCTGCTGATCCTGGGCGCCATGATGCATTCGCCCAAATGGATGGGCATCGCACTGCCGACGCTGCTCGGGCTCGGTAGCCCGCTGCTGATCGCGGCCAAATACACCAGCGCCTTTGCCAGCTTCGTCAACGGCGCGATCGCGCAGCTGATGGGCGTCGCCTTCGCGATCCTGATGGCGCGGCTCCTGCAATCCGCGGGCATCGACCAGGCGATCCGCCGGACGCTCAAGGCCGGCTGGGCCGACATCGCCGAGCGCAGCAACCTGATGACCCCACCCGACGTGCGCGGCTGGATCAATCGGATGCTGGACCGGATCGCGCTGCTTGCCCCGCGTCTGGCGCTCAGTGGCCGATCGCCGGGCAAACCGCTCTACGACGCGCTGCGCGACCTGCGCACCGGTGTCGCGATCGGCGAGTTGCGCGCGCTACGGCTGGAATTGCCCGTCGAGCGTGCCGCCCCGCTCACAGACGTATTGCGTGACGTGGGCACCTATTATCGCCGCCTGGAGCCCGAGGTGGAGAAGCCCGAGGATCCCGCGCTGCTCGCCCATATCGATACGGCCCTCCACACCATCGCCGCGGATCCCGACCCGGGCGTTCGCCGCGCGGGTGCGCTGGGCTTGCTGAGCCTGCGCCGCAATCTGTTCCCGGATGCCGATCCCTTGCCGGAGGCTGCGCTGTGACCGGAGAAATCTCCATCGACGGGGTCTTTGTCCCCACGCTGCTGCTCCTCGGGGTCGTCGCGATGCTGCTGACGATGCTGCTCGCCCGCCTGTTCAACGCCTTCGGCCTGTACCGCTTCGTTGCGTATCGCGCGCTTGTCGATCTGTGCCTGTTCGTCCTTCTGCTCGGCCTGCTTGCCTGGGCCACGCCTTCGATCGGATTCCACCCATGAAACGCTACCTTCCCGCCCTTGGCCGCAGTGCCGCAACGATCGTCATCGTGATCGTCGCCGCCGTCGTCGCGTTGTGGTTGTGGCAGCATTATGCGCGGAGCCCCTGGACCCGCGACGGGCGCGTGCGCGCCGATGTGGTACGCGTGACCCCGGATATCGGTGGGCTGGTGACGGCGGTTGCGGTGCACGACAACCAGCAGGTGAAGGCCGGCGATCTGCTCTTCGTGATCGACCGGCCGCGCTATGCGCTGGCGCTGGCTCAGGCCCGAGCCAGCGTGGAAAGCGCGCGGGCCACGCTCAACCAGGCGCAGCGGGAGGCCCGGCGCGACTTGGCGCTCGGCAATCTCGTCGCGGCAGAAACGCACGAGCAGAATGTAGCCCGGGTCGCCACCGCCCAGGCAGCGCTCGCCCAGGCACTTACGTCGGTCGAAAGCGCCGAACTCAACGTCTCGCGCACGCAGGTGAAAGCATCGGTCAACGGCACCGTGACCAACCTCGATCTGCACCCGGGCGACTATGTCGCCGCCGGGTCCCAGGCGATGGCGCTGGTCGACGCCGACAGCCTGCGCGTCGAGGGCTATTTCGAGGAAACGAAGCTGCCCAGCATCCGGATCGGTGCGCCGGTGACGGTGGAACTGATGGGCGAACCGCGGCTGCTCCACGGGGTGGTCGAGAGCATCGCCGCCGGCATCAACGACACGACCCGCAGCAACGCCGGCAACCTGCTCCCCAATGTCGACCCGACCTTCACCTGGGTGCGCCTCGCCCAGCGCATTCCGGTGCGGGTGAAGCTGACCCGGGTGCCCGCCGATCTCCGCCTGATTGCCGGCCGCACCGCAACGGTGACGATCCAGCCTGACGCGGCCGTGCAGCCGGCCCCGACCCCTTCCGCGCAGGCGAAGCGATAATGCGGCGCCTTCCCTTCCTCGCCGCGCTCGCGCTGATCGCCGGCTGCACGCACGCCGGGCCGGACTATCACCCCCCCGTCTCCGGCCCGGCCAACGCACCGGCGGCGACGGGCGCCTTCCGGTCGGCGCAGAACAAGGCATTCACGGACGCACCCCTGCCCGATCACTGGTGGCGGCTCTATGCCGACGCGCGGCTGGACGCGCTGGTCGAGCAGGCGCTCGCCGCCAATGCCGATCTGCGCGCCGCCGATGCCAATCTACGCCGCGCCGAAGCCATTGTCCGCCAGACCGAGGCGACGCGGCAGCCGACTACCGACCTGTCCGGCGGCGGCACGCTGGCCCGTCCGTCCGGTACCGGAGCGACCCTGCCCGGCACGCTCGGCTATGATCTCGGCATTGCGGTTGGCTATCCGCTCGACGTGCGCGGCAAGATCGCCCGCGCGATCGAAGCAAGCCTCGCCGATCGCGATGCCGTCGCCGCCGCACGCGATGCGGTGCGGGTCAGCGTCGCCGCGGCCACCGCGCGCGCCTATGCCGATATCTGTGCCGCCAATTTCCGGTTGGCGACCACCCAGCGAATCGTCAGCCTGCAGCGCCAGACCTTCTCCGCAACCCAGCGGCTCCAGCGTGCAGGCCGCGGCACCGCCTTCGATGTTACCCGCGCCCAGGCAGCGGTGCAGACGAGTGAGGCCAACCTCCCGATCTTCGCTGCCCAGCGCCGCGCCGGGCTCTACACGCTCGCCGCGCTGCTCGGCCGCCCCGCCGCCGACTATCCGCGTGAGATCGAAAGCTGCGCTGCCCTGCCCGTGCTGCCGCGGCCGATGCCGGTGGGTGACGGCGCCGCGATGCTCCGCCGCCGGCCGGACATCCGCCAGGCCGAGCGCACCATCGCCGGCGACACCGCCCGGATCGGCGTCGCCACCGCCGATCTCTACCCGCAGATCAGCCTGGGCGGCTCGGCTGGCCTGAGCGGCGCGCTCGACAAGCTGGGAAGTCCGACGTCCTTCGGGTTCAGCCTCGGGCCGCTGATCAGCTGGAGTTTCCCGAACCGCCCTGCGGTGCGCGCGCGGATCGATGCGGCGAGCGCGCAGGTGGATGCGGACCTCGCCAACTTCGACTCCACCGTGCTCAGCGCGCTGCGCGATACCGAGACGGCGCTGGAGACCTATGCGCGGGACCGCGACCAGGCCGAGGCGCTCCGCCGCGCCCGCGACAGCGCCGCTATCGCTGCAGATCAGGCAGGCCGCCTGTTCCGCTTCGGCCGCAGCGATTTCCTGTCGCTGCTCTCCGCCCAGAGTAGTCTGGCGCAGGCCGAAGCCAGCTATGCGACGGCACAGGCCAAGCTGCCCGACGACCAGATCGCGATCTTCCTCGCGCTCGGCGGCGGCTGGGAATAAGAACAGTCCATGACCTTCACCGACATTGCGAGCCGGACCTACAACCACAATTTCCGGCTCGACCCGATCGTCCGCAGCCTGCTCGATACCGATTTCTACAAGCTGCTGATGCTGCAGATGATCCGGCAGCGGAACCCGCATACGCAGGTCACCTTCTCGCTGATCAACCGCACCAAAACGGTGCGGCTGGCCGAGGTGATCGACGAAGCGGAACTCCGCGCCCAGCTCGATCATGCACGCTCGCTGCGCTTCACGAAGAAGGAGCTGATCTGGCTCGCCGGCAACAGCTTCTACGGCAAGACCCAGATGTTCGCGCCGGATTTCATCGCCTGGCTCGCCGATTTCCGGCTGCCGGCCTACGAGCTGGAACGGCATGACGGTCAGTTCTCGCTCCACTTCCACGGCTCCTGGACCCATACGACCATGTGGGAGATCCCGGCGCTGACCATCGTCAACGAGCTCCGCTCGCGCGCGGCGATGCGCGGGCGGGACCGGTTCGCGCTCGACGTGCTTTATGCCCGTGCCAAGGCCAAGCTGTGGGACAAGGTCGAACGGTTGCGCAGCCTGCCCGACCTGGTCCTCTCGGACTTCGGCACCCGCCGCCGCCATGGCTTCCTCTGGCAGCGCTGGTGCGTGGAGGCGCTGAAGGAAGGGCTCGGCCACCGCTTCATCGGCACCTCCAACGTGCTGCTGGCCATGGACGCGGACCTGGAGGCGATCGGCACCAACGCCCATGAGCTGCCGATGGTGGAGGCGGCGCTTTCGACCGACGATGCGAGCCTCGCCGACGCACCTTATCGCGTGCTCGAACAATGGCGCGCCCATTATGGCGGCAACCTCCTGATTGCGCTGCCCGACGCCTTCGGCACCACCTCCTTCCTCGCCCGTGCGCCCGATTGGGTGGCGGATTGGACGGGCTTCCGCCCTGACAGCGCGCCCCCTATCCCCGGCGGCGAACAGATCCTGCGCTGGTGGCAGGACCATGGCCGCGACCCGCGCGAGAAGCTCCTGATCTTCTCGGACGGCATGGACGTGGAATCGATCGAGGCGACCTATCGCCACTTCAACGGCCGTGTGCGGATGAGCTTCGGCTGGGGCACCAACCTTACCAACGATTTCCGCGGCTGCGATCCCGTTGGCGAGGGCGGGCTGGAGCCGATCTCGCTGGTCTGCAAGGTGGTGGCCGCGAACGGCCGCCCGGCGGTCAAGCTTTCGGACAATCCCGCCAAGGCGACCGGCGAGCCGGCCGAAATCGATCGCTATCTGCGCGTGTTCGGGACCGCCGGCCGCGCCGAACACGCTGTGCAGGTTTAGCGACTTTTTTCCGCATTTTCCGGGCCGGTGCCCGTGCCGGCACGTCGAAAATGCTTAGCCCCGCCACTCCACCGAATTGCCATAGGGGTGACAGACTGCCAGCACGCGACGCTCCTCCCCGCCCGGGAACCAGCTGAGCGACAGCCGCACTTCGCTGCGCGTCTCGGTCCACTCGAAGCCGACCCAGGCCAGCGGTCGCTCGGGCGTGGCATATTGGCCAGCGTCGCGGATCATTGCCACCACCGCGGCGCGATCACGCGGCGGCAGATATTGCAGCACCATCGAGTGCATGACGACGCGGCACACGCCTTCCGCCTGCGGCGCCGCGAGCTGGCGCGCAAGCCATTCGGAGGCATCGCCCTGCTCGAGCTGCGGTTTGTGGCGGCGTGCCATTGCCAGCGCCTGCTCCAGCCGGTGCAGCCGCAGCGGCTGATCGGCGAAGATATAGGCCATCAGCCGTTCGCAGGTCGCGGGGTCGCCGGCATCCAGCGGATGCAGGTCGACGCCCTTGGCCGACACCACGTCCAGCGGCGCAGGCTTCGGCGCCGGCCCATGCCAGTCGGGCGCTACCTGCACCGGCGAATGCCGGTCTCCGGCAAGCACTCCGCCCAGGTCGAACCCGTAGCGCCCCAGATTGAGATTGAGGCCGCAGCTCGATCCGATCTCCAGCAGCTCGAACGGCAGGCCGAAGCGGCGCCGAACCTGCATCAGCGCGGCGACCAAGGCGCCCGACCGGCCGACCTCGTTGGTCTGCGGGGTGCGGCGCAGGAAGCCTGCGATGAGATCGTCCTCGGCCGCCAGCGCGTCACCGATCGCGCCATCGAAATCGTCATGTTCGTGGCGGTAGAGCGCTGCCAGCGCGGGCGGGTTGCCCCGCCTGGCGAGGAAGTGGAGCGCGGCGTTGAACCGCATTGCCAGCGCCGCCGAGGCGGCATCCCCTTCCCAGTTGGCAATCACCGCCTGGCTGTGAGGCCCGCGTGCCAGCTGCCGGAGCCCGGCGGCAAGCACGTCCCCCACGAACGGCGACCCCAGTTCGCCCGACACCCGTGCCATGCGGGCAAGTTCCGCCAATCCCGTCCGGGCCGATACCATTGTCATTATACTAATCCCGGGCAGAGGCCGATGTATCGGATCTTCTTGCCGGGGACCGTTCGATTCGCAATCCGATCGAACGGCCAATCCCGGGGCCTTGAGCAGGTTGATCAGAAGCTCTGCCAATCGTCATCCGCGCTGCTGTTGCGGACAAGTGCGGAGACGGCTGCCGCCGGCAGCGGCTTCACATGACCGCTGTTGAACCGCGAGGATGCCACCCGCGCCGCGGGCGCAGCCATGCCGTTGCCGACGTTGAAGCGGCTTGCCTGCTCCGAAAGGACCGACACTTCGCTCGCCAGGTTGCGCGCCGCCGCCGAGGTTTCCTCGACCATCGCGGCATTCTGCTGCGTCGACTGGTCCATCGCGCCAAGGGCAGCGCTGATCTCGGTGACGGCGCTCGACTGCGCATGGTTGTCGGATGCCATGTTGCCGAGCAGCTGGTGGACTTCGCCCACGCCCGCCGAGATGTCGGCAAGCGCGCCGTCCACCCGCTGCACTGCCTGCACCGCCGTGACGATATCGCTCTGCGTGGCGGTCAGCTGATCGCGCGCGCGTCCGGCCTCTTCCTCGGCGCGCATCGCCAATGCCGAGACGAGGTCGGCGACCACCGCGAAGCCGCGACCGGCCTCACCTGCACGCCCTGCCTCGACGGCGGCGTTCATCGCGAGAACGCGGGTCTGGAAGGCGATCTTGTCGAGGCCTTCGATGACGCTGTCGATGCCCTTGGCGCTTTCGGAGACGCGGGTCATCGCCTGCACGGCTTCGTCCGCGGTCGACCGGCCATTGTCGACGGTCGACATCGTGCCGTCGGCACGCTCCACCGTCTGGCCGGCGGCCGACGCGGTCGCCTTCAGGCGCTGGTCCATCTGGGTGACGGCAGCGGCAGTCTCTTCGAGGCTGGCGGCATTGGCCTCTGTGCGGCGCGCGAGATCTTCGCTCGCCTGGGCGATCTCGTTCGAGCCGGTGCGGATCGACGTGGTTGCCTCGATCACCGAGGAGATCAGTTCGCGCAGGCTCGACAGGGCGTTGTTGAAGTTGGTCTTCACCACGCTGTATTCGCCGGGGAAATGTGCGGTGATCTGCGCGGTCAGGTTGCCCTGCGCCAGCTCGGCGAGATGGTTCGAGACGGTTTCCACGACCATCTTCTGCGCGGCTTCGGCCTCGGCGCTGGCCGCATCCGAAGCGGACTTCGCAACCGCGGCGTCGCGGAACACCAGCACGGCGCGGGCCATGTCACCCAGTTCGTCGCCGCGCGCCGTGGCGGGCACGTCGATATTGTTGCGGCCGGCAGCAAGGTCCGCCATCGAGCGGGTGAGCTGGCTGATCGGGCGGGCGATGATGCGGCTGAGCGTCACGGCCAGGCCGATGGCGATGCCGATGAGTGCGATGGCGCCGATGATCAGCACCTGGGTCGCGGTCGCGATCGCGCCTTCCTGGCGCGCGCCGTTCTTCTCGATGGCTTCGGCCTGCGCATCCTTGATCGCGCGCAGCGGCAGCACTGCGGCGGAGACCAGCACCGACTTGCCGGCGGTGCGAACCTCGGCCTGGGCGGAATCCCGCCGGCCTGCCTTGACCTCGGCGATGAGGCGGTCGCCCCACTTCTCGCGCCATGACAATGTCTCGGCGCGCGACTTGCGCAGTGCCTCGAGCAGCGCCGGATCGGTCAGCAGCTTTTCGAGTTCGGCCGAGGTCTCGTCATATTCCGAGCGGCCCTCGTCGTACGACTTCAGATAGGTGGGATCGGCGGTGACGAGAAACCCGCGAAGCTGGCTGTTCTGCCGCAGCAATGCGGTTTCCAGCGTCAGCGTCTTGGAGTGGATCTCCTGGCTGAGATTGTTCTGGTCGGTGACCGAGCGGATCATCGAGATGTTCATGAAGAACACGATCATCACGATCGCTGCCGATGCGCAGATCAGCAGGAACGAAAGTGCGAGCTTCCTCGGAATTTTCATCGATGCAATCATTTCTGGTCTTTCCGATACCTTCTGGCGCGCCCCGACACGTTGCTTTCGATCGCGGCGTGCGCTCGCGCCGGATCGATTGCCGAGGAGTGGAACAATGGCTGGATCACGCGCGGAAGCCGCGGCAGGCGCAAACGCGCGCAGCGGCGTCTGTCGCCGCTCCGCTACGCTTCGTCCTGCCCTGCAACCGATCTCGCGTGCGCATGCCTAACCCAATCCCGGCCTGTGGTTGATGGCATTATAGGAACAATACCTTACCGAGCGGTCACCGTGCGCAGAAACAGTCCAGCGGAGAAACACCTAGGTTTCCCGGTCTTTAACCTTCTCTTCAGGAAGTAGCGGGCGCGCGCGCGGCGCAGCGTGCCAGACGTTGCGGAAGGAACCGCTGCCAGCCGGCCGCGCGATGCTTGCATTCAGCGGCACCGGATCGTCGAGCGCGGACCGTCTTGATCGCGATTATGGGGCGGATCGGGTCACGATCCGCTCCGCCCCCAAGAATGGTTTGAATAGGGTCGGCTTACTTGCGGTCCTTGCGGCCACCCTTCCAGTAGAGCAGCCCGGCCACGATTGCGGCCGATCCAATGCCGATCGCGGCCCCCATGCCGATCTGGCGGCTGCTCGGCCCGCGACGCTTCGCTGCGGCGGCCTGCTCCTTGGCGACGGCGATGGCCTCCCCCTCACCGGCGGCGTCGTGCGGCGCCTCGGCGATCGGATAGGGCGATTGGGAGTCGGCGGGCACGGGCGGTGTCTTGCTCATGAGATTCCTTCGATTACGCGGCCAGGGACCGGCATCGTCATGCGGCGAAGCGACACCGGCTTGCAAGGCGCAACCACTCTCCGCAATAGCGATCCGCGATGAACCCGATCTATTCTTCGATGGGCACCACCATCTTCGAGGCCATGTCCGCCAGGGCGCGGGCGAACGGCGCGATCAACCTGGGCCAGGGCTTTGCCGACGGCCGGGGGCCGGAGGCGGTGCTGGAGGCCGGCGCTCGCGCGTTGCTGGAGCGCTCCAACCAATATCCCCCGATGGCGGGCCTGCCCGAGTTGCGCCAGGCGATCGCGGACCATTATGCCCGTCATCAGGCGCTGAACCTTACGGCGGAGGAAGTGATCGTCACCTCCGGCGCGACCGAAGCACTCGCGGCCGCGCTGCTCGCCCTGATCGAGCCGGGCGACGAGGTGTTGTGCTTCCAGCCGCTCTACGATGCCTATGTCCCGCTGATCCGCCGCGCCGGCGGCATCCCCCGCTTCGTGCGGCTCAGCCCGCCCGAATGGCGGATCGAGCGTGCGGCGCTGGAAGCCGCCGTGACACCGAAGACCCGGCTGATCCTGCTCAACAACCCGCTGAACCCGGCCGCGACGATGACCAGTGCCGAGGATCTGGCCATGCTCGCCGAATTTTGCGTGGCCCGGGACCTGACCGCGATCTGTGACGAGGTCTGGGAGCAGGTAACCTTCGATGGTGCCCGCCATCTGCCGCTGATCGGCTTTCCGGGGATGCGCGAGCGTACGGTCAAGATCGGCAGCGCCGGCAAGCTGTTCGCCCTCACCGGGTTCAAGGTCGGCTGGATGTGCGCGGCACCGGCGCTGGCCCGCGTGCTGGCCAAGGCGCACCAGTTCCTCACCTTCACCACGCCGCCCAACCTGCAATGGGCGATCGCCGAAGGGCTGGCGAGCCAGGATGCGTGGATCCACGACGCGCGCGTCCGCTTCCAGGCCGGCCGCGACCGGCTGGCCGCCGGCCTTCGCGCAGCGGGATTTGCGGTGCTACCCAGCGCCGCCACCTATTTCCTCTCCGTCGACCTGACTGCCTCGGGGATCGCGATGGACGATGTGACCTTCAGCGAACGACTGGTGGACGAGGCCAGGGTCGCGACAATTCCGGTCTCGGCCTTCTATGCGGAAGACCCGGTGACCAATGTCGTGCGCTTCTGCTTCGTCAAGGAAGACGCCGTGCTGGACGAGGCGATCACGCGGGTGACAGCGTGGCGCGAGGGGATCGCCTGACCGCTCAGATGCGGTCGAGCACCCCCCGCTCGGTGATGTACCCGGTCACCAGCCGCGCCGGCGTGACGTCGAACGCCGGGTTGAGGGCCGGCGAGTCCGTCACGCGGATCGTCGTCATCCTGCCCGCCTCGTCCGGACCGGTGAGCCGCGTCAGCTCTTCGGCCGAGCGCCCCTCGATCGGAATGTCGGCCCCGCTGGCCGTTGCCGGATCGAAGGTGGTGTAGGGCAGCGCGACGTAGAAGGGCACGCCATTGTCATGCGCCGCGAGCGCCTTCAGATAGGTGCCGATCTTGTTGCAGACATCGCCATTTGCGGTCACGCGGTCGGTGCCGACGATCACCGCGTCGACCTGCCCCTGCATCATCAACAGGCCGCCGGCATTGTCGGCGATGACCGTGTGCGGGACGCCGTGGTTGCGAAGCTCGAACGCGGTGAGCAGCGCCCCCTGGTTGCGCGGCCGCGTCTCGTCGACCCAGACGTGCACCGGGATGCCCGCGTCATGGGCAAGATAGATCGGCGCGGTCGCGGTTCCATAGTCCACCGTCGCCAGCCAGCCGGCGTTGCAATGGGTGAGGATCTGCACCGGCCGATCGGGATTTCGCGCGTGGAGATCGCGCAGCAGGCTCAGGCCGTGCGCGCCGATCGCGCGGCACAGCTCGGCATCCTCGTCGCAGATCGCATCGGCACGGGCGAAGGCCGCACCCGCACGCTCGGTCGGTGCAAGCCCGGCCACCGCCGCGCGGACCTGATCCAGTGCCCAGCGCAGGTTGATCGCGGTGGGCCGCGTCTCGACCAGCGTGGCATAGGCGGCATCCAGCCCGGCATCGCTCGCATCGACCGCCAGCGCCATCGCCAGCCCATAGGCGGCCGTCGCGCCGATCATCGGCGCGCCCCGCGTCCACATCTCGCGGATTGCCACCGCCGCGGAATCAAGATCGCGCAGTTCCACCCAGCGGACCTCCCAGGGGAGCTGACGTTGATCTAGAATGCGGATGCCGCGCCCGTCCGCGGTACGGGCGATGGAGCGGGTGTGCTGGTCTTCCAGGATCACAGACGTATCTCCGCAAGCGAATGGATGTCGGCGGGGCCGCCGGCGCGATCGATCAGCAGCGCGCCAAGCCCAGCAGATCGCGCTGCATCGACTTCAGCCTGCACATCCGAGACGAAAAGGATATGTTCAGGATTACAGCCGGTTGCGACCGCAATCTTCCCATAGCTCTCCGCTTCGCGCTTCGGTCCGGTGGTGGTGTCGAAATAGCCGGTGAGCATCGGCGTGAGATCGCCGTCGATCGAATGGCCGAAGATCAGCTTCTGCGCCGCGACCGAGCCGGAGGAGTAGATGTAGATCGCCACGCCGGCCGTGTACCAACGGCGGAGCGCCTCCGGCGTGTCGGGATAGACATGGCCCTTGAGCGTGCCATCGGCATAGCCCTGCGCCCAGATCAGCCCCTGCAAAGTCTTGAGCGGCGTCGCCTTGCGATCCTCGTCGATCCAGTCGAGCAGCGTGGCAATCTTGTCGTCGCCCGGCACCTCGGCGAGGATCGGCGCGACCTCCTCAGAATGCGTCTCAACATACCGTGCCAGTTGACTGGCCGCGTAGGGGAACAAGACATCCGCGACAAAGGCGATGCTGCTGGTAGTCCCCTCGATGTCGAGCAGGACGGCCTTGGGCTGGGTCATGGTATCTCTCGATGCGCGTGTCAGGCGACGACAGGCTCGTGACGCGGAAAGCGATCGGCAATGGCATCGCCGGTGAACTGCGCAATCCAGCCGTCCGGGTTGGTGAACAGGCGGATTGCGGCGAAACGCGGTGTCGGTCCCATGTCGAACCAATGCGGCGTGCCGGCGGGAACCGAGATCAGATCCCCTTCCTCGCAGAGAACCGCATACACGCGATTATTGAGATGGAGTGTGAACAGCCCCTGCCCTTCGACGAAGAAACGCACCTCGTCCTCGGCATGGCGATGTTCGGACAGGAACTTGCGGCGCAGCGCATCCTTGTCGGGATGATCGGGCACCATGCGGATGACGTCGACCGAATGATATCCATGCTCCGCCTTCAGCCGCTCGACTTCGGGCGCGAACGCGGCGAGCACCGCCGCCGGGTCGGCGTCGACGGGAATGGGCCGCGACGGCCAGCGCTCGAAGCGAACGCCGTGGATCGCCAGTTCCTCGGCGATCGTCACGGGGTCGCGCGTGTCGAGCAGCGGCATGCCGGCGCTTTCCGCGAAGATTCGAAGCTGGCTCATCGTACCCCTGCCTGTCTGAAACTGGCCTCCGCACGCTCTGCGGCGATCATCCATTCGGTCGCCTCGAGCACGCGCTCGGCTTCCTCGACATCCTTGCCCCAGGCATAAAGCCCATGGCTCCGGATCAGATACGCCGGAATGGCATCGGGAGCCAGCAGCGCCGGGGCGATGGCAGCCTGAAGGACCGCCATGTCCTGGCTATTGTCGACGATGGGGAGCCGCACCGCCGCATCGTGCGTGCCATGCCCGGGATAGGCCTTGAGCATCTCGTGGCCCGAAAAGGTCCAGGCCTCCGCACGCGTGGCGCGGCTGAGCCCCACCGCATCGGGTGAATGGCCGTGCAGCACGGCGCCGGTTTCGGGAAACAGTCGATAGAGTGCCAGGTGCAGATCGGTTTCTGCCGATGGTTTGCCCGGCGTGAGCGGCTGACCGTCGAGGTCGACCCGCATGATCCCCTCCGGCGTCAGACGGCCCTTGTGGCGCCCGGAGACGGTCAGCGCGATGCTGCCGTCGTCCAGCCGCGCCGAATAGTTGCCCGAGGTCGCCGGCGCCCAGCCGCGGGCATCGAGACGACGACCCACCGCGATCAGGGCCGCTACAGCCTGTTCAAAGGACGTGCTCATGTGCCGCCTCTAGCGCTTCGCAGGCGCGGCGCGACAGGCATTTTTTCACTGCGCGAACAGAGAAACGCTATGCCCGCACTGCGGCGCGATTCGTGCCAGTCGCGTAAGGCCGCGACGTAGCATCCGTCCCGAAACGGCATGACAGATCGGTGAACCGGGCAACGGGCACGGCGAAACGCGCCAATTCGCGGCTCTGGCAAGCGCATCGTTAACGCTGCTTCTGCTATACGGTTGCCAAGGCAAGACAGAAATTTGCGGGCGCAGAACAACATCATGAAGTCTGAGGCTATGATTCAATCACGCCGGGCGCTGCTGAAGTCGGCACTGGTGATGGCGAGCGGCGCGGCGGTTTCGGCCTGCGCATCGCGTACGATCGGCACGACGATGGCCGCCGCGCCCGCCGCTCCGGTACCGCCGCGCATCCAGCCGGCGCACGCCTCGACGCTGGGGGAAGCCCCCAAGGTCGCCGCGCAGGCCCGGATCGTTCCGGAGGGCATCCGCCCGGATCTGTTCAGGCGCGCCACGGCGGCGCTCGACCGGCACTCGATGAAGGTCGACACCCACGACCGCATCGCCATCGCCGACTTCTCGAAGCCCTCGTCCGAGGCGCGCTTTTTCCTGGTGAACATGGGTACCGGTGAGGTGGAGCCGCTGATGGTCGCGCACGGCATCGGCTCCGATCCCGGACATACCGGCGTGCTGCAGCGCTTCTCCAACCAAATCAACTCGGAAGCGACCTGCGAGGGCGCATTCCTGACCGCCGACTATTATGTCGGCAAGCACGGCGATTCGCAGCGGCTGATCGGTCTCGACCCGACCAACAACAACGCGCTTGCGCGCGCGATCGTGATCCATTCCGCCTGGTATGCCAATCCGGACATGATTTCGAAGCACGGCAAGCTCGGCCGTAGCCAGGGTTGCTTCGCGGTCGGCGAGCGCCAGCTCGCAAAGGTGTTCGAGCGCCTGGGGCCGGGCCGAATGATCTACGCGGCCAAGGCGTAAGGCGAGGTCTCTCGGCCGGGAAACGCACGCCAAATTCCGAGGATCGGTGCGTCACCGGGTAGGCCTGAGTACGCGGCTGCCGGATCAAACCCGCCCCCGCGGGGTTGGCAGGCCATGGTCCCCGGCATAGGACAGCACCATGGCCGATCCGCATCCGTTCTACGCGCTCCACCGTCATGGGATGATCCGGGCGGGTGTCTGCACGCCCATCGGCACGGTGGCCGATCCCGCCGCGAACGCCCGCGCCACGATCGCGCTCGCCCGGCAAGGCGATGCCGGTGGCGCCGACATCCTCGTCTTCCCGGAACTGAACATCACCAGCTACGCGATCGATGACCTGCACCTGCAGGACGCGATCCTCGCGGCGACCCAAGCGGGCATCGCCGCGATTGTGGAGGCGAGCCGTGCGCTCAAGCCGGTGTTGCTGGTCGGCGCCGCACTGGTGCGGAACGGCCGTCTCTACAACTGCGCCGTTGCCATCGCGCGCGGCCGCATCCTCGGCGTGGTGCCCAAGACCTATCTGCCCAATTACCGCGAATATTACGAGAAGCGCTGGTTCGCGTCAGGCGCAGGCCTGCGCGATCTCGACATCACCGTCGCCGGCCAGACGGTGCCGTTCGGCCCCGACCTGGTTTTCGCGGCCGACGACCTGCCCGACTTCGTCTTCCATATCGAGATTTGCGAGGACTATTGGGCGCCCCAGCCCCCTTCCACCGAAGGCGCGATGGCCGGCGCGCTGGTGTTGTGCAATCTCTCCGCCTCCAATATCGTGATCGGCAAGGGCCGCGAGCGCGAATTGCTCTGCGCCTCGCAGAGTTCGCGAACGATCTCCGCCTATCTCTATTCGGCCTCCGGACCGGGCGAGAGCACGACGGACCTCGCCTGGGACGGGCAGGGACTGATCTACGAGTTCGGCGAGAAGCTGGCCGGATCGCATCGCTTCGAGCTGGCCGATGCCATCACCTATGCCGATCTCGATCTTGAACGGTTGCGGCTCGAGCGGATGCGCGATGGGACCTTCAACGACAATGCCCGCAACGCGGGGCATCCGGAGACCCGCGTTCGTCGCATCGGGTTCCGGCACGAACCGGACTATGCCGACCGCGGCCTGATCCGCCCCATCCGCCGCTTCCCCTTCGTCCCCAACGCACCGGCCGCGCTGGAGGAGGATTGCTATGAAGCGTTCAACATCCAGGTGGAGGGCCTGCGACAGCGGCTTGCCACGACGAAGAGCAAATCGCTGGTCATCGGCATCTCGGGCGGGCTGGATTCCACCCATGCGCTGATCGTCGCCGCCAAGGCGATGGACCGGCTGGGCCGCCCGCGCACCGACATACGCGGCTACACCATGCCCGGCTTCGCGACGAGCGAGGGCACGAAGTCCAACGCGTGGGCGCTGATGCGCGCGATCGGGATTACCGCGGCGGAAATCGACATCCGACCCACCGCCCGGCAGATGCTGGCAGATATCGGCCACCCCTTTGCGGGAGGCGAGCCGGTCTACGACATCACCTTCGAGAATGTGCAGGCCGGCCTGCGCACCGACTATCTGTTCCGCCTCGCCAACCAGAACCAGGGCTTCGTGCTCGGCACCGGCGATCTTTCCGAGCTCGCGCTAGGCTGGTGCACCTATGGCGTCGGTGACCAGATGAGCCATTATGGCGTCAATGCCGGCGTGCCCAAGACGCTGATCCAGTATCTGATCCGCTGGAGCGTCGACAGCGGCCAGTTCGATGGCGAGGCGGCGACCGTGCTGCTGTCGATCCTGGATACCGAGATCTCGCCCGAGCTGGTCCCCGCCGATGCCGAGGGAAGGATGCAGAGCACCCAGGACCGGATCGGGCCCTATGAACTGCACGACTTCTTCCTGCACCATGTTGCACGCTTCGGATTGAAGCCGTCCAAGGTCGCATTCCTCGCCTGGCATGCCTGGAAGGATGCCGAGGCAGGGCTGTGGCCGATCGGCTTCCCCGAGGCCGGCCGCAACCAGTATGACCTGCCGACACTCGCCAAATGGCTGGAGGCGTTCCTGTTCCGCTTCTTCCAGACCAGCCAGTTCAAGCGCTCCGCACTGCCCAACGGCCCGAAGGTCTCGGGCGCGGCGGCGCTCAGCCCTCGCGGCGATTGGCGGGCGCCCTCGGACAGCGTGGCAACGACCTGGATCGAGGAACTGCGCGCCGCCCTGCCCTGATCGGCTCAGCGCCGGGAAGCCTGACGGATCTTGCGCAGCAGCTCGTGGGATTCGAAGGGTTTGCGCAGCACCGTCACGTTCGGCGCGGCGATCGCATCGAGCTTGGCGGAATCCGCAAAGCCAGTGATCAGGATGACCGGCAAGGCGGGGTCGATCGCCGCAACCTGCTCGGCGACTTCGCTGCCGCTGAGCTCGGGCATGGCGAAGTCCACGACCAGCACGTCGAAGCGCGCGCCTTCGACCAGCGCGACGCCCGCCGCCCCATCCGCCGCCTCTTCCACGACCGCGCCGGCGGTGCGCAGCATCTCGGCGAGCGACGCGCGGACCTGCCGGTCATCGTCCACCAGCGCCACCTTCTTGCCGTCCAGGCTGATGCGTTCGTCGCGCGCGGCATCGTCCTGCACGTCGCGGCGGGGCGGTACGGTCGCCAGCGGCAGGATCAGGGTGATCGCGGTGCCGCGTCCCACTTCGCTGTCGATCAACAGCGTTCCCCCCGATTGCCGCATCACACCAAAGGCCATCGAAAGGCCCATGCCGGTGCCCTTGCCCACTCCCTTGGTCGAGAAAAACGGTTCCACCGCGCGCGCCGCGACCTCGGGCGCCATGCCGGTGCCGGTATCGGATACGGTGAGCGCGACATAGTCTCCCGGCGACAGATCCGGCGCAACCTTGCCCGATCGCAATTCGGCGGTGATCGCCAGAACTCCGCCTTCGGGCATCGCGTCCCGTGCGTTGAAGGCGAGGTTCAGCACCGCGAGTTCGAGCTGCAGCGCATCGGTCTGGACGTTCCACACCGGATCGATGCGATCGATCCGAACCCGGCTCAGCGGCGCCACCGCGCGCTCGACCAGACCCGCCATCCCGCCGATCAGTTCGGAGAGCCGTACGGACTTCACGTCCAGCCGCTGCTTGCTTGAAAAAGCCAGCAACTGCCCGGTTAGCTGCCGTCCGCGCTCGACCGCGTCCAGCGCGCTGGACGTCCAGCGGATGACACGATCCGCATCATCGGGCTTGCGCGCAATCAGCTCCAGATTGCCGGCAATGGCCTGCAGCAGATTGTTGAAATCATGGGCGATGCCACCGGTCAGCTGACCCACCGCTTCCAGCTTCTGCGCCTGAAGCAGCGCCGCCTCCACCTTCTCCCGCTGGACGACGGCGGCGCTCAGCTCGGCCAAAGCGGCATCGCGCTGCTCGACCATCGCCGCCAGTTCGCCATTGGCCTCCTTGAGCTTTTGCGCGGAGGGGAGCCGCACCAGTGCCGGCAGCCGTAGCCAGAGCAGCGCGGCGGTGGCCAGCGAGGCAATCGCGGTCACCAGCTTCACCACCGCTTCCAGCCCGTATTGCGGGACGAACAGCGTGACGATGCCCATGACATGTGTGAGCCCGCACGCCAGGATGAAGACCGCGAAGCACCAGAACATCCAGCCGAAGCCGAGATCCTGCCGCCGCCGCACCAGCGCGACAAGCGCCACCGGAATAGAGAAATAGGCGAGCGCGATCAGCGTGTCGGCGACGATATGCGTCCACAGCAACTGTGGCTGCCAAAACAGGCAATATCCGTGCGGCGAATAATTGCCGCTCCAGAAGGCTGCAAACAGGCTCTCCATCGATCCCCCTGCCATCGGCAGCCGCCGACAGTAAACCCGGTATGGCCTAGCGCATGCGAATGAGAAGCGAAACTAAGGAAAAAACCCGGTAAGGCCCGCGAGATCGTCGCGGGAGTTGATGTTGGGGATGGCGCACGGCCAATCGATTGCTCCGGCACCGGCATGCTCGGCCCAGGCCCGCATCGAGGTGCGGCCGTCGCTCGCGAGATAGCCGTCACACGACGCCGCCAGCCGCGTTTCCCACAGGCCGAGCACCGGCAATTGTGCCACGAAGACCGAGCGGGGGCTTTCGGCAAGCGCTGCCAGCAGCTGCGCCGGCAGCACGGGCGTGTCGCACGGTGCCACCAGTACCCGTTGATAGCCGCGCGCGGCGCCGGCATGTAGTGCGGCATTGAGCCCGCCCAGCGGCCCCCGCCCCGCTTCCGGCCGGTCGGGCACCGTGCCGATCCCCGCCCGCCCGCAGATCACCACGGCAGCGCAATGCGCCCCCAGCGCGTCGCGGACATGATCGATCAGGCGTTGCCCCTGCCACGCCGCCAGCGCCTTGTCCGATCCGAAGCGTCTCGCCGCGCCGCCTGCGAGGATCGCGCCGAGCGGCTTCACGGCACCAGCCGCAACAGCGAATCGGATCGGACCAGCGCGGCAAGCCCCAGCCCCGCCTCGCGCGCGCGCTCGGCGGCAAGCGCGGTAGGCGCCGAGATCGCCGCGAGCAGCGGGCACCCGGCCAGCACCGCCTTCTCGACGAGCTCGAACGAACAGCGCGCACTGATCAGCGCAAACCCCTGTTCCCATCCAAGACCCTGGCGCGCCATCGCACCGACCAGCTTGTCGAACGCGTTGTGCCGCCCGACATCCTCGCGGACGAGCCGGATCGTCCCGTCGACGGCACAAAGCGCGGCTGCGTGCGCGGCGCCGGTCGCGCGGGTCAGCGGCTGGTGGTCCCGCAGCGACGCAGCGGCCCGGAACAGCGCGGCGGGCGATGCCGCGCTGACCGCTTGCACCGGTGGCAGCGGCCGCAGCGCCGCCTCGAGATTGTCGATCCCGCACAGTCCACAGCTGGAGTCGGTCGTCCGGTGCCGCACCCGTTCGATCACCGTTGCGGGATCGGTGAGCGTCACCCGCAGCAGCATGCCGCGTTCGGCGGGATGGGCCTCGACGTCGGCCACCGCCCCCAGCCGCTCCGCCGCCACGAAGCCGACCGCGAAATCCTCCAGATCGGCCGGGGTCGCCATCATCACGGCATAGCCCAGGCCATTGATTTCGATCGCCACCGGCACTTCCGCCACCAAGTCGCGTTGGAGCCGGGTCTCCGACCCGTCGGGTGCCACGCGATCGAACCACATATCCATGGGTTCAGGATAGGCGGCGCGCGGCGACGGGTATAGGGGAAAGGCACGGTTTGAAGGAGCGTACGGCATGGCTCGGGCAAAAGACGGAACGATCCACTATTCGGGGCCGGAGGGCGGCTGGGGCTCGCTGCGGGGCATGGCGCTGGTGGCAGGTGCCGAACGCCCGGGGCCGGACGTGCTCAAGACGCTCGCCAAGCAGAACAAGCCCGGCGGCATGATGTGCACCTCCTGCGCCTGGACCAAGCCTGCCAAGCCGCACATGTTCGAGTTCTGCGAAAACGGCGCCAAGGCGACGCTGTGGGACCTCACCTCGCGCCGCGCGACGCCGGACCTCTTCGCCCAGCACACGCTTACCGAACTCAAGAGCTGGAGCGATTTTGATCTCGAACAGGCCGGCCGCCTGACCCAGCCGCTGCGGTACGACCGCGCGACCGACAAATATCTCCCCTGCACCTGGGAGGAAGCCTATCGCGGGATCGGTAAGAAGCTGCGCGGATATGATGCCAAGCGCACCATCTTCTACGCCTCCGGCCGCGCCAGCTTGGAAACCAGCTATGCCTGGGCGCTGTTCGCCCGCCTCTATGGGCACAACAACCTGCCCGACAGCTCGAACATGTGCCACGAGACGACCTCGGTCGCGCTCAAGGCGACGATCGGCGCGGCGGTGGGCACCTGCCTGCTCGAGGATTTCGAGCATTGCGACGCAATCTTCTTCTTCGGCCAGAACACGGGGACCAACAGCCCGCGCTTCATCCATACGCTGACCGCCGCCCGCAAGCGCGGCGCCAAGATCGTGACCTTCAACCCGATCCGGGAAAAGGGCCTTCTGGAATTCCGCAATCCGCAGAGCATCCAGATGGTGACGGGCGGGAAGGAGAAGATTTCGCATCACTACTACCAGCTCAAGGCCGGTAGCGACATTTCGGCCATGCTCGGCATCGCCAAGCATGTGCTGGCCGAGGAAGATCGCCGCGGCGGCGTGCTCGATCACGCCTTTATCGCCGAGCACACCCATGGCTTCGAGGCATTCGCCGACAAGGTTCGCAGCACCAGCTGGGAGACGATCGAGGCCGAGACCGGCCTGCCGCGCGCCGATCTGATCGAAGCGGCGGAGGTCTATATCCAGTCCGAGCGTGCCATCGGCATCTGGGGTATGGGGCTGACCCAGCATGTCGGCGGCTATGACAATGTTGCGGGCGTGGTGAACCTGATGCTGTTGCGCGGGAACATTGGCCGGCTGGGCGCAGGCGTGTCGCCGGTGCGCGGCCACTCCAATGTTCAGGGCCAGCGCACGGTCGGCATTTCGGAAAAGCCGGAACTGGTGCCGCTCGATCGCCTGTCCGAGCAATATGGCTTCCAGCCCCCGCGCGAGGAGGGCTACACCACCGTCACCGGCTGCGAGGCGATCGTTGCCGGCGAGGTGGATGCATTCCTCGGCCTGGGCGGCAACTTCCTGCGCGCCGTCCCGGACCACCGGGTGATGGAAAAGGCGTGGTCCCGCATGGGGCTGACCGTGCAGATAGCCACCAAGCTCAACCGCGGCCATCTGTTCTGCGGCGAGACCGCTTATCTGCTTCCCACGCTGGTCCGTTCCGAACGCGACGTCCGCAATGGCGAGCCGCAGGTCGTGACGATGGAGGACAGCCTCAGCTGCATCCATGGCTCGATCGGTGAAGCCAAGCCCGCGTCGCCGCACCTGCAGCCGGAAATGGCGATCATCGCCGGCATCGCCGAGGCGACGCTGGATGCCAACCCCAACGTTCCGTGGTCGGCCTGGGCGGATGATTATGCGCTGGTCCGCGACGCGATCGAGGCGACCTATCCGGACAAGTTCAAGGACTTCAACCAGCGGCTGTTCACCCCAGGCGGCTTCTTCAAGGGCAACACCGCCCGCGAGCGCCACTGGGAGACGAAGAGCGGCAAGGCCGAGTTCACGGTTCCCGCACACCTGAACGCCACCGGTTTTGCAGATACAGACGGCGTGTACCGACTGATGACGCTGCGCTCGAACGATCAGTTCAACACCACCGTCTATGGCTATTCGGACCGGCTGCGCGGCATCGAGGGCAAGCGCGACGTGGTGCTCATCAGCCCGAAGGAAATGGCGCGGGCCGGGCTGAAGGAGGGGCAGCGGGTGGCCTTGGTCGGCGATGCGTCGGACGGCGTCGAGCGCGTCGTGGAGGGGCTGGAGGTGCTGCCGTTCGAGCTGCCCGAAGGCTGCCTCGCCGGCTATTATCCCGAACTCAACCCGCTGATCGCGCTCCGTCATCATGACGGGGCATCGAAGACCCCCGCGGCAAAATCGGTACCCGTTCGCATTCGGATCTGACACGATTTGGCGCCTGGGATAAGACGGCCGTCGACTCTTGTCGGCGGCCGAACTTGTGCGTAGGCAGCGACAACGTTGACAAACGATCCGGGAGGAGAGGACGACATGAAGCGACGTACCCTGGCACTGGCCGCCCCGCTGCTGGCGCTGGCCACGACCACCGCCATCACCGCGCCCGCGGTTGCGCAGCAGGCCTCGCGCCCCTGGACCAACGCCAAGCTCTCGCCGGACGCGCGCGCCAAGCTGGTCCTCGCGCAGATGACCGAGGACGAGAAGCTGACGCTGGTCTTCGGTCTCTTCGGCACCGATTTCGCACCGAAGAACTTCAAGACGCCGGCAGAGGCACGTCCCGGTTCGGCGGGGTACATCCCCGGCATCCCGCGGCTGGGCATCCCGGCCCAGTGGCAGACCGACGCGGGCGTCGGCGTCGCCACCCAGGGCGGTGCCGAGCGCAAGCGCCTGCGCACCTCGCTCCCCTCGGGCATCGCCACGGCAGCGACCTGGGACCCCGCGCTGGCCTTCAAGGGCGGCGCGATGATCGGCGCGGAGGCGCGCGCCTCGGGTTTCAACGTGCTGCTCGCCGGCGGCGTCAACCTGCTGCGCGAGCCGCGCAACGGCCGTAACTTCGAATATGGCGGCGAAGACCCGCTGCTGGCCGGCACCATGGTCGGTGCGCAGATCGCCGGCATCCAGTCGAACCACATCATCTCCACCGTGAAGCATTATGCGATCAACGATCAGGAGACCGACCGCTTCAAGATGAACGCGGTGCTCGATCGCACCGCCGCGCGGATGAGCGACCTGCTCGCCTTCAACTTTGCGATCGAGAAGTCGAACCCAGGCTCGGTGATGTGCAGCTACAACAAGGTCGACGGGCTCTATGCCTGCGAGCAGCCCTGGCTGCTGACCGACGTGTTGCGCCGCGACTGGGGCTGGCAGGGCTTCGTGATGTCGGACTGGGGCGCCACCCACTCCACGGTCGCGGCCGCCAATGCGGGTCTCGAGCAAGAATCGGGCTGGCCGTTCGACGAGCAGCCCTATTTCCGCGAGCCGCTCAAGGCGGCGATCGCCAAGGGCGAAGTGAGCAAGGCGCGCCTCGACGAGATGGCGCATCGCATCCTGCGCACCATGTTCGCGCATGGTCTGTTCGAGCATCCGATCACCGCCGCCCCGCTCGATCTCGCACCCGCGATGCTCAAGGCGCATGCCGACGTGACCCGTGCGGACGCCGAGGCGGGAATCGTGCTTCTCCAGAACAAGGGCGACGTCCTTCCCCTGGCCGCGGCTGCCAAGCGGATCGTCGTGATCGGCGGCCATGCCGACAAGGGCGTGCTGGCGGGCGGCGGCTCGTCGCTCGTCTACCCGGTCGGCGGCAATGCCGTTCCGGGGTTGGAGCCCAAGGTGTGGCCGGGCCCGGTGATGTATCACCCCTCCGCACCGCTGGAGGCACTGCGCCGCCAGTTGCCGAACGCGCAGATCACCTATGTCGACGGCAGCGATCCCGCCGCCGCAGCCGCGGCTGCTAGGCAGGCGGACGTCGCGCTGGTGTTCGCCACGCAGTGGGCGGGTGAGGCGTTTGACGTATCGCTGAACCTTACCGACAATCAGGATGCGCTGATTGACGCGGTGGCCGGTGCCAACGCCAAGACCATCGTCGTGCTGGAAACCGGCGGCCCGATCCTGACGCCCTGGGCAGACAAGACCGCCGCCATTCTCGAGGCTTGGTACCCCGGCACCGCGGGCGGCGACGCAATCGCCAATGTGCTGACCGGCAAGGTGAATCCCTCGGGTCACCTGCCCGCCAGCTTCCCGCGCAGCGTCTCGCAGCTGCCCAAGCCGAGCGCGCCCAACGAGGGCGAGACGCGCTATGCCGAAGGCGCCGCCGTTGGCTACAAATGGTATGATGCCAAGGGCGACAAGCCGCAGTTCGCGTTCGGTCACGGCCTGTCCTACACCCGCTTCGCCTATGCCGGGCTCAAGGCCAGCGCGCCCAAGGGCCAGGTGACGGTGACGTTCACGGTCCGCAACATCGGCGCGCGCGCCGGCGCGGACGTGGCGCAGGTCTATGTCTCGGGCGAGGGCTGGGAAGCGCCGAAGCGGCTGGGGGCGTTCCAGAAGGTGGCGCTGGCGCCGGGCGCATCGAAGCCGGTGACGGTGACCATCGACCCGCGCCTGCTCGCGACGTTCGATGGCGCAGCGAACCGCTGGAAGATCGCCGGTGGCAGCTACAAGGTGCTGCTCGGTAATTCGTCGGACGACATCGCGGCGACCACCACGGTCACCTTGCCCGCACGCACGCTGCCGGCAAGCTGGCATCCCTGACGAAGCACCCCCGCACGCCGTTCATACGACGTGCGGGGGTCGCCGTTTAACCAATTGAAATACGACGACCTTCCACGGCACTTTGCTGCGCCGCCTCGATCAGTCTCAGCCCTGCCAGCGCATCCTCTGCCGCGACAGGCGACAGCGCTTCTCCGCGAATCGCGGCCGCGACGCCGGTGTAGAAGCGCCGGTACTCGCCTCGTGCCGAGGCGATCGTTTCGCGCGTCCCATCCGGCAGGGTCAGCACGCCGTGCTGCGCCAGATCCTCGATGCCATGTCCGGGGTCGAGCACCGAGCCCCCTGCCCGCATCGCGGCTTCCTGCGGATCGAGGCCGTATTTGACGAAGCTTCCGCCGCGACCATGGATGGCGAAGCGCGGCCGGGGTGCCGCGATCATCCGCGAGCTCGCCAGCACCACGCGCCGAGCGCCGTAGAACAGCGTCAGCAGGAAGTAATCGTCTACCGGGCTGTTGCCGCGCTGGCCTGTGATATCGGCGCTCACCGCCTCCGGCATGCCGAACAGCACCAACACCTGATCGAGCATGTGGGGCCCCAGGTCGAGAAGCTGGCCCGCGCCGGGTGCTTCCTTCCACGCCTGGGCGAGATCGGGCCGGAATCGGTCCCAATGCGCCTCGAACAGCAGAATTTCGCCCAGTCGGTCGCTTTCGACCAGCGCGCGTACGGCAAGGAAGTCGCTGTCCCAGCGGCGGTTGTGGAACGGCACCACCAGCCGCCCGGACGATGCCGCCTGCGCGATCAGGGCCTCCGCCGCCGCCGCGCTCGGCGTCAGCGGCTTGTCGACCACGACATGCTTGCCGGCGGCCAGTGCCGCCTGCGCCAGCGGAAAATGGGTGGGATTGGGCGTGGATATCACCACCAGATCGATGGCAGGATCCGCGATCAGCGCGTCGGCGTCCGTGATCGCAGCATCCGGATACGCGGCCCGTACCGAGTCGGCACGCGACGTGGCGACGGCTGCAAGCTCGAGACCATCCACCGCGGCAATCAGCGGTGCGTGGAAGGCGGTACCGCCAAGGCCGAAGCCAATGAGGCCGGTGCGGATCATGCGGGTCTCCCGTTGCCGTGAAGCTGCCGCCTAGCGGGCTGCGCCCGGCATTCCAAGCACGACCGGCCGGGAAAAGGGACGCTCGTCAGTCCTGCGCTGGCGTCCCGTCCAGCAGACGTCCCGCGGCCTCGGCCAGCCGGCGCAGTTCCGCGCGCTGCCGGAACGATGCGGGGCCATGCGGTCGCATGTCCACGCCGCACAGCGCGCCCACGGGGAACGCCCCCAGACGCACCGCCGCGCCGGTATAGTGCCGGACGTGGGGGCCGCCGCACACGATCGGATTGGCGGCAAAGCGCGGATCGAGAAGCAGATCCGGCACGCTGAGCATGCCGTCCGGCATCGCGATGGTATGCGAGCAAAAGGCGATCGAGCGCGGCAGCTCGACCGGGGGCATGCCAAGGATGCCGGCGATGCGCTGCACATCACCATCGGTCAGCGTCAGCATGGCGATCGGCGTTCGCAGCACCTGGCGCGCCTCCTCCAGCACCGCGTGTAACGCGGGATCGTCGGCGGCGATCGGCGCGATCCCGCGCACCGCCTGCTGCCGCTCCGCCTCGTCGGCCGGGCGGAAGGCGGCGGAGAAGAAATGCAGGCTCATGCCGCCCGCCGCAGATCGGAATGCCGCTCGAAGGCGATGCGGATCGCGTCCTTGCCGTTGCGCTTGACCTCCAGCATCGCCTCGTCGGCCAGCTGGAGCAGGCGCTCGGTATCCCCCGCCGCCGCGGCATCGACGACGACGGCGCCCATGCTGCAGGTAACCGCATGGCCTGTCGCGCGCAGCGCCTCGCTGAGCCGGGCGTGGAGGCTTTCCGCCACCTGCTCCGGAACGGTATCGCGCTCGATCGCTAACAAGGCGCAGAACTCGTCTCCGCCCAGCCGCGCGAAGAGATCGTCCGCACGCATCCGCGCACGCGCCTCGTCGGCGAAACGCCGGAGCACCTCGTCGCCTGCGGCATGGCCATGACGATCGTTCACCGCCTTGAAGCCGTCCAGATCCATGTAGAGCAGGAGCAGCGACGCCCCGCGTCGCCGCCCGGCACGCGCCACCCGCTCGATCTGGCTGCGAAAGGCGCCACCGTTGAGCGAGCGCGTCAGATAGTCGGTCGATGCGCGCCAGCGCTCGCTGTCAATTGAATGGCGCAGCGTCGCCACCACCAGCACGATCATTATCGCGCTCGCCGCGCGGGTCACGGTGTTCCAGATCGCGATCGTCGTGGACACGCCGGCATGGTCGACCGCGGGGATATAGCCGAAGCCGTTGATCACCGTGCCGATCGCCACCGACGTCAGCACCATGGCGATGCCGGCGCGCTCGCGCAGCGTCCAGGCGGCGAGGCAGTCGACAAAAAGATAGCCGATGGTCAACGAGACGGACGGCCCCGTCGCCCAATCGGCGAACACGGTGATAGCCAGTGCCGTGCCCACCCCCAGCCAGGCATGGTGCCGGTCGAGCGACATCGTCCAACGAAAACTGCGCATCATGGCCTTAATCAAGGCCGACTGCGGCGGCGGTGCCTTCACGCGATCCAACTCCCCCAAGGCTTTTCAGCCCTTTGCGCCCGAATGCCTTAACAGGCCCGAAACACACCACAGAGCAGGATGCCGCTCCGGAAAACTACTTGGCCTGCTCAATTATGCGCGGCGATCAGCGCCAGCACCGCATCCATCGTCTCGACCGGGCGGGCCTCGGCCGGTGCATCGCCGGCGAACATGGCGAAGGTCAGTTCGGCGCCGCTGACGGTGCGCAGCGTACCTGCGAGCGCGCGGGCCCCCGCCAGCGTGCCGGTCTTGGCAATCACGCGTCCGGCCAGATCCCCGTCGCGAAACCGCTTGCTGAGCGTCCCGTCCACCCCACCCACCGGCAGGGTGGCGCGCCATGCCGTCCCCCAAGGCTGGCCCGCCGCCCAGCGGAGAAACTGCACCATCGCTCGCGGAGTCACGCGATTATAGGTCGACATGCCCGACCCGTCGGCAAAGGCATAGCTCCAGCGCGGCACGCCCGCCTGCGCGAGCAACGCGGACACCGCCTTCTCGCCTTCGCCAGCCGATCCACCGCCCAGCCGGCGCAGCAGCAACTCGGCGTGCAGATTGTCGCTGGTCTTGTTGGTGTGATGCAGATCCTCCACCAGCGGCAGCGGGGTCAGCCGGGCAATCTCGGTTCCTGGCGTTGGCGGCAATGCCGCATCCCCCATGCGATGGCGCGCGCGTACCACGCCGCGTACCCGCACGCCGCGCGCTTCCAGCATCGTGCGAAAGCGCCACGCGGCCCATTCCGCGGGATCGTCCACGCCGACGGTCCGCGTCACCACCGCCGCGCCTACCGGCAAGCTGCCGGACAGGTGCACGATGCGGTCGAACGGCATGCGTTCCAGCGTGACCTGCGTCATACCCTCGGCAACGGTCGCTGTCCGGTTGTCGAGCGGGAAAAGCCCGGCGGACTCGACCCGTAACGGGGCGCCAACCGCGCCCGGCGCAATTCGAACCGCCATCTGATTATCGTCAAGGGTAAGCGCCGAGATCGCAGCCCCCGAACGCGTGCCGATATTGTTCCAGCTCATGCCCGGGCTCCAGCGCAGATCGGCGAAGGCGCGGTCGTCGCCGATCACGTCCCCCACCTCGTGGGTGCGCGCGGCGACCGCATCGGCAAGCGTCGCCAGACAGTCGGTCAAGCACTCCGCCGCGCTCGACAGGCGCGAATCGCCATGGCCTTCGAGTACGACGTCGCGCCCCTCCACCCGCACTACGGCACCACCAGCTGCATCCGGCTCGTTCACCGGCAGCAGCGCGAATGCTGCGGCGGTCGTCACCAGCTTGGTCGTAGAGGCGGGCACGAACCGGTCGTCGGGCCGCACGGCAACGACTTCGCGCCCCGCTGCATCGACGACCAGCATCCCGAAACGCGTCCCCGGCGCTGCCCGGGCCAGCTGCGCTTCCACTTCCGCCTGGAGGCTCGCCTGCGCGCAAGCGGGCGCGGCGACCGTGAGAAGGGCCAGCAGGCCCAGGCGACGAAATGCGTGCATGCCCGCAGCCTAATGGCGTGCACGTCCTTGTGAAAGAGCGCGCTTTGGCCTTGCGTCGCCGGAGACACCGGTTACCTCTACCGATCAACCCTGGCTTGGCTATCGCAGCCGAGCGACCAGCCTATATCGGTGCCCATGCCTGCTGCACTCTTCCAGATCGATCCACGCGACCCCGTCGCCACCGCCCTTCGCGACATCGCGGCCGGGGAAGATGCGCTAGGCGTGACCGTCGTTCAGCCCGTGCCCAAGGGCCACAAGGTGGCGCTACGGGCGATCGAGATGGGCAAGCCGGTACACAAATTCGGGTTCCCGATTGGCCGCGCCACCCAGGCGATCGCGCCGGGCGAGCATGTCCACACGCACAATGTCGCCACCGCCCTGGAGACGAGCGGCAGCTATGCCTATCGGCCTGCCTTCGAGGCCGCACCGGCTGCGGAAGGCCCCGGCTTTCTTGGATACCGCCGCGCGAACGGCAGGGTGGGCACGCGCAACGAGATCTGGATCCTGCCCACTGTCGGCTGTGTCGGCCGCACCGCCGAGAAGATCGCGGAGCGGGCCGCCAGCCGGTTTGCCGGCCGAGTAGACGGCATCCATGCCTTTGCGCATCCGTTCGGCTGTTCGCAATTGGGCGATGACCTGGCGGGCACCCGAGCCATTCTCAGCGCGCTGGCCAACCACCCCAATGCCGGCGGCGTACTCCTGGTCGGGCTTGGCTGCGAATCCAACCAGATGCGCGGCATGCTTGAAGGGATTTCGAACCCCAACCTGCGCACTATCGGCGCGCAGGCCGCCGACGACGAGGTCGAGGAAGGAATCGCCCTCGTTGAGGAACTTGTCGCCCAGGCTGAACAATATGTGCGAACGCCGCAACCGCTCGCCGAACTGGTGTTGGGCGTCAAATGCGGGGGTTCAGACGGGTTCTCAGGATTGACGGCCAACCCACTCGTCGGGCGCATGAGCGACGCTGTCACCGCCGCCGGCGGCACCGCCATCCTGACCGAGATTCCGGAGATCTTCGGCGCCGAGCAGCTGCTGATGGACCGCGCCGAGAATCCCTTGGTGTTTGGCCGCATTGTCGACCTCGTGAACGGCTTCAAGGCCTATTTCACCCGCCATGGCGAGCCGGTGTCGGAAAATCCCTCGCCGGGCAATCTTGCCGGCGGCATCACCACGCTGGAGGAAAAGTCCCTCGGCGCGGTGCAGAAGGCGGGCCATGCCATGGTGACCGACGTGCTCGGTTATGGTGGGCAGGTGCAGCGGCGCGGCCTGACCTTGCTGGAGGCACCCGGCAACGATGCGGTGTCCTCGACCGCGCTCGCCGCAGCCGGCGCCACCGTGATCCTGTTCACGACCGGCCGGGGAACCCCGCTCGGCTTCCCGGTGCCGACGGTGAAGATCGCCTCGAACAGCGACCTTGCCGCGCGCAAGCCGGGCTGGATCGACTTCGACGCAGGCCAGGTGCTGGCACAAGGCATGGAGGACGCGACCGCCGCGCTGCTCGATCGGATCTCGGCCATCGCATCCGGGGCCTCAACGGCCGCCGAGCGCAACGGGGAACGTGAGATCGCGATCTGGAAACGCGGCGTCACGCTTTAGAAGGCAAAAGGTTCCCGCCGGAATGCGGCCAACGCATGCTGCGCCGCGGCGGTCCGCATTTCCCCTGGATTGATGCTGCAAGCTGAACGGGTTAGGCCCGAAAGCGGGGACGTCATCGGGGTGGTGGATATGGCTGAGTTCTTTGTTTTCGTGTACGCAATGGCCTCGGGGTTCGTCCTGCTGACGATGCAGCGCAATCGCCGCGAGCAGCGCGCCGACGCACCGATGGTGACGTTGGTCGGCTGGGGCCTTTTCTCGCTGTCGTCGACGCTTGCGCTGCTGCTCGGGGCAGTCGCGCTTGCCCTGGCGCTGGGCCTGCGCATGCCGCTGCCGGCGGGCTTCGAGACCTTCGCACTGTAAGCCTGCGATGCCGCTCTATGCCTTTGGCGGCAAGGCGCCGCAGATCGCTGCCGACGCCTGGGTCGCACCAAGCGCCGACGTGATTGCCGAGGTGCATCTGGGCGCCGGCGCCAGCATCTGGTTCGGCGCGGTCGTGCGGGCGGACAATACCCCCATCATCATCGGGGTGCGCAGCAACATCCAGGAAGGGGCGATGCTCCATTCCGATCCGGGCGCGCCGCTCACCATCGGCGACGACGTGACGGTGGGCCATCATGCGGTGCTGCATGGCTGCACGATCGGGGACGGCACGCTGATCGGCATGGGCGCGATCGTGCTCAATCGCGCGGTGATCGGTCCGGAATGCCTCGTCGGCGCCGGAGCGCTGGTGACCGAGGGCAAGGAATTCCCGGCCGGCCATCTGATCATGGGCAGCCCGGCGCGGGCGGTCCGCCCGCTGGACGTGGGCCAGCGCGCAATGTTGCGGGCAAGTGCGGCGCTCTATGCCGCCAAGCAGCGGGACTATGCCGCCGGGCTGGTGCGAATCGACTGATTCGCGGGATTCGCGCATTGGTTTGGCGCCTGGCCTTCCCATCAAGGTCGCGTGCCGTAACGTCCGACATGCTTGCCTAGACACGCTTCATAGCTGCGGTATCACTCAGGCATGGCGCTACCGGCACTCTTCGATCGTCTGCGGCTTCCCGTCATCGGCTCGCCGCTGTTCATCATCTCCTGCCCCGAACTGGTCATCGCCCAGTGCAAGGCGGGCATCGTCGGCTCGTTCCCCGCGCTCAACGCGCGGCCGCAGAGCCAGCTCGACGAATGGCTGCACCAGATCACCGAGGAGCTGGCCGCGTGGGACCGTGACCACCCGGACGCGCCCGCCGCCCCCTTCGCGGTCAACCAGATCGTCCACCGCTCCAACCCGCGGCTGGAGGAAGACGTCGCGACCTGCGCCAAGTGGAAGGTGCCGATCGTGATCACGTCGCTCGGCGCCCGCCCCGAACTCAACGATGCGGTGCATGGCTGGGGCGGCATCACCTTGCACGATGTGATTGACGATCGCTTCGCGCACAAGGCGGTGGAAAAGGGCGCCGACGGCCTCATCCTGGTGGCGGCCGGGGCCGGGGGGCATGCCGGGCGCCTGAGCCCCTTCGCGCTCGTCCAGGAAGTCCGGGCATGGTTCGACGGGCCCGTCGCACTTTCGGGTTCGATCGCCACCGGCGGTGCGGTTCTCGCCGCGCAGGCCATGGGTGCGGACCTTGCCTATATCGGCTCGCCCTTCATCGCGACCGACGAGGCCAACGCCGTCGCTGCCTACAAGCAGGCGATCGTCGATGGCCATGCGGACGACATCGTCTATTCCAACCTCTTCACCGGCGTGCACGGCAATTATCTGCGCGCCTCGATCGTCAATGCCGGCCTCGACCCGGACAATCTCCCCGAAAGCGATCCCAGCGCGATGAATTTCGGCGGCGCCAAGGCGTGGAAGGACATCTGGGGATCGGGTCAGGGCATCGGCGCCGTGCATGCGGTCGAGCCGGCCGGCGTCCGCATTGCCCGGATGCGTGACGAATATGCCGCGGCGCGGGCGCGGCTGGCACTGTAACCGTTAAAAGGCCCCGGCCAGCCGATCGAGCATGCGGCGGGCCGGGCTGGGCACGGCAGCCGGCAGGTCCAGTGAGGAATCCAGGCGGGCGACGCGGCGGTACAGGTCGATGCTACCCTGGATGATCCCCACCGCCTGTGCCGGCATCGCCGCAAGCAGCGCCGCATCGGATTCGGGTGCGGGCCCGAGGCGCCGTGCAGGGGAGCGCGCTTCATCGAGCGCCAGCTCGCCTGCATCCACCGCCCGCTGGGTCAGCAGCCAGGCGATGATGTGCATCAGCCGCGTGGTCACCTTGAGCGATTCGCAGGAAAAGGCGACGCGGTTCAGCGCATCCAGCGCCTCGCGCTCGTCGCGGCCGAGCTGATCGAAATAGCCGCGCGCCTCATCGGCGAGCACCATCGCCTCGACATAGAGCGAGTCGACCAGGCGACGATGGATCGTGGCGGTTTCCTGCCCCTTCATGGCACCCGCCGTGCCACAGCCGGGGCGTCAGCGAAACGGCCAAAATCGGCGGCCCTGCGCCAGGCTGGAACGGTCACGCGATGATGTCCGGGATCAACTGGTCCTCGCAGAGCGAAATCTCGTCGCGCAGCTTGAGCTTGCGCTTCTTCAACCGGGCAATCTGCAGCTGGTCGCTCGTGCCGCTATCCACCAGCGCGGCGATCGCGGCATCCAGATCGCGATGCTCCGCGCGCAATGCGTCCAGCCGCCGCCGGATCTCGTTTTCGTCCATCCACGCCCCCATACGCCCGATTCGTCGGGACGAATGCCCTTGGCACAGACCATCGCGTCTTTTCGGTCGTCTGTCGATCAGTGATGATTCTGCACGCGACAGGCGGAGCAAAACATGATGTAGTTCGCTCCCCTCAGACCCGTTGAAGGAGGACTGCTTCATGCATACCGCGCATCTTTCGGCACTTACGGCCAAGCATTCGAAGCTCGACCAGCGAATCGCAGTGGAAGCGCAGCGCCCCCTCCCCGACCAGATGCTGATAGCGCAATTGAAGAAAGAGAAACTGCGCGTCAAGGAAGAGATGGCGCGCTAGCGCTTTCATCCACAGTTTATTTACCGTGATCTTGCGCCCGCGCGGTTCAAAGCCGCCGCGCGGGCCGAACATGGCCACCGCGCATGCTCCTATCCCCTGCCCGGCGTTCCGGATCGACAGTGCCACGCGCCATCGCCGCGCTGACAGAAACGCGAAGGGGCCCGGCAATCGCCGAACCCCCTATCGAGCGCTGAAACTCCAATCGTATGGCGGCTCAACGCCGCGTGAGGATCGGCTTCACATACACCGGGGTCTGCGTGCCCCCGCCCACCGGCTTGCGGGCGAGCTTGGGATCGATTTCGTTGTCGAACGCCACGCCCACGCGCCCCTCGGCTGCCCAGGCAATCTTGCCCTTTACCCAGCCGACACCGCGGACCTCCACCTCGACCGGCGCGCGCAGGCCGATCGGTGCGGTATATTCGGCCATCAGACCGCCCGAAGACAGATTGCGGACACGCACCATCCCCGCATCGGCACCTTCGACACGGAGTTGCGCGGTCAGCAGCAGGCTGTCGCGGGCACCGCTTCGCTTACCGGCAAAATCGTCGGCGGAAAGCGTGCTGACGGGAAGTGTAGACTGCTGGTCCATTGTTGGCTCTCAAACGCGGATTCGCACCCAGAGGTGAGTAGACCAACAAGTCTTAACGAAAGGATTAACCGGAATCCGCTCCGGTATTTTGCCGAAGCGGATTCTAACGTGGATTTCACTCGTCCCGGCTGATCTTCTCGTTGCGCTCGTGCCGCTCCTGCGCCTCGACCGTCATCGTCGCCGTGGGGCGCGCCTCGAGGCGACCCAGCGGGATCGGCTCGCCGGTCACTTCGCAATAGCCATATTCGCCCTCCTCGATCCGGCGCAGCGCGGCGTCGATCTTGGCGATCAGCTTGCGCTGCCGATCGCGCGTGCGCAGCTCGATCGACCAGTCGGTCTCGCTCGACGCGCGGTCGGTCAGATCCGCCTCGCGCAGCGGCTCCGACTGCAGCTGGTTCAGCGTGCCCGCCGCCTCGCGATAGATCGCGTCCTTCCAGGCGTTGAGCTTGGCACGGAAATATTCCTGCTGCCGAGGATTCATGAAAGGTTCGGTATCGGTCGGCCGATAGCCGTCATCGCCGTCATTCGCGGCGGGAGGAACGTGCTCGTCAAAACGGCCCAAAACAGTTGCCATTCCCACTCTCCACACCAGTCCCCCCATGGCATTCCGCCGGGGGACCGCATTGCCCGCAGGCGCTATACTTTCGCGCTCAGCGGTTAACAAGCGGATGCTGCGAAAGCTTTTTGCTTCAATTCCCTGTACTCCGGTAGAAATTAGCAGGGGCTGAACCAGCCACGCCAATTTCCGCAGCCTATCCAAACAAGTTGCCAAGCCAAGAACGTTGCGGCGCCGTCTTCGTCCTGAATTCGAACATTAACGACACCTCGCCCCGCTACGGCACGCCGCCGGCATCATCACCGCTTCTGCGACGCACCCGCACATGCGGTGATGATGCCTGGCCTTGGCGACTAGCCGTTTCGCAGCGCCGTCTCGATGTCCGGCAGCGGATGACCCGTGAGATCCTTCGCCAGCTCGCCCGCCAGGCGCTCGGTGACGCTGGCATGATAATGTTTGCGCAATTCGCCCAGCGTCTTGGGGGGTGCGACGATGATCAGCGATTCGAAGCTGTTGCGCAGCGCCTGCTCCCGCAGCATCGCGGCCACCTCGGTGGCGAAGCGATCTTCTTCCAGCTGATGGAAGTCCGGCTCGCCCATCGTTCCCTGACCAGCCTGCCCGTCCGCCGCCTGCCCGGACGAATCGGTCTTCTGCTCCGACGTCCTGGGATTGGGCTGCAGTTCCTTCTGCACCAGCTGGAGGTTGAGATGGTCGGCATCGCCCTGGTTGCGAAGCATCAGCAGCTTGCGCCCGTCGGCGACGACCACCATCGCATCGTGCGGAACCTTCATTGCTCTCTCCTGTCGTTCGTTGGTTCGGAGAAAAACGGTCGGGCCGTGCCGGGGTTGCGCGGTGCGCAGCCCCTCGCCATAGGCTAGGCCCATGCACGACATCCGCTTCCTTCGCGAACATCCCGAAACCTTCGACCAGGGCCTGGCCAAGCGCGGGCTGGAGCCGCAGTCGGAGGCGCTGCTGGCGCTGGACGAGCGCCGCCGCGCGCTGGTGACCGAGCTGCAGGCCGGGCAGGCGCGCCGTAACGAAGCCTCGAAGGCGATCGGCGCCGCCAAGGCGAAGAAGGACGAGGATGCCGCCGCGGCGCTGATGGCAGAGGTGACGATCCTCAAGGAACGCCTGCCGATGCTGGAGGCCGAGGAGAAGGCGGTCGGCGAGGAACTGGACGGCCGGCTCGCCGCGCTGCCCAACCTGCCCTACCCGGACGTGGCGCAGGGCGCGGACGAGAATGACAATGTGTTCGTGCACGAGCGCGGCACGCTTCCCGCCTTTCCCTTCGCGGCGAAGGAACATGACGCGATCGGCCCCGCGCTGGGCCTCGATTTCGAGACCGGTGCGGGCATGTCCGGCGCCCGCTTCACCTTCGTGCGCGGGGCGACCGCCCGGCTGCACCGCGCGCTCGGCCAGTTCATGCTCGACACGCTGACCGGCAGCTATGGCTATGAGGAATGCGTGCCGCCGCTGCTGGTGCGCGACGAGGCGCTGTTCGGCACCGGCCAGTTGCCCAAGTTCGCCGAGGATCTGTTCCAGACCACCGACGGCCGCTGGCTTATCCCCACCGCCGAGGTGAGCCTGACCAATGCGGTGCGCGAGAAGATCCTCAGCGAAGAGGAACTGCCGCTGCGCCTCACCGCGCTCACCGCCTGCTTCCGCTCCGAAGCGGGTGCGGCGGGGCGCGACACGCGCGGCTTCATCCGCCAGCACCAGTTCGAGAAGGTCGAGATGGTGTCGATCACCACCCCCGACCAGTCCGAAGCCGAGCATGAGCGGATGACCGCCGCGGCCGAGGACGTGCTGACCAAGCTGGGCCTCGCCTTCCGCCGGATGAAGCTGTGCAGCGGCGACATGGGCTTCACCGCCGCGCGCACCTACGACCTCGAAGTATGGCTGCCGGGCCAGGATCGCTACCGCGAGATCTCGTCCTGCTCGACCTGCGCCGATTTCCAGGCACGACGGATGAACGCGCGCTACCGCCCCGAAGGCGAGAAGGGCACGCGCTTCGTTCACACGCTCAACGGCTCGGGCCTGGCGGTGGGCCGCACGCTTGTCGCGGTGCTGGAGAACTACCAGCAGGAGAACGGCGCGGTCGCGGTGCCCGCGGTGCTCCAGCCCTATCTGGGCGGCCTCACCCTGCTTGAACCGCGCGGCTGATGCGCATCCTCCTCACCAACGACGACGGCTATCACGCGCGCGGCCTCGCGGTACTGGAGCGGATCGCGCGGACGCTGTCGGACGACATCACCATCGTCGCACCCGCGGAGGAGCAATCGGGCAAGGGCCGCTCGCTGACCCTGACCGAGCCGTTCCGCGTCCGACGCCACGGGGACAACCGCTATGCGGTGAAGGGCACGCCGACCGATTGCGTGATGTTCGCGCTCGCCGAGGTGATGAAGGACGCGAAGCCCGACCTGATCCTCTCCGGCGTCAATCGCGGCGGCAACCTCGCCGAGGATGTCAGCTATTCGGGCACCGTTTCGGCGGCGATGGAGGGCGCGCTGGCGGGCATCCGCTCGGTCGCGCTCAGCCAGCGCTATGCGCGCAGCGGCATGGGCGATGCGGTGCCGTTCGACACCGCGGAGACCTGGGGGGAGCGTGCGCTGCGGCCGCTGCTCGACATGGAATGGGCGCCGCGGACCATGGTCAACATCAACTTCCCGCCGATCGAGGCCGATGCGGTACAGGGCATCAAGGTCGTTTCGCAGGGCCTGCGCGACTATGGCCGCGTGGCGCTGGACAAGCGTCTCGATCCGCGCGGTTTCCCCTATTACTGGCTGGCGATGGGCCGGCTGCCGCACCAGCCCGTGCCGGAAACCGACCTCGACGCGATCGAGGCGGGCTTCGTCACGGTCACGCCGCTGCATCTCGACCTGACCCACCGCGAGTCGATGGATCGGCTGCGCGGCGCCTACGCCGGCTGAACCCCCGCCCAACCACGGCACTGAACCCGCGCCTGCGCGGCGCGTTGTCTCCCACAAGGAGAGTGCCATGAACCCCGAACCGACCAAGACCGAACCGGATACCCAGCCCGGCACCGCGCACCAGCCCGACGGCACGGACAGCTCGGCGGAGTGGAACGCGGAAATCGCCGACGAGAACATGATCGCGGACCAGGATCCGGACGCCTGATCGGTCTCTGCCGGATCGCGTGACGCATCATTCCCGGGTCCGCCGAGCGCAATACGCGGAACGTAGCGCCGTTCCCTGCACGAAGTTGATCCGATAGGAGGCCTGTCGGCGAAGGCATCGGCCCTCCGTCTTACTCGGGGGCAGGTCCGTGACCAAGCGGACATTAGGATCGGCGGTCGCAGTGCCGACCCACATCAGCACTGCGACCGCCACGATCACCATCCCTGCGGCTGGCCCTTGTTCTGCGCATCAAGCCACGTCTTGAGCGGCGCAAAATACTCCATCATCGCATTGCCGGAAATCTCGCGGCTGCCGGTGAAGGTCTGCAGCGCATCGGGCCACGGCTTGGAAGCGCCCATCTCGAGCATCTTGTTCAGCCGCGCGCCGACCTCCTTGTTGCCATAGAAGCTGCAGCGGTGCAGCGGGCCCTTCCAGCCCGACTGGTCGCACGCCGCCTTGTAGAACTGGAACTGCAGCAGCCGCGCAAGGAAGTAGCGGGTGTAGGGGACGCTGCCGGCAACGTGATACTTGCCGCCCGCGTCGAACTTGGTCTCGTCGCGCGCCACCGGGGGCACGATCCCCTGATACTGGAGCCGCAGCTTGTTCCATCCCGCCTCATACTGGTTGGCGGGAATGGTACCGTCGAAGATCTGCCAGCGATATTTGTCGACCAGCAGGCCGAACGGCAGGAACGCCACCTTGTCCATCGCCTGACGGAGCAGCAGGCCGATATCCTTGTCGGCACTCGGCACCTGGGCGCGATCGAGCAGGCCGATCTGCACCAGATATTCGGGCGTGATCGAAAGCGCCACGAAATCGCCGATCGCCTCGTGGAAGCCGTCGTTCGCGCCGTTGCGGTAGAGTGTCGGCTGCGCCTTGTAGGCACGCTGGTAATAGTTGTGACCGAGCTCGTGGTGGATCGTGACGAAATCGTCCGAATTCACCTTGATGCACATCTTGATGCGGATGTCGTCTTTCTCGTCGATGTCCCAGGCCGAGGCGTGGCACAGCACTTCGCGGTCGGCGGGCTTGAGGAAGAGCGAGCGTTCCCAGAAAGTGCCCGGCAGCGGGGCGAAGCCGAGCGAGGAATAGAAGCCCTCGCCGGTCTGGACCATCTTCTTCCAGTCGTAGTTCTTGGCCTTGAGCAGATCGCCCACGTCATAGCCGAGGTCGCCGGCCCCCTTGGGCGCGACCACGTCGTAGATGTTGCCCCACTCCTGCGCCCACATGTTGCCGAGCAGATCGGCGCGGATCGGGCCGGTCTTGGCCTGCACTGCGTCGCCATATTTCTCGTTGAGCTTGCGGCGGACATAGGTGTGAAGCGCGACGTAGAGCGGCTTGACCTCGTTCCACAGCTTGTCGGTCATGGCGGCGAACTCGGCGGGCGGCATGTCATAACCCGAGCGCCACAGCGCACCGGTATCGGCAAAGCCCAGCTCCTTGGCGCCCTGGTTCGCGATGCCGACCAGCTTCGTATAGTCCGGACGCATCGGCGCCCCGACATTGTCGTGCCAGCTGACCCACATTTCCTTGAGCTCGCCCGGATCGCGACTGTCGCCCATTGCTGCTTCGATGTCGCTGCCATTGATCGGCTTGCCGGCGCGCGTACCCTTGCCCTTCGCGTAGAAGGAGCCGAGTCTCGTCGAGATGTCGCTGAGCTGCTGGGCGGCCCCCGGCGTCGTCGGTGCCGGCAGCACCAGCGCGGCGCGGAGCATCGTCAGCTGGCGCTGCTGTTCCGGCGTAAGGCCCGGCGCCTTCTGCAGGCGCGCGGCGTCGAGCGCGAAGCGCACCGCCATCTCGGTGTCCTTGGCGCCGTAATCGGCAGCCAGCGCGTCCGTGTCGTCGGTGATATAGGTGGCGTTGATCCAGGCCACGCGGGAGGACGTCAGTCGGAAGGCAGCCATCTCCTCCTGCGCGCGGGTCAGGAACGCCGCGGCATCGGCGGCGGTGGGGGCAGCGGTGGGCGCCGCCGCGGCAGGGCTGGACTGCTGGGAATGGGCGGGCGCCGCCAGCATCGCGGCGAGTGCCACGAGCGAAAGACCGGTACGGATCATGATGCTAGGTCCTTGGAATTTCGGAATGGCGTGGACCCTGCCGCGCCTCCCCCGCCCCCGTCAACCAGCAAGGAACTCCGCAATCGCGTCGCCCAGCTCCGGCCGCGTGACCGCGCTCATGTGATTGCCGGGAATTGCGACGAACATGCCATAGGGCAGCAGATCCGCCACTTCCTGCGCGGAGCCGTTGTCATAATCCTCGGCACCCGAGATCACCGCGGTCGGCTGCACGATCGCCTCGATTTCCTCGCGCGGCGTATCGACGAAGGTGTCGAGGATGCGCAGCAGCGCGACCGGATCGCCCTTGGTCGTCTTGAGGAATGCCTCGGTCAGCCATTCGGAGCTGCCGCGCTGGAAGCTGCCCAGATTGGTGAGCACCCGGTGAAAATAGGCCCCGCGCCCCTTGGTGGCGACCAGCCCGTCCAGCCCCATGCCCGACAAGACCACCTTGTCCGGCCTGGCGCCGTTGGCGAGCATCCGCACCACGGTCCGCGCGCCCAGCGAATAGCCGACGAGATCATAGTCGGTGAGACCCAGATGCGCCACGATCGCGAAATTGTCGCGCATCAGCACATCGGGCGGATACGCCGCAGGATCGTGCGGCTTGGCGCTGTGCCCGTGCGCGCGCAGGTCGGGCATGATCACCCGACGACCGCGCGCGGCGAGCTTGGCGGCATGGCCGTATTTGATCCAGTTGACCTCGGCATTGGAGAAATAGCCGTGGATCAGCACAACCGGCCGCCCCTCTCCCATTTCGGTCCAGGCGATCTCCTGCCCATCGAAGCTGGCGAAGCGAAAAGTTTCAGTCGGGAAGTCGGCCAATGCTGTCCATCCATCGTTTGACGACGTTCGGGTTATCCTCGGTGCGGTATCTGGGGAGACCGTCCGTGTCGAGCCACTGTTCGTGCATGCTCTCCACGGCATAATGGTGCCGCGGCTGAAACCGGCCCGGGGCGTCGAAGCTGCCGATGGTCAGGTCCATTGTGTCGCCGTCGAGAAACGCAAAGGTCAGCGGGGTGCCGCAATCCCGGCAAAAACCGCGCTCGGCAATCGGCGAGGAGCGATAGCGATCCGGCGCACGCGTCCACGTGATGTCGGCCTTGCGCACGCCCTTGAATGCGATCGACACCCCGCCCGTTGCCCGCTGGCACATGCGGCAGTGGCAAAGATAGGCGTCCTCATCCTCGATCCGGACGGCATAGCGGATCCGCCCGCAGTGGCAGCCACCCTGAACTTCCTCACCCATTCTGTTCTCCTACCGTAACAATCGTGCACCATCCTGCGCTCTGGCGTTGGTAGACCTCTGCACGACGGCGCACGTTCGCGTCGCAGCCGGGCCGGCACTCTATAATGAATGCGGGAATTACCGCATTGCGGCCGCCACGAGGGCCGCCGCGCCAACGTAACGGATCATCGATGTTCAAGCGCTTCCAGAATCTTCCGCTCGCCACCAAGACGACAATGCTTGCCGTCTCGGGCCTGCTATTGCTGGCGATCGCAACCTTCTTCGTTGCGGATCATGCGCTTACCCGACAAGCAGCGCAAACCGCAGCCGAACGTCAGGAAGTGAACATGCGCGTCGCGTGGCAGGTCCTGCGCGGCTATGGCAGCGATTTCCGCCTGGACGGCGACGATCTGTACGTCGGCACCCACAAGCTCAACAACTGGGACGAGCCGGTCGATACGGTAAAGCGCCTGGTCGGGGGTACCGCGACGATCTTCCGCGGCGACATGCGCATCGCCACCAACGTCACCAAGCCCGACGGCACGCGCGTGGTCGGCACGCCCCTCGCCCGGAATGCCGCCTATGAGGCGGTGCTGGGCAAGGGCGAGCCATATCGCGGCACTGCCGACATCCTCGGCAAGCCCTTCTTCACCGCCTATGATCCCATCAAGGATGCGTCCGGCAAGACCGTCGGCATCCTCTTCGTCGGCATTCCCGAAAGCGACGTGATGGGTGCGATCGGCAGCGCGCGCTGGTCGCTCGCGCTGTCTGCGGCATTCATCTCGATCGCGGTCGCGGCATCGGCCTGGTTCGGCGGTCGGGCGATGTTCGCTCCGCTGGTACAGATGACGGCCGCGATGCGGGCACTGGCAGCCGGCAAGGTGGATGTTGCCATTCCAGGCCGTAGCGCAACCGACGAGATCGGCTCGATGGCGGAAGCGCTCACCCATTTCCGGACCTCCGAAATCGCCCGTCAGCAGGCCGAGGCGCGCGATCGTGAGGCGGAGGCCGCCCGCGAGCGCGCGGTCGACGTGCTCGGCGACGCGCTCGCCAAGGTGTCCGGCGGCGACCTCACGGCCGATATCGGCAACGACTTCCCCGCCGGCTACGAAAAGCTCGCCACCCATTTCCGCTCGGCCATCGGCAGCCTGCGCGAATTGATCGGTGCCGTGCTCGAAGGCACGGCCTCGATCCGTACCGGCTCGCAGGAGATCGCGGGCGCCTCCGAGGATCTTGCCCGCCGCACCGAGGCGAATGCCGCCAGCCTAGAGCAGACCGCCGCCGCAATCACGCAGATGAACCAGCGGATCGACGCAACCGCCTCCGCCGCAGGCGTGACCGTGCAGCGCGCCGATGAGGCGATCGGAGTCGTCGGTTCTGGTCGCTCCACGGCGGACGAAGCCGTGCAGGCCATGACCCGCGTCTCGGACAGTGCCAAGGGCATCGACAGCGTGATCGAAGGGCTCGACAAGATCGCCTTCCAGACCCGGGTGCTCGCGATGAACGCTGCGGTCGAGGCAGGCCGCGCCGGGGAGGCGGGCCGCGGCTTCGCCGTCGTCGCCGATCTCGTCTCGGCGCTCGCCATGCGGGCGGAAGAAGAAGCCAAGCGCGCCCGCGACCAGCTCACCGTTACCCAGTCGGAAGTCGAGGTAGCGCGCGGCGCGGTCGAGCGAGTCGACCATGCCCTGGCCGCCATCGTCGACACGGTGGGCGAAGTGCACCAGCTGCTCGGCGGCATGGCGGCCGACAATCAGGCCCAGTCCTCCGCCATTCGCGAAATCAGCAGCGCGATCGGCGACATGGATCGCGCGACCCAGCAGAATGCCGCGATGGTGGAAGAGACCTCGGCCGCTGCGCGACAGCTGACCGATCAGGTCGCACGCCTCGATGCGCATGCCGCGACCTTCCGCACCGGCGGCACCCCGGGGCCGCTGCGCACGCCCGTGCTGCGGACGCAGCGCGCGCCGGCACCCGTTCCCGCCGCCCCGCGTTCGGTGCCGACGCAGGCGCTCGCGGACGGCGACGATTGGGCATCCTTCTAGAGCGGATCGCGTCTCGATCTGCGACATACGGAAAAGCGGGCCGGAGTTATCCGACCCGCTTTTTCTGTGGGTGCCCCCGTGCCCCTCGAAGCGGCCGGCGACGCGCCGTCGCCGCTCCAGGCCATGTTCAGCGCGCGGCGGTCTGCTGCCGCAAATCGAGGTAGCGCAGGCCCGCGGTCGCCACGGCATGCGAGGTCGCGCTGCGATTGGTCGAAAGATCCATGGGGACATCGGCCTGCGCCAGCACGTCGCGGTAGAGCGCGCGCGCCTGCTCGGTACGGCCGGTCGCGTAATAGACGGCGGCGAGGTTCAGCTGCACTTCCGGGCGCGCGCCTGCCTGCATCTGGGCAAGAAGCTTGTGTTCGGCCTTGGCATAGGCGCCGGTCATGATTTCCCGCGCCGCTACCGTGCCGTCCTGGGCAGCAGCCGGCGAGGCCAGAGCGAGCATCGGCGCCAAGGCCGCAGCGACAAGTTTGATCGACATGTTACTCTCCTTTCGCGTTACATCGAAGTTTCAATTTTATGACACTTCGGTGACGCCTGAGTGACATTTCGGAGAACGCTGCGCAACCCCGCATTTGCGCTTAGGTGCCTCGCGTTGGGATAAAGGGACCAAAAACGTCGTACCGGTGCGGCCTGACAACGCGAATGTAACGCTCGCTTCGCGCAGACGCCTGGAGGTCACGCGCTCCGCTCGGCGATTCTGCGGCGATAGGCCCCATCGCCACCCGGAGGGACATGGGCCTTGCTGAAGCAGGTACCGCTGCGCGACCGCGAAAGGGCCCCCGACGGCAGGCACAAAAAAAGGCGGCCCCGAAGGGCCGCCTTCCCAAAATACTCCGACCGATCCGAAGATCAGAAGTCGTTGCGATACTGTTCGTTGCCGATGAACCCCAGCTTCGTCACATTCGCACGCTTGATGATCGCCAGCACGCGGTCGACCACGTCGTAGCGTGCCTGCGGATCCGGCTGGAAGTGCAGCTCGGGCTCCGGCGACAGCTGCAGCGACGCGTCCAGATACTGGCGCAACATCACGTCGTTGATCGGCATGCTGTTCCAGAACACCTGGCCCTGCGCGTCGATATAGACCTTGTTCTTGGTCGGCTCGACGGGCGGCGCGCTGTTCGGGCTCGGCTGCGGCAGGTCAACCTTCACCGCATGCGTCTGGACCGGAATGGTGATGATGAACATGATGAGGAGCACGAGCATGACGTCGATCAGCGGCGTCGTGTTCATGTCCATCATCGGCTCGCCGTCATCACGGCCTGCGCTCATTGCCATTGTCGTAACTCCTTAAGCGAGGCCGATCAGAGCCGGGTGGTGCCCGAACCGGGCTCCGGTTCCGAGATGAAGCCGACCTTCACGAAACCCGCCATCTGCATCGTGTAGATGGTGCCGCCGATGCAGCGATAGGGCGTGTTCACGTCACCGCGGATGTGAACTTCGGGAAGTTCGAGACCAGCGGCATTCGGGCCACCCTGGCGGTCGATCTCGGCCTTCAGCTTCACGACCGCACGGTCGAGCAGCTCGGTGTGATTGACCCGGGTCAGGCCCCAGTAGATCTCACAGCCGTCCGGCCCGCCCTTGACCGAGAGCGAAACGTTCTCGGGCTTGGTGGTGGTCGGTTCGAACTGCACCTTCGGCAACGCGAGGTCGATCGTCTGGACCACAACGGGAACGGCGATGAGGAAGATGATCAGGAGAACCAGCATCACGTCCACGAGGGGCGTGGTGTTGATGTCCGACATCGGCGCGTCGTCGCCACCGCTGCCTGTGCTAATCGCCATTGGGCGTTATCCTATCCTCTTGTGCGCCGGATCGGGATCCGGCGGCAGGGCAGCGCGGCGGCGCTGCCCTGCGCCTTGATCTTACGAGCGGGTCGTGGTGCCGCCGGTCGTGGTGGCCGGCTTCGGCGCAGCGGCAGCAACCGGCTTCTTCGCGGCAGCGGCAGTCGCCGGCTTCACGCGGCCGTCCGAGGCCAGGTAGCCGAGGACGTCGTTCGAGAACGCGTTCAGGTTCTCGGCGATCGCCTTGTTGCGACGCTGCAGGAAGTTGAAGGCGAGCACGGCCGGCACGGCGACGACGAGGCCGAGTGCGGTCATGATGAGCGCTTCACCGACCGGGCCGGCGACGGCGTCGATCGAAGCCTGACCGGCCGAGCCGATCTTGATGAGCGCGCGGTAGATGCCGATAACCGTACCGAACAGACCGATGAACGGCGAGGTCGCACCAACGGTCGCGAGGAAGGCGAGACCGCCGCCCAGCGCCGAGTTGATCGAACCTTCCGAACGGGCCAGCGAGCCGTGCAGCCAGTCATGCGCTTCGACCGGATCGGTCAGCAGCTTGTACTGCTCCTGGGCTTCGATGCCGTCGTCGACGATCTGGCGATAGGCCGAGTTCTTCTCGAGCTTGGCGGCGCCTTCACGCAGGCTGGTGGCGCTCCAGAAGGTCGCGCGGACGCGCTTCGACTGGTTGATGATCTTCTGCTGCTCGAACACCTTGGTGAAGAGGATGTACAGCGACACGAAGAGCATGAGCACCAGGATGGTGAACACCGACTGCGAGATCAGGCCGCCTTCCTTGAGCGCCTGCTGAAGGCCGTAGGGGCTTTCGCCGCCCTTAGCTGCGGCGGCACCGGCAGCGAGAATGGTCGTGAGCATTTTGGGTCTTTCCTCTAAAAGATAGCTTCTTGCGCGAGCCGGTCCGCCACGCCCGGCGGACCGGAAACCGGAGAGTTACTTCTGCAACCGCCAGGTGAAGCGGCCCATATACGGCGCGGGAATCTTGTTCCCTTCCGCATCCTGAGCCGGATCGAAGCGAGCGCGGCGCCGCAACAGGTTGCAGGCCGTGCTGTCGAGCAGCGAGGAACCGCTGGACGACGTGATGGTGCAGTTCGTCACCTTGCCCGAACCGTCGACGTCCAGACGGAAGGCAACGGTGCCCTCGTCGCCAGCGCGCGAGGCGGCGGCCGGATAGTCGTCGTCCGTAACCCACGAGCCCGGAGGCGTACGCGGCTTCAGGCCCTTCGCGATACGCGGCGGAGCCGGAGGCGCCGGGGGAGCAGCCGGCGCGGGAGGCGCAGGCGGCGTGATCGGCGGCGGCGGGGGGATGATGGGCGTGGTGGGGATCGGCGGCGCAGGCGACACGGTCTGCACGATGGCCGGCGGCACCACGACCTGGGTCGGGGGCGGCGGCACCGGCGAGTCCGGTGGCGGCGGCGGCGGCGGAATCTCCTCCGGCGGGGGCGGCGGCTCTTCGACCTCGAAGGTCTTCAGCTCTTCCGCCTTCTTCTTGATATATTGGTATGCCAGACCTGTGACGAAGGCATAACCCATGCCAGCCACGATGATAGCGACGATTACGATCGCTACCACACGACTGCCACTTACATTCCGGTCAGCGTAAGCCATTCGGCAACGTCACTCCCTCTAATCCTGCTTGCGACCCTGGCCGGCTGGCAGCCGCGCACAAGTCCGCTCGCCTCGGGTCGCACTGCGCCCCTGATGGCGAGAGCACCGAGTCTGTATCGTGGGCCTTCCGACGACGCAAACTCTTTGTCGGACGAATTGGTCGTACAACGCGCCCATGGCAGAATTATTTCTGTATAAGATCGGCACAATCCGGTACCGGCGGCGGCATGAAACACGCCATCCCCCTGCTGTTTTGTTGCGCTGCGGCATTTCCGGCACTTGCGCAACCCGCGCCACAAAGCGCGCAAATCCGCCAAGAACCGCAAAGTGGCTTACCCAGTTATGCCACCGTCGCCACGGCGATTGTGAGCGCGCCGCTGGTGATCGACGCGCGCATCGCCGACTTGATCCGCATCAAGGATAATGCCGCGCCCGGACTGACCGCCGGACGGGCCCGCCTCTACGTCCAGGCCGAGGTTCTGGCACTGATTCGCGGTAGCAGCGCGTTGCCGACGCAGATTTCCTACCTGGCAGACGTTCCGCTCGATTCTCGCGGCAAGGTGCCCAAGCTCAAGAAGCAGCGCGTGCTCCTGTTCGCCAGGCCGGTCACCGGCAGGCCCGGCGAGGTGCAGCTTGCCGGGGTGGACGGCCAATATGCCTGGTCGCCCGAGCTGGACGCGCTGACGCGCCGGATCACCCGCGAACTGCTGGCGGCAGATGCGCCGCCCGCGATCACCGGGATCGGCAACGCGTTTCATGTGCCCGGCGCGCTCCCCGGGGAAGGCGAGAGCCAGATTTTCCTGAAGACTGCCAACGGCGCGCCGATCTCGCTGCAGATCCTGCGCCGCCCCGGCGAACGGACGCGTTGGGCGGTATCGCTGGGCGATATCGTCGACGACAGCGCCGGCCAGCCCAAGCGCGACACGCTGGCCTGGTACCGGCTTGCCTGCGGCCTGCCCAAGGCGCTGCCGGCAGAGGCGATGAGCGCCGAGACCCCCGACAATGCCGACGCGGTGCGGCAGGATTATCAGGTCGTCCTGCGCGATCTGGGGCCCTGCGCCTGAAGGCCCTTCCCCGCCGCCGGCCGATCAGCGCCGGTGGCGCACCAGGGTGATGCCGATCGACTCCTCGGCCTCGGCGATCGCAAGCTTCACGATCCGCACCTCAACCCGGCGAACGCGCGAATCGGAGATGAAGACGGTCTGGCAGATATGGTCTGCAACAGCCTCGATCAGCGTGAAATGTACGTCCTTGGGCAGCGCGTCCGTCGCCGCGTGCTTGAGGTCCATATAGCTTTTGGAGGCTCTGAGCGGGGTATCCGGCGCAAATTGCTCTGGCAGATCCAGATCCGCAGTGACGGAGATGCGCAGCGGCTGCGGCAGATGGGTCTCTTCCGAGTAGACCCCGGTGAGGAGCTGCACCTCGAGGTCAAGCACCTGCAGCTGCAATAGATCGGGCAATCAAACGGCCTTTCGTCGCCAAAATAGGCGCGCGCCATAGCAGATAGCGCCGCCGGGAAAAGCCCGTGCAGTTCCTGCACCCGGCTACGTAGCAATTCGCGCTTGCACCCCGCTGCCATGCCGCTAAGGCGCGCGCCTTTCGGCATGGGGCCGAGTGGCGGCACGAAGGATTTGCGGTGATACAAACAGTTGCGCTGGATGCGGTGGATCCGCAGGCCGTCGAGGCGCTCCTCGATCGCGCCTTCGGACCAGGCCGGCATCAGCGTACCGCCTATCGCGTGCGGCAGGGGACGCAGCCGATTCGCCCGTTCAGTTTCGCGGCATTGACCGCGGATGGCAAGCTGGCGGGCACGATCCAGAGCTGGCCCGTCGCGCTGGCGAGCGACTCGGGCCCGCTCGTCCCGCTGGTCATGGTGGGTCCGGTAGCGGTGGATCCCTCGCTGCAGCAGGGCGGCATCGGGCGGCGCTTAATGCAGGAAACACTCGACGCAGCCGACGTCAGTGCACTGCCGGGTGCGGAAGCGCTGATGTTGATCGGCGATCCCGAATATTACGGGCGGTTTTTCGCATTCGATGCGAGCCGCACCGGGCGGTGGCGGCTGCCCGGCCCGTTCGAGTCGCAGCGGCTGCTCGCGCGCGGGGCGGCAGTGCCCAATTGTTCGGGCATGCTGGTCCCGCGGCTGCGCAAGGTCGCCTGAACGACAAGGGTTCGACATCGCGCCGGCGCGCGCTAAGGAACGTCCCATGCCCAACACGCCGCCCCCGGACTTCGCCAGCCTGTCGCTCGCCGAGATCGCCAAGCTCGCCGAGGCCGATCGCCTGCCGCCGGTAGAAAGCTGGAACCCGCAGCATTGCGGCGACAGCGAGATGCGCATCGCCCGTGACGGGACCTGGTATCATCAGGGGTCCCCGATCAGCCGCCCGGCCATGGTACGGCTGTTCTCGACCATCCTCCGCCGCGAGCCGGACGGCCGCTTCGTCCTCGTCACCCCGGTCGAGAAGCTCGACATCGCGGTGGAGGATGCGCCCTTCGTCGCGATCGAGGTGAAAGCGGAGGGCCAGGGCGCGGCGATGCGGCTCGCGTTCCGGCTGAACACCGGCGATGTGGTTCTCGCCGGGGCGGAGCATCCCTTGCGCGTCGAGCAGCGCGAGGACGGCCCCCACCCCTATCTCGCGGTTCGCAACGGCCTCGACGCGCTGGTCGCGCGCAGTGTCTACTACGAACTCGCCCAGCTCGCACTTGCGGAGGAAGGCGCAGTGCCCGGTCTCTGGAGCCAGGGCACCTTCTTTCCGCTAGAGCCGGCCGAATGAGGCTTGCCGAGCGGTTGCGCCGCGCGCTGGCCAGCCGTCCGGCGCACGCAACGACCCTGCTGCCCGGCGACCACGCCTTTTTCGACCCCGCCCAGGTTCCGAGCGCCGCCGCCGTGCTGGTGGCGGTCACCGAGCGCGCCGAGCCCGGCGTGCTGCTGACCCGCCGCAACGCCAATCTGCGGCGTCACGCCGGGCAGATCGCCTTTCCGGGTGGACGCATCGATCCGGGAGACGCCGATGCGGTGGACGCGGCGCTGCGCGAGGCGGAGGAAGAGATTGCCCTGCCCCGGCACCTGGTCGACGTCGTCGGCACGGTCGAGCGCTATCGAACGGTCACCGGGTACGAGGTCACGCCGGTCATCGCCGTCATCCCCGGGGACGTACCGCTGGTGCCCGCCGAGGCGGAGGTGGAAGCGGTGTTCGAGGTTCCATTGGACTTCCTCCTCGACGAGCGGAATCATGTAAAGAAACACGCGCTCTATCAGGGCCATGAGCGCCATTATTACGAGATCATGTGGAAAGAGTATCGAATTTGGGGCGCGACGGCGGCGATGCTGGTGAACCTGTCGCGGCGCATGGCATGGCCCAACTGACGCTGCCCGCCGCCGACTGGCGCGAGCGGCCTGGGCTTGAGGCCCTGACCGAGGCGCTGGGTGCAGGCGAAGGACTGTGCCGCTTCGTGGGCGGCGCGGTGCGCGACACGCTGCTCGGCATCCCGGTCGCCGATATCGATCTTGCCACAACCCTCGACCCCGACGCGGTGATGGAGCGGCTGCGCGCCGCCGGCATCCGCGTGGTACCGACCGGGCTTCAGCACGGCACCGTCACGGCCGTCCTGGACAGTGGCCCGGTGGAAGCGACGACGCTCCGCCGCGACGTCTCGACCGATGGACGGCACGCCACCGTGGCGTTCACCGATGACTGGCGCGAGGATGCCGCCCGCCGCGATTTCACGATCAACGCGCTTTATGCCGATCCCAGAACCGGCGCACTGTTCGACTATTTCGGGGGACTAGACGATCTCGCGGCGCGGCGGGTGCGCTTCATCGGGGATCCGCTGCGCCGGATTGCCGAGGACCATCTGCGGATCCTCCGCTTCTTCCGCTTCCTCGCACGTTTCGGCGATGCACCGGATGCCGAGGGACTGGCAGCCTGCACGGCGCGCGCGCGCGACCTGATGGCGCTCAGCCGCGAACGCATCCGGGACGAGCTGCTCAAGCTGCTTGTCGCGCCCGGCGCCGTGGAAGTCGTCCAGCTGATGTGCGTGCATGGCATCTTCGATCCGGTGCTGCCGGAAGTCACCGGCTGGGCGGCGCTTGCCCGGTCGGTCGAGCGCGAGGCGCTGGTCGGTGCCGTGCCCGATCCGATCCGTCGCCTTGCCGCACTGCTCGCCACCGATCCGGCACAGGCAGATCTGATCGGTGCCCGGCTCAAGCTGTCCAATGCTCAGCGCAAGCGGTTGATGCTGGCCAGCGCCGGCGATGGGACCGGAGAGCCGCGGGCCCTGGCCTACCGAATCGGCCGCGAATCCGCCGAGGATCGCCTGCTGCTCGCCGAGGACGATGCGCCCACGCTGGTCGCCGGGTGGGAGCAGCTCGTGGGCTGGGATATTCCCCGCCTGCCGCTCACCGGTGGCGCGCTGGTCGCCCGCGGCCTTGCCAAGGGACCGGACGTGGCGCGGGCGCTGCACCGTATCGAGGACCAGTGGATCGCCGAGCGCTTTCCCGACAGCGACCGCGTCGACGCCATCGCCGATGCCGTGGTCGCTCAGGCGATCGCCGCGCCGATCAGTCCGAACGCGGCATCCCCCGCCACCGGACGCGAATAATGGTAGCCCTGGCCGTAGGTGCAACCCAGAGCGGCCAAGGTCTGGGCCAGTTCGGGCGTTTCAATGCCCTCGGCGGTGGTCTGCATCCCCAGCGCCGAGGCAAGGCTTAGGATGGCGCGGATGATCGCGATCTTGTCGCGATCGGCGAGCATGCCGGTCACGAAGCTGCGATCGATCTTGAGCACGTCGATGGGCAGCTTCTGCAGATAGGCCAGGTTCGAATAGCCGGTGCCGAAATCGTCCATGGCCAGCGTGGTGCCAAGGTCCTTCAGCGCTGTCATTGTCTGCGCGATACGATCCGGATCGCTGACGATCGCGCTTTCGGTCAGTTCCAGGGTGAAACGCGAGCCCGGCATCGCGTGCCGGTCGAGTGCCGCCTTCACCATCGCGCCGATCTGGTCTCGCTGCAGCTGGATCGCGGAGAGGTTGACTGCGATCTTCACCCCACAATTGCCGCCTGCACGCACATCCCATTCGGCAAGCGTGCGCGCCGCCTCCTCCATCGCCCAGCGGCCGAGCGGCACGATCAGCCCGGACTCCTCCGCCACGGGTATGAAGTCGTTGGGCGAGATCGCGATGCCGTGTTCGTTGGTCCAGCGCGCCAGCGCTTCGAAGGAGGTGATCCGGCCGGTGCTCAGGTCGCAGATCGGCTGAAAGGCGAGCGACATGCGGCCATTCTCGATCGCGCGGCGCAGTTCGGTCTCGATCGCGAACTGTTCGCGCGCCAGATCGAAGGCGCGGGTGTGATAGAATTCGGTGCGCCCGCTCTTCTTTGCGCGGCGCACCGCCAGCTGGGCGTTGCGGACGAGATCCTCGGGATCCCCCTCGATATCGGCGCCGAGCGCGATGCCGATCGAACAATCGATGCGGATCTCGAAGTTTGAGAGGCGGAAGGGGTTGGTCAGCGCCGCATGCACGCGCCGGGCGACCTGCACCGCATCGTCGGGTCCTTCTTCCAGCGTCATCAACACGCCAAATTCGTCGCCGCCAATTCGCGCGAGGATGTCGCGACCACGCAGCGCACCCTTGATGCGGCGCGCGACGGAAATGAGCAGTTCGTCACCCGCGAGTGCGCCCATGCACGCGTTCACGCGGCTGAAGCGATCGAGATTGATCACCAGCACCCCGAACCCCGTCGCCTGCCCGGGTGCGATCCGGTTTTCCAGCTCGTCCGAGAAGCCGGCGCGGTTGGGCAGCCCGGTGAGGCTGTCGGTCGCCATTTCGCGGCGCAGGCTCTGCTCGGTGCGAAGTTCCGAGGTCTGGTCGAGCAGCGTGATCAGGCAATGCCGTTCCTGCGCGGTGCGGCGAGCGAGCACGGCGCGAAAGTGGCGGCTATCCACTTCACTGCCGAAGCGCCAGGCGATCTCTTCCTGCAGCAGGTCCGAGGCGAGAAACTGGCCGATTCGCGGCCCGAGCAGCTGGACGACGGGCGATTCCGACGCGACGAGGCCCAGTCCGGCGACGCGAAACGGCGCGTTGGTGGCGGCGAAGGCGTAGCGGCCGTCGGCGATTTCGATCACCGCGGCCGGTACCGGCAGCAGCTCCAGCATCGAGTCCAGGTCCGCCGGCACCGCCGACACGGCCTCGCGGACCGGCGGAGCGAGCTCCACGGTACGCATACTCAGAGCCCGGACCCTTCGAAACGCCATCCCTGCCGGTCTAGCCGCCAAGTGGTTAAAGGGCTCTGAAGACCCTGTCCGAGCGTACAGGTTTTTGCCGGTTAGAAACGGTTATCCCGCGGAAAACCCGTGGGTGGCATGCGGCCCGCGGCACCACGTGCGGCGCGCCACGGCATCATGTCCGGCTCGGTACGATAGCGGCCCTGCTCGCCGCCCATCCGCCAGCGCAGGCCGTCGGCAAGCTTGAAGGTGATCACGTCCGACAGGCCGCCATCGCGGTAGCGCTGCAGCTGCACGCCCTGCCCGCGCGTCATCTCGGCGACTTCGGAAAGCGGGAAGATCAGCATCTTGCGGTTGTCGCCAACCGCCGCGACGAAATCATCCTCCGGCCCGATCGGGCGAACGAGCTTGAGATGCGCGCCAGGGCGCGGCGTGACCACCTGCTTGCCCTTGCGGGTTTCGGCGATCACTTCCTGGCTGCTCACGATGAAGCCGCGGCCATCGCTCGCCGCCACCAGCAGCTTGGGTGCGGCGCTGGCGGGAAGCAGCGTGACGATGTGCCGCTCCGCTTCCAGATCGATCAGCAGCCGCACCGGCTCGCCGAAGCCGCGGCCGCCGGGCAGCTTGTCCGCCCCCAGCGTGTAGAAGCGGCCATTATCGGCCGCGAGCAGCAGCTTGTCGGTGGTCTGGGCGTGGAAGGCGAGGAAGGGCCCATCGCCTTCCTTGAACTTCAGCGCCTCGCCGCCGAGATCCTCGACATGCCCCTTCATCGCGCGGATCCAGCCGCGCTGCGAGAGGATGACGGTGATCGGCTCGCGCTCGATCATCGCTTCCAAGGGAATCTCGCGGGCGGGCGCCATCTCGATGATCGCGGTGCGCCGGGCGCCGAGCGGCGTCTCCAGCCCATAGCGCGTGATCATCTTGCCGAGCGCGCGCTTCATCCAGGTGCGCTGGCGGGCCTCGGAGCCGAGCAGAGTCTCCAGCTCGGCCTGCTCCTTCTCCAGCTTTTCCTGCTCGCGGCGGAGTTCCATCTCCTCCAGCTTGCGCAGGGAGCGCAGCCGCATGTTGAGGATCGCCTCGGCCTGGCGATCGGTGAGGCTGAACTCCGCCATCATGATCGGCTTGGGCTCGTCCTCGGTGCGGATGATCTCGATCACCCGGTCGAGGTTGAGATAGGCGGTGATATAGCCGCGCAGCAGCTCCAGCCGGTCGGCAATCTTCTCCAGCCGATGCTGCGACTTGCGCTGCAGGACCACGAACTGGTGCTCCAGCCAGCCGGCCAGCGCCTCGGCGAGGCTCATCACCCGCGGCGTGCGGTTCTTGTCGAGCACGTTGAGGTTGAGCGGCACGCGGACTTCGAGGTCGGACAGGCGATAGAGGCTGTCCATCAGCGTTTCGGCGTCGACGGTGCGGCTGCGCGGTTCGAGGACGATGCGGATGTCCTCGGCCGATTCGTCGCGCACATCGCCCAGGATCGGCAGCTTCTTGTCGTTGACCAGCGCGGCGATGCCCTCGATCAGCTTGCCCTTCTGCACACCGTAGGGGATCTCGCTGACGACAAGGTGCCAGCCGCCGCCCTTCTCGGTCACCTTCTCGATCTTGGCGCGGACGCGGAAGCTGCCCCGGCCGGTGGCATAGGCCTCGGCAATCGCGGCGGGACTGTCGACGGCGATGCCGCCGGTCGGGAAGTCCGGGCCCTTCACGAAATCCAGCACGTTCGCCTGCGGATTGTCGATCAGCGCGACCGCAGCCTGCATCAGCTCGGCGGCATTATGCGGCGGGATGCTGGTCGCCATGCCGACGGCGATGCCCGCCGCACCATTGGCGAGCAGGTTCGGGAACAGGCCGGGGAACAGCTCCGGCTCCTCGTCCTCGCCATTATAGGTCGGGCGGAAATCGACGGCATTCTCGTCGAGGCCGTCCATCAGGTCGATCGCGACCTGGGTCAGCCGGGCCTCGGTGTAGCGATAGGCCGCCGCGTTATCGCCGTCGATATTGCCGAAATTGCCCTGTCCGTCGACCAGCGGATAGCGCAGCGCAAAGGTCTGCGCCAAGCGCACCATCGCGTCATAGACCGAGGCGTCGCCATGCGGGTGGTACTTACCGATCACGTCGCCGACGACGCGCGCGCACTTCTTGTAGCCGCTCGCCGGATCGAGCCGCAGCAGCCGCATCGCCCACAGCAGCCGGCGATGCACCGGCTTCAGCCCGTCGCGCACATCCGGCAGCGAGCGCGCGGTGATCGTCGACAGCGCATAGACGAGATAGCGCTCGGAAAGTGCGCTGTCGAAGGGGACGTCGGAGGCGCCGGAGGGTTCGGAAACGTCGGTGTCGAGGCTCATCGCCGGATGGGATAGCAGGCCGCAGGGGCAAACGCCAAGGGCGTTCCCCCTTTGATCCGAATTGTTTCGCTCTCAGCCGATCAGGTGGCGGAAGAAGCTGTGATTCCTTGCGATCAACGGTCGCAGATGCTCGGGCACCTCGCGCAGCTTCAGCTTGCGGATCATCGGCGTACGATGCGACGGCCCAACCGAGACCAGCAGCGACAGCATGCCCCGGCGCTGGAGCGGCGGCGTACCCCGATGCAGTGCGAAGGTGTTGACGAAATACACGTCGCCCTTCTCCGCCAGCACCACGCCCGCGCCCTGTTCCTGCTTGAGCGACGCCAGGTCCTCGTCCCGAAACCGCTTGGGCTCCACAAAGGCGCGCAGGCCGGACGTGCCGGGGATCAGCTCCAGCGGGCCGTCGTCGCGTGTCGCGATCGGTGAGAGCGGCACGAACACCCGGATGAAGTTGAGCGGTTCGACACAGTCGCGATGCCAGTTCTGGTTCTGATAGGCGAAGCCCACAGGTTGCGATATCCAGGCCCAAGCCCAACTGAGCGCCGCGCGCGGCCCGATTGCCTCCCGGCAAAAGGCGATCAGGTCCGGATTGGCGCAGATCTCCAGGAAAGCAGGATCGCTGAACAGCCGCTGCGGATCCATGTACAGAAACGGATGGTCCGTCGCCTCCGGCGCGCCGACATGCTCGAACCCTGGCAGATAGGGATCGCTGAACGGCTGCGGCGCGAACATTGCGGCGGCCATCTGGTCGACCAGGGCAGGATCGAGCATCTTTTCGGCGAAGTGGAGATCGAGGTCGCGGAACTCGGCGGCCCGCGCCGTGCGGCCAACTCGGGCGAAGGGCGTACGCAGTAAACGCTCGATCCGCGCCAATCGGCGCAGCCGAACGGGATCGTTCGATTTGGTTCGCAGCCAGAAAATGTAGTTATAGGCATAATTGTAAAAGGCGAGATGCCGCCAGCGCGCCGACCGCGTATCGGGGCGCGTCCCGGCAGCCACCTGCGCGGTGAACGGCAGAACCCCCGCCTCCGGGCTATGGTCCAGCCCCACCAGCGCCGCCTTGCCCAAGCGCGTCATGTATCTGTCCCATCGCTAGCCATGCTCTTCCCATTTTAGGACGATGGGCACCGCATTGGCGGAGATCCGGGAATTTGCGCATCCAGGCGACACCGACACAATCTCGCCTCAATTGCGGCGAAAATGTGTCTTGACTTTGTCCTACCTCAATGATGGGATTTGCGCGTGCCCAGACCGGGCACCCTTGAGGGGATGTCGATGCGCAAATTTCTCGTGCTTGGTTCCGCCGCGCTGCTCGCGGCCTGCTCCAGCAATGACGGCGGCTCCGCCCAGCAGGGCGAGACCGTAGCCGCCGAGGCGCCCGCCAAGCCTGGCGCCGAGCCGCTCAAGGTCACCCTGCCCCAACTCGCATATCACTATTCGCTGCGCTTCCTGCTGCCGGATGCGCGTCTCGCCGAGACGCAGGAGGCGCATCGCGCGCTGTGCGACCGGCTCGGACCCGCCCGCTGCCAGCTGCTGTCGCTGACCAGGGACGATGCCGAGGGCCGCGCCGGCAGCGCCGAGCTGAAGCTGCGCGTCGCCAGCGCTGACGCCACCTATTTCACCGGCGAGGCAACACGCCAGGTGACCGCCGCGGGCGGCCGCGCGCTCAGCACCAATGTCGGCGGCGACGATGTGTCGAAGGACCTGACCGACACCGCCGCGCGGATCCACCAGCGCGAACTGCTGGTCGCCCGCCTCACCGAAACGCTGCGGACGCGCAAGGGCACGGTGCCCGAACTGATCGAGGCCGAACGCAATGTCGCCGCCGCACAGGAGGAACTCGACAAGGCTCGGGCCTGGCAGCGCGAGCTGCAGGGCCGCGTCGCCATGGCCGAGGTGGAAATCCACTATGAGCCGCTCGCCGCCCCGGCCTCGGGCGCCAGCGTCGGCGCGGCGCTGGGCGAGGCGGTGCAGGGCTCGGCCTCCAGCTTCGTCTGGGGCATGCAGCTGCTGCTCTCGCTGGCGATCTACCTGCTGCCCTGGGGCGCGGTGTTCGGCGCCGGCGTGGCGGTGGCCACATTGCTCCGCCGACGCAACCGCGCGGCCTGACACGCGCGCCCGCTTTGGGATCCACGCCGCATTGCACCCTCGCCCCCCTTGCGGTATAGGGCGAGGCCTTCCAGCCCCGGCGGTCACGCGGAGAAATCCCGTGGAGCCGGGGCAACGCATTTCCAAGGGACTAGGCCGACATGGCACGCCGCCGGCAAATCTACGAAGGCAAGGCTAAGATTCTCTATGAGGGTCCGGAGCCCGGCACGCTGATCCAGTATTTCAAGGACGACGCAACCGCCTTCAATGCCCAGAAGAAGGGCACGATCAACGGCAAGGGCGTGCTCAACAACCGCATCAGCGAGCATGTCTTCACGCTGCTCGGCGGTATCGGCATTCCGACCCACTTCATCCGCCGCCTCAACATGCGCGAGCAGCTGATCCGCCAGGTCGAGATCGTGCCGATCGAGGTCGTGGTGCGCAACGTCGTCGCCGGCTCGCTGGCGAAGAAGCTCGGCATCGAGGAAGGCACGCCGCTGCCCCGCACGATTGTCGAATATTATTACAAGGACGACGCGCTCGGCGACCCGATGGTCACAGACGAGCATATCCTGGCGTTCGGCTGGGCCGGCCAGGAAGAGCTGCACGACATGGCCGACATGGCCATCCGCGTGAACGACTTCCTGTCGGGCCTGTTCGCCGGCATCGGCATCCGTCTGGTCGACTTCAAGCTCGAGTTCGGCCGGATCTGGGAAAACGAGTATCCCCGGATCATCCTGGCGGATGAGATCAGCCCCGATGGCTGCCGCCTTTGGGACATCACCACCGGCGAGAAGCTCGACAAGGACCGGTTCCGTCGCGACCTGGGCGGCGAAGTCGAGGCCTATCAGGAAGTGGCGCGCCGCCTCGGCCTGTTCCCGGAGGGCGACGCCTCGGACGTGCTCGACCTCGAGACGCACCGCAAGAAGCGGGGCAAGTAAGATACCGTTTCCTCCCCCGGAGCATGGCTCCGGGGATGGGGACCGTTCGCGAAGCGAATGGTGGAGGGGCCTCGCAGCGTGCGGGGTCCTTTGTCGTTCCCCCCTCCACCTCCGCATGCGACGGCGGTCCCCCTCCCCCGCTTCGCGGCGGAGGAGGCGCTTCCCCACGATTTCCGATTGCGACTTTTGCCCGCCCGCGTCATAGGCGCGCCCATGAAACTCCGCATCATCGTCACCTTGAAGAACGGCGTGCTCGATCCGCAGGGCAAGGCCATTCAGAACGCGCTTGGCGGCCTCGGCTTCGAGGGCGTCGAGGATGTCCGCGCCGGCAAGATCTTCGAGCTGGAGGTCGCCGACTCGACGAGCGACGCAGCGATCGACGAGATGTGCCGCAAGCTGCTCGCCAACACGGTAATCGAGAACTACCGGGTTGAGACGCTGTGAAGACCGCGGTCATCGTCTTCCCCGGCTCCAACTGCGATCGCGACATCGCGGTCGCGCTGGAGAGCGTGACCGGCACCAAGCCGCACATGGTGTGGCACGGCGACAGCGAACTGCCCGAGGGCCTGGGCCTGATCGCCCTGCCCGGCGGCTTCTCCTATGGCGACTATCTTCGTTGCGGCGCCATCGCGGCACGCTCGCCCGTGGTGCAGGCGGTGATCGAAGCCGCCAATCGCGGCACGCCGGTGATCGGCATCTGCAACGGCTTCCAGGTCCTCACCGAGACCGGGCTGCTGCCGGGTGCGCTGATGCGCAACGCCGGGCTCGACTTTGTCTGCCGCGACGTACCGCTGACGGTAGAGAACAGCCAGTCGATCTTCACCAGCGCCTATCAGGCGGGCGAGACCCTCTCGATCCCCGTGGCGCATCATGACGGCAATTACTTCGCCGATGCCGAGACGCTGGACCGCCTCGAAGGCGAAGGCCGGGTGGCGTTCCGCTACGCGCAGGACATCAACGGCTCGGCGCGCAACATCGCCGGGGTGATGAATGCCGCCGGCAACGTGCTCGGCATGATGCCGCACCCGGAGCGCAAGATCGAAGCCGCACATGGCGGCGATGACGGCCGCCGGCTGTTCGAAGGGCTGCTCGCCGCGGTCGCCTGACCGCGGCCACCCTCGTTCACAACGCCGCGGTCGCCTGACCGCGGCCACCCTCGTTCATAACGCCGCGGTCGCCCGACCGCGGCGACCCGATCAGAACAGCATCTTCAGCCCGACGACGGCAAGCGTTGCGGCAAGGATCGGCACCAGCACCTTGTCCGACGTGCGCGTCGCCAGCAGACTACCCAGGATGATCCCCGGCACCGATCCGACGAGCAGCGACACGAGCAGCGCGCCGTTCACCGACCCCAGCATCCAGTGCCCGAACCCGGCGAGCAGCGTCAGCGGCACCGCATGCGCGATGTCCGATCCGACCAGCCTGTTCACCTGCTGGTGCGGATAGAGCATCAGCAAGGCGGTCATCCCCAGCGCTCCGGCCCCTACGGAAGTTAGCGACACCAGGAGCCCGAGCAGCCCGCCGAGCGCCACGGTGACATAGCCGATCCGCCGCTCCCCCAGACGCTCGAACCGCGGCGCCATGAAGGTGACCATGCGCGCACGGAAAAACGTGGCGATCGCGGTCACCACCAGGGCCACGCCAAGCGTCAGCGTGATCAGCCCGCCGCTGTTCTTGGCATGCTCCTGCGCGCTGGAGAGGAACAGCAGCGTAAGGATCGTCGCCGGGACACTACCATAGGCAAGCCGGCGCACCACCTTCCAGTCGATCGTGCCGTGCAGGCCATGCACCCCCGCCCCCACTGTCTTGGTGGCGGAGGCGTAAAGCAGGTCGGTACCCACCGCGGTCGCCGGATGGAATCCGAACGCAAGCACCAGCAACGGCGTCATCAGCGACCCGCCACCGACGCCGGTCATGCCGACCAGCAGCCCGACGAGCACCCCGGCAATGGAATAAAGCGGATTGATCGCGAGCACGGGAATCCTTGGAAGCCGATTGCCCACCAGCATGCGGGGATTTGCCGCGAACGCCAGAAAGTTTTGGTTTCAGGCCTTCGCGGCGGTCCCCGCTTGCGATCGACCGCCGATCACACCCGCGTCGCAAAGGGAGTGAAGTCGGTCCCCTCGTCGAACACGTCGACGCCTTCGGCGCGCTTGAGGAAGCCCACCACGACATAGGTCAGCGGCGTCAACAGCACTTCCCAGCTGACCTTCAGCACCCACTGCGTGATCAGCACCTTCAGCACCAGGGCGTCGGTCCAGCCCTCGGCGCGCAGAAAGGCGAGCGGATAGAAGATCAGGCTGTCCATCGCCTGTCCCGCGACCGTCGAGCCGATGGTGCGGGTCCACAGCATCCGCCCGCCAGTCCACAGCTTCATCCGCGCCAGCACATAGGAATTGACAAACTCGCCCGCCCAGAAGGCGACGACGGAGGCGAACACGATGCGTGGCACCTGGCCAAAGATCACTTCATAGGCCGCCTGGTTCGTCCAGTCCGGCGCCGGCGGCAGCTTCACCACGACCCAAGCCATGAACGCCATGAACAGCACCGCCGCGGTGCCCGCCCAGATCACCCGCCGGGCGCGGGCGTAGCCATAGACCTCGGTCAGGACATCGCCGATGATGTAGGAGATGGGGAAGAACAGGATGCCCGCCCCGAACGGCCAATAGCCGACACCCGGCAGCCAGATCTGCGCGACCTTGCCCGCGCCGATCACGTTCGACAGCAGGATGATCGCCACGAACGCGGCCATCACGAAGTCGAAATAACGGAAATGACCGCCGGCGAGGCTGCGGGCGGTGACGTGCGCGGGCTGTGGCGGCGTGCTCATTGCGTCGCACTATGCGAGGCGTTTGCCTGCCGCGCAATCTGCGCCTAAAGGCACCTTCGCGCGCGCCCGTAGCTCAGTTGGATAGAGCACGAGCCTTCTAAGCTTGGGGCCGCTGGTTCGAATCCAGCCGGGCGCGCCAAAACCGGACAACTGGCTGATTTGCATTCTTTCAGCGCGACACGGCTGAATAGCCGTGAGCACTGAACAGCCTTAATGCGTGGCTGCTCCGCCAGCACTGCGTCACCAACCTGGTCACCAGCGCCCGACGCCTCCGCTCGCGGGGCCGCAACCATAACGTGACGCGCGTACTTACCCCTTCATCGTGCGGATAACGCGAGACCTCCACGGTGAAAGGTGCTCGGCATCCGCCTGCCTGGCGAGCATCTTATCGTTGAAACGTTCGCTCCATCACCGTGCAGCGCTCTACCTTGGCTTCCAGCCGCAGCACGATCGCGTCGAGCCCGGCCTGGAGATCATGGGTCGCCGCGCACAGGAAGATGTCCACGCAGGCGGTGCCATATTCCGGCCAAGTGTGGATCGAGATGTGCGATTCGGCCAGCAGAGCCACGCCCGTGACGCCCTGCCCGACACCGAAGCTGTGCAGACGCGTTTCGAGCAGCATCGCCCCCGCCGCCGCCGCCGCTGCCACCAGACACGCTTCGATATGGGCGGTATCCGCGAGCCGCGTCGCGTTCGTCAGATCGGCGATCAGGTGATGCCCGATCACAGCAGGCTCTCATAGGAATGCCCCAACAGCGCCATCGCCCCCTCCGCTGCGGAGACGCCCTGATAATGCGCTTCCTCGAACAGCGAGAGGCCGCTCAGGTCCGAATGGGCGAGGAACAGCGGCGGCTTCGGCATGACGGCAGCGCCACGCCCCAGAAAGCCCGGGGTCGGCCGGATCATCGCGTGTCCCCAGCGCCATAGATCGATGCGCCGGATCGCATCGTCGAGCTCCGGGTGTATGGCGAGCAGGTCGTCGCGAACCATCTGTTTCCATTCGTCGGCAGGACGTTCGAGCAGCAGGCGTCGCGCCACGGGCGGCGGCATGTTCGACAGCGGCAGGTACCAGGTGAGCACGGTCGCCACGGGATGCGCATCCGGCACCTGGTGCGTCGCGACGACATAGCCGAGGGACTCGCTGGTGCTAGACACATTGTCCCAGGCGAGCGGCACCCCGCGGCCGCCCGGCAGGCGATCCACGGTGACGTTCGCGATCAGCCAGGGCGCGTAGGTGAAGGTCTTGTCTGCCATCACTGCCGGGCAGACCCGCGCGGCGACGAAGTGCGGCATGGCGAGGATCGAGGCGCGGGCGCGGGTCCGCACCGTCGCGCCGGCGGCAACGTCGAAGCTGTCGACCAGCACCGTCTCTCCTTCCTGCGCGACCTGGTGAACGATATGACCGCGGGCGATGTGGTCGGCAAAGAAGCCCGCCACCCTACGCGCTAGCCGGGCATTGCCCTCGGGCCAGGTGAGCTCGTTGTCGCCGGCGCCGTCCACGGTCCAGCCGCGCCGCCCGGCAAAATAGTGCACGCCTGCCCAGGCCGAGACTTCGTGCGGCTCGGTGCCGTAATCGTCGCGCATCGCGTACCGGACATGGGCGCGCAGCACCGGCGAATGCCAGCCCTGCCGGTCAAGCCAGCTGGCGAAATCGAGTCCGTCCAGGGCGATCAGGTCGGGGTCGCTCGAGCTATAGGCCCGCGGCACCGCGAAGGCCGGCTTGCCGTCGCTGCCAATCCGCGCGGAATAAGCGGCCATCGTCTTCTCGAACGCAGCGAGGTCGGCGCGGTCCTGGGGGCTCAGGCCGGTGCGTGGCACCAGCCCCTCCTGCCAGCGCCCCTGCCAGAACAGCCGTTCCTGCAGATCGGCGCAAAGCTGCTCGGGATCATAGACCGGCACGCCGTCGCGCTCGCCGACCAGGATGCCAAGCTGGCGGAGCAGATGCCGCACCGCCTTGGCCTCGCGATTGGGCACCGGCAGATAATGCGCCCCCAGCGGATAGGCGGAGACCGCATTGCGGCCGCCCCGGGCGTTGCCGCCCACCGCATCCTCCAGCTCGAGCAGGCGAAAGCGGGTGAAGCCGGCATCGTGCAGCCGCCAGCCGGCAGACAGGCCCGCGATGCCGCCACCGGCGATAACCAAATCGGCCTCCTCGAAGCGGCTGGGTGGCGGGAAGCCGCCGTCGCGCAGGCGATGCCCGCGCGCGAGATCGGCACCGCCCAGCCCGCCCGGCGGCAGCAGAGGCCCATGGTCCAGCGCCGCCGCCAAACCACCGCCGGCGATCGCGACCGCCCCTGCCCCCAGCCCCAGCACCCTCCGCCTGTCAGCCTTCATAGCGGCTCCAGGCATCGGCGAACTCACGGACCAGCACCTGGTTGTCGAGCCGGTTTACCGGCGTCGGCCGCCGCGCCATGTCGGGCGGAAAGTCGAACAGCGCGGCGTCGCCTGCGGGCGTCAGAAACCGCCCGCCCGCCGGAATCCGCGCCGACGTCGGGATCGGGTGCGCGGCGGCAAGTACGAAACCCCATTCGCCGAAGCTAGGCACATAGACATGATAGCCGCGCGTCTGCAGGCCCGCCGCCTCCAGCGTCGTCGCCACCGTCCAATAGGCCATCGGCGCAACCAGCGGCGAGGTGCTCTGCACCACCATCGCACCTGTGGGCGCCAGCAGCCGGCGCACGGCGCGGTAGAAGGTCTCGGTATAGAGCTTGCCGACCGAGTAATCGACCGGATCGGGGAAATCGACGATGATCGCGTCGAACGATCCGGCGCGCGTCGCGGCCGCCTCGCGCGCCCAGCGAAAGCCGTCGGCGTTGATCACGGTCATCCGAGGATCGGTGAGCGCGCCCTTGTTGAGCGCGGTCAGCATCGCGGTCTTGGAAAACAGGCTCGTCATCTCGTCGTCAAGATCGACCAGCGTCAGGTGCTCCACTTCGGGATGCCGCAGCACCTCGCGCGCGGCGAGGCCGTCCCCGCCGCCGAAGATCAGCACGTTGCGCGGTTTCACCACCCGTCCCAGCACCGGCTGCACCAGCGCCTCATGATAGCGATACTCGTCACGCGAGGAGAATTGCAGGTTGCCGTTGAGGTAGAGCCGCAGATCGTCCTCGCGTCGGGTCAGGACGATGCGCTGGTACTTGGTGCTGACCGCGTAGATCACCGGCTCGCCATAGCTGGCGACTTCCGCCCAGCGCTGCAACCGGTCCGATGCGGCGAACCCAGCAGCAAGCGCCACCAGCACGAGTACCGCCGAGACGGTCTCTCCGCGAAACCGACTCGCCCGGGGCAGCGCCAGCAGCACCGCCAGCGCCACGCCAGCGTTGAGGATGCCGAACAGAAAGCCGGTGCGGATCATGCCGAGATGGGGCATCAGCAGCAGCGGAAACAACAGGCTGGCGACCAGCGCGCCGACATAGTCGAAGGTCAGCACGTTCGACACGGTCTCGCGGAAATCGAAGCCGCGCAGGATGCGGATCAGCAGCGGGATCTCAAGCCCGACGAGGAAGCCGATGCCGAGCACCAGCCCGTACAGCGCAACGCGGAAATGCTCGACCAGCGGAAACAGCACGAACAGCGCCGCCGCCGAAGCGCCGCCCAGCACCGCGATCAGCAGCTCGACCCGGATGAACAGCCGCAGCTCGTCGCGGGTGACATAGCGCGAGCACCAGCTGCCCAGCCCCATTGCAAACAGATAGGTGCCGATCACGGTCGAGAACTGGGTGACGCTGTCGCCGAGCAGATAGCTGGCCAGCGTGCTGGCCAGCAACTCGTAGATCAGCCCGCAGGTGGAGACGACGAAGGCAGAGGCAAGCAGCGCGGCGGCGGGTGCCGACGCGCGGGTCTTCGGGGCGGCGGGGTCGCCTTCAGCCATGGATGGCGGCGGCAACGATGATCGCGAGCCCGATCGCGACCGCGCCGGAAAAGATCGCGACGGCGACATTCTGCTTGTCGCGGATCTCTTCCCACAGCTTTCCCGGGGTCAGCAGGTCGAGCACGACGAAGCCGACCACGAAAACGAGGATGCCGACAACGGCATAGAGCAGCGTCGCGAGCAGCGCGGGAAGGGTAGTGACCATGGTGCGTCCTCCTATTTGTGATGCGGGCCGTAGAACACGGCATGGTCCCCGCCATGGCCGCCGCTGCTATAGGCGGCGCTATCGGTGCGGCCGCCCTCGGCGAAGGGCGACCAGCCATAGCTCGTCGCGGCGAGGAACAGCCCGAGAATACCGATCGACCAGAGCGCGTAGAGGAAGCTGCGGCGGTCCATCAGTCGTCATTCCCTTCGCTGCCTGCCGGCTGGAAATCGCTCTCGCCCTTGCGCGCTTTTTCGAAACGAAGGTGGAGCAGCAGACCGATCAGCCAGGGCAACAGGATCATCAGCGCGGCAAGAAACAGGTTGGAGCCGTAGAGCGTGCCGCTACCGACCTCGACGACGATCTGGGGCGCATTGGTGGGCTCCATCCAGCCGCCGTCGGGATAGAAGGTGCCGCTCTGGCTCCAACGATTGCCCTTGTAATCGACGACGAGATCATAGTCGCCTGCCGGCACGGCCGCGATCGAGACGTTGGAATCGCGCGATCCCTCGGTCCAGGGGCCGTCCGAATCGGTGCCTTCGTAGCGCTCGGCGGCACCCGAGGCCGCGAATAGCTGCTGCGTCCGCCGATCGACCAGGCTGTAATCGAGATCGACCCAGCCATTTTCCAGTCGCGGTACGGTGCTGCGCACCTGCACCCGCTGGTAGCGGCCGCTGAGATGCAGCGGCCCGATCGTCGCGGTCTGCTCGCGCCCGTCGACGGCGACCGGCAGCGCTTGCGAGGCAATCCAGGTCGTCCCGCCGAGCACCATCGACAAGGCCAGCAGGAAGGCGATCGCGAGTCCGCCGATCAGCTCACCCTTGCCGAGCCACGCACCCCAAGGCGAGGGCTGGTGCGGCAGCGGCGGCCACACCTTGCCGGACCGCGTGGCGCCGAAGGCAGCGATCACCTCGCTTTCCGGCAGCCACTGGTTGATCGTCCAGCTGATCTCGCGATCGTTCGCCTCGCGCGACAGCATGAAGCCCGGCCGCACCCAGTCGCCGGTCTTCACCGTTTCGCCCATCGCGACGCGCCAGTAGAATTCGCCGATCACCCGATCGACCTGCGCCTCGCCACGGGAGAAGCGCGTATAGCTGGCTCCGTCGAGCGCAAAGGTGCTGAAGGTCTGCATCGTCGGCATGCGCGTGAGCATCGTTCCGAAGCTCCAGCCGCCGCGCGCGTTCACCAGCCAGCGATAGCCATGATAGGGATTGAACAGCAGATACTCGTCCCAGCGGTAATAGCCCTGCGAGCGCCCGAGATAGCCGATCGCCTCCCACTCGACCCCAAACAGCGTTCCGCGCGTGCCGAGCGGGATGTCGGGCGTTACCTGCGCGGCATGCGCCTGGGTGACCAGCTTCACCAGCCCGTCGGTGGTGTCGAGGATCGAGCCGCAATATTGGCAACCGACATGCACGGTATAGCCAGCCGCGCGCAGCTCGACTGTGCCGCCGCAATTCGGGCAGGACAGTGCGCGCACCGAAGGTACGGGCGGCGGGGAAAGGGGCGCTTCAGGCTGCATAATAGGGGAGCGCCCATCCTTCGATCGCACGCAGGCCGCGCGGCGCGAGGTCGGCGAGCGCCACATAGCGGCCCTGGTAGAAGCTTGTCGTCTTGCCGTCGCGCTGCAGGCTGGCGCACGCTCCGTCCGGCCCGCGCAGATCGACATTGTAGACCTGCCAACCGCTCGGCGCGACGAAGGGCAGTTCGCCCTCGGCAGTGATGCACAGCGCCTGGCGCGCATCGGCGATGACGAGCTTGCGGCCGAACAACTCCACCTTCTGGCCGATCTGTGCGCACTCGCCACTGGCGATGGCGCGCAGCGTCTTCGAGCGGACCTCGCCGAAGGGACTTTCACGCAGCAGCATGAACTGGCCCATCGCCTCGCCCAGCCAAGCGGTGCTGTTGTCGGCGAACAGCAGCAGCCATTCGTTCCAGGCGCCGTCGGTCCAGCTCCAGCGCACCCGGCCGATCACCTCGAACGCCTGGCCCGCGTCGATTCCGCGCATGCCGATCTGCACCGGGCTCACGTCGAACGGCAGCGCGGCAGCAATGCCGAACTGCGCTAGGCCGGCATCGCTGCGCACCAGCATGGTGTGGCAGGTATCGCACACACGGGCAGGCAGCGCCGCCGAGCGGAACACGACGTCCGCACCGCAATTCGGGCAAGGCAGATGCAGGCTCATCGGAAAGTCAGCGGATGCGGCCGAGCAGTTCGGCCTTCTTGGCGTCGAACTCTTCCTGTGTGATCGCGCCGATCGTCCGGAGCCGGTGGAGCTTCTCGATCTGCGCGCTCGCGTCGCCCGGCGCGCTGGCCTGGTCTACCGCCGCCTGCACCGCTTCGGGCAGCGACAGGCTCTCGATGTAGAAGCTGGTGCAGGCCAGGCCCCATTGGGTGAAGGCAGGATCCACCGCCGCCTTGAGCCGCTCGGACAAGGCCGCCTGGTTGCCCGCAAGATCGACGAACGCAATCTCCCCCAAGCCGATCGCGGATGCAATCGCGGTGGCGATCGCGGCGCGCAGCTGCGGCTCGACATCGGCGACAGTTACCCGCTGGAGCGATCCCATCAGCTTGACGGCGAAAGCGGGCACCTGCTCGATGCGAAAGCTGTAGCTGCCGAAGGCGCGCACTCGCACCGCGCCAAATTCGGGATCGCGCACCGTGACCGGCTGCGCCGTGCCCCATTTGAGCCCCGCCTGCTCCTTCTGGCTGAAGAACACCACGTCCGCCTTGAAGGGCGACGCGAACCCTTTGTCCCAGTTGAGCAACGCGCTGAGCACCGGCAAATTGCCGGTCTCTAGCCTGTGCAGGCCGGGATGGAAGGCGTCGGCGAGCTGCCCCTCGCGATAGAAGAGCGCGATCTGCCCGTCGCGCACGGTCAGCTGCGCGCCCGTCTGGATCTCGCGCCCCTGCATCGGATGGCGCGCGGCAAGCGTCCCGGGCTCGTCGACCCAGTCGATCACGTCGACGAACTGCTTCGACAGAAACCCGAACAGACCCATGCACTGCCTCCCCCCTTGGTAACGCTATAGGCGAAGGGTTGAGAGCGAAACAAGAAAGTCGCCGACCGCTCAGCGCAAGGCTGCAAGGTGGCAGCCATCCGCCTGCTGGTCGAACGTCCAGCGCTGGCCGGTGAAGCGCTCGATGATGTCGCACGCGGTCAGCGCGTGCTGGCTGGGCTTCACCGTGGTGAAGCTGCCGCCGCCCGCGAGCGCAAACGGCAGCAACAGCTGGTCCGCCAAATAGGGCCCCGCAAACGCCTCCGACGCCAGGAACCCGGCCATACGATGCGCCGCCGTCTTGGCGAGCGATTCCGCCGAAACGCCGAGCCGGCCGAACCCGCTGACGATCTCGGTCGCATGGTCGAACGCCGCCTCCAGCAGCAACACGTTGCCCGGCCCCTGCTCCTCGGGAAGCTGGCGCGCGGCAAATGCTTCCTCCGGCCATTCCGGCAAAAACCGCCGCGCCGTCGTGAGTTCGCGCTCGGCGATGGCGAACGGCAACCCCGCGAACAGCGCCGTGGCCGAGACCGAGCGGAGCGCGCCGCGATCGATGCAGTCGATCGGGCTCAGCGTCCCCGGCACGATATCCACCTCGATCCTGCCGCCGCCACGCGGATAGAAGCCGTGGCGCACCAGCCGCAGGTCGATCTGCGCGCCCATCCGCCGGAGCACCGGTGCGAACGCCTTGGCGACGAACTCGAACGGCGGTGCCAGCATGTTGTGCGTGCCGCCCTCAAGCACGAGCCGCGACGGCGCGTCCGCGAGCAGCAGCGGCATCAGCAGCGTCTGGAGCACCAGCCCGGTGCTGCCCGCGGTACCGACCGCGAACTTGTATTCGCCCGGTACGACCTTACCGGGCGCGAAGCTGAAGTCGGTCGCACCCACCGCCACGCCCTCGCAAGTCGCCCCGCCGATCGTGCACGCCGCCTCGATCGCGGTGACGTGCTGGCGCATCAGCCCCGGCTTCTCGCGCTTACCGCGCGCATTGGTGATGCGGAAGGGCTGGCCGGTGACGAGCGACAGCGCGCACGCATTGCGCACCACCTGCCCGCCGCCCTCGCCTTCCGATCCGTCGATGATGATCATGGGAATTCTTCTTGTCCTTAGCGGTGTGCGCGAAGGGTTACCCCTTCACGCACACCACCTGCTTCAAGGTGTGGACGATCTCCACCAGATCAGCCTGGGCGGCCATCACGGCTTCGATCGGCTTGTAGGCCCTGGGCGTCTCGTCGATCACGCCTTCGTCCTTGCGGCAGGCGACGCCCGCCGTGTCGGCGATATGCTCGTCGAGCGTCACCAGCTTCTTGGCCGCAGTGCGCGACATCACCCGCCCCGCGCCGTGGCTGCAGCTGTCGAACGATTCCGGGTTGCCCAGCCCGCGCACGATAAACGACTTGGCGCCCATCGATCCCGGGATGATCCCCAGCACACCCTTGGCCGCGCGCACCGCCCCCTTGCGGGTGACGAGCACATTCTCGCCGAAATGGTTCTCGCGCGTCACATAGTTGTGGTGGCAGTTCACCGCCTCCAGCTCTGCCTCGAACGGCTTGGCGATCTGCCCGCGCAGGGCGGCGATGACGTTGGTCATCATCATCTGCCGGTTGAGCGCGGCATAGTCCTGCGCCCAGCCGACCGCCTCGACATAATCGTCGAAATGGTCGGTCCCTTCCGGGAAATAGGCGAGGTCCTGATCGGCCAGGTTGATGTGCCATTTGCGCATGTCCTGCTTCGCCAGCTCGATGAAGAAGGTGCCGATCGCATTGCCGACGCCGCGCGAGCCCGAATGCAGCATCACCCACACCCGCTGTTCCTGGTCCAGGCACAGCTCGATGAAGTGGTTGCCCGTGCCGAGCGTGCCCAGATGGCTGACATTGTTGGTGTTCTTCAGCCGCGGGAACTTGTCGGTGATCCGCTGGAAGCGAGCAGCAAGCGTCGCCCACGCCTCGACGATCGCCGACGGCGGCGCGCCCCACGAACCGTGGTCGCGCTGCCCCCGGCCGACCGAGCGGCCGTGCGGCACCGCCTGCTCGATCGCCGAACGGATACCCTCCAGATTGTCCGGCAGGTCGCTGGCCATCAGCGAGGTGCGCGCGGCCATCATGCCGCAGCCGATATCGACGCCCACCGCCGCCGGGATCACCGCGCCCTTGGTCGGGATCACCGAGCCGACGGTCGCGCCGATGCCGACATGCACGTCGGGCATTGCCGCGACATGTTTGAACACGAACGGCATCTGCGCCGCGCGGGTGAGCTGGGCGCGCGCGCCGTCTTCCACCGGCACCCCGCGCGTCCACATCTTGATCGGCACGCCGCCTTCGACATGCTGGTACTCATAGGTCGTGGTCATGTTGACCTCCTTGATGTTCTTCTGGTGCCGACGACGAGGCGTGGCGAGACATTTCCCTGAGCTATCCGGTTGCCCGGAGGCGGAGTCGGACCGCCGACCTCCCGCGTCGCCGCGGGCGCTCTGACCTGTAGTCCCGCCGGCATTCGCCGGCTGTTGTGTTCGGTGCTGGCAACAAGGGGTAGCGAGACCTCCGGAAGGCTCCGGGGAGGATTCGAACCTCCTGTACCGATGTAGTCCCGCCGGCATTTGCCAGCCTGTTTCTGGTCACGGCGACGAAGATTGGAAAAGACTGCCCCGAAGGGCCGGTGCTCTAACCGCTGAGCTACTGCGCCCTTCGGCACAGGCGGGATTCGAACCCGCGACACCCGCAGTGACAATGTAGTCCTTCCCGGCATTCGCCGTGCTGTTTGGTCCGGGTCGTGGCGACGAGAGCGGCGGGACGCGGCCCTTAAGCTACGTGTCGGCGGCGGGGTTCGAACCCGCATCTCCCGTTTGCGCGGGCGCTTTACTCGTCGGGCCTCCTGGAGAGACATGTAGTCCCGCCAGCATTCGCCACGACCCTGTTCGTTATACCTCCACTGCCTCGACGATGCCCACCCAGTCGCGCGTCTCGCCGGCGGCGAAGCGCGCGATCCCGTCGAACACCGCATCGGAGAAGCCCCCGATATTGAGGATGTCCGCCCGGCTCTGCGCCTGGGTCGTGCCGTACGGCGCGATGTCGACGCAGACGAGCTTCGCCCCCGGGCAGCGCTGCTTCAGCCGATCCCATTCACGCAGCGTCGCCGTGGCACCGCTCCGCGTCGCATCGACCCAGGACTCGTTGTCCGAGACGATTACGATCAGATCGACCTTCTCGCGGAGCATGTTGAGCAGGGAAAGCGGCGCCGAGACATTGGTGCCGCCCCCGCCCACCGCGGCGAGCTTCGCGGCATTCACCGCGACGCGCGCCTTGGGATCGAGCTTGAGCTTTACCACGCCCTGTTCGAACGGCAGCACCCGGGCATCACGGTTGGTCCGCAACATCGCCGCCGCGACCAAGGCCGCGACATCGATGCAGCGCACCTTTGACGAAGCACCCTTGCGAACCCCCGTCGCCGGCGAGGCCATCGACCCCGACACGTCGGGGCAGACGACCACCCGGCCCGCCACCGCCGGCACGCGGGCCAGCGATTGCTCGAGCGCATCTTCCAGCGCTGCCTGGACAGTGAGCGGCACGGTCTCGTCCGCCGCCGCCAGCGCCATCTGGAGCTGGTACGGCATCGGCTTGGCCCGGGCGATCGCAGCCGGATCGCGCAGCCGTTCGGCCACCCGCGCCGTCACGCCTTCCACGTCGAACGCGCCCTTGCGCGCCAGCGTGTTGAGGTTCATCCGCAGCGCCTGCCAGCCCATCGAACCGGCGAGTTCGCCCCATTGTTCGGCCGACAGCGCGAAGGCGGTCAGCCATTGGAGCGGCACCGGCGGCAGCGGCTGCGAAGGATCCGCCTTCCACGCCTCGAACGCGGCGATCTCCGCCGGCAGTGCACCGACATCATAGGGCTTGCCGATCAGCCAGCCGTAAAAGGCGCGCCGTTCGGCATCGACCGGCTTGGGGTGCACCATCTTGACGATGTCCGCCAGGCTGGGATCGCGGCCCGTCGCCGCGGCCATCAGGTCGCGCATCGAGGCGCGTTCCAGCCAGCCCTGCACCAGCCGCTTGGGCCGCGAGCCGAGCGACGTCCGCCCGACCTGGCCCGAGCGCAGGATCTGAACATAGCTGCGGAGCATCCGGCCGGTGTCGATGACGCGCCCGAAGACGCGCACCGCCAGGTCCGGATCGGCCACGGTGAGATAGGCCGCGAGCAGCGCCGGCATGTCCTTCATCGCACCCGAACGGCGGGCATAGACCGCCGCCTTGGCGACGAAGCCCGGATCGCACGCCTGGGCGGCGGCGATCGCGTCGGAAAGCTGCGCCTCGGCGGTTGCGTAGAAGGTTTCGCTGAGTGTGCCGGTCACGGCCAACTGGGCGAGCTTCGCCTGCGGGCCATAGGCATAGGCCGGGGCGCCTTCATGGTTGCGCGTATCGGCCGCCGGAAGCAGCTTCGCGATCGCCGAGGCGAAAAGACCCTTGTTTGCCATTGCTTTCGATCCTTCCTGCGGATCCTGGGGCGGCCAGCCCATTCCGGCCGCCCCGTTCTTCCGCACCATCGGATCCAGGAAGCGCCCGATCCGATGCCATCTACTTTGCAGAAGGCGTGCCAAGTTGTGATGCGAAGGCCGAGGATATTTCCCATCTCGTTCAAAGAGTGGACTTTTTTGCGTCTCCAGCGCCACCGGCAGGAAATTTCCTGCCGAGGTTATGTTAGCCAATTTAGATCGCATGGGATCGCTTTTTATCCTACAGGATAAGCATGAAACCGCTCACCGTTATAGGCTTTCTTGGCTCCACCCTCGATGCGAGCAAGTTCGGCCCCTCCCGCTGGAGCAAATGGCGCCCCACCGTTGCGCTGGCCATGCACGAGGATCTGCGGATCGACCGACTGATCCTGATCCACGGCTCGCAGCATCGGCGGCTGGCGGAGTATGTCGCGGAAGATGTGGTCTCGGTGTCGCCCGAAACGACGGTCGATCTGCGCGTGCTCGATTTCCGCGACGCGTGGGATTTCGAGGAGGTGTACGGCAAGCTGCTGGACTTCGCGCGGGCCGAGCCGTTCGACCCCGAGGCGGAGGACTATCTCGTCCATATCACCACCGGCACGCACGTCGCGCAGATCTGCCTCTTCCTGCTCACTGAAGCGCGCTATCTCCCGGGCCGGCTGCTCCAGACCCAGCCCGCCAGGCGCGGCGAGGATGGCGGCGCGCCGGGGCGCTGGACCACGATCGATCTCGACCTGTCGCGCTACGACAGCATCGCCACGCGCTTCGCCGTCGCCGCGCAGGAGAGCACGTCGTTCCTCAAATCGGGCATCGACACGCGCAACCCCGCCTTCAACCGGATGATCGACGAGATCGAGCAGGTGGCATCGCGCTCCAAGGCACCCATCCTGCTCACCGGCCCCACCGGCGCGGGCAAGAGCCAGCTGGCGCGGCGGATCTACGAACTGAAGCGGCTGAAGCACCAGATCGCCGGTCCGTTCGTCGAGGTGAACTGCGCGACGTTGAAAGGCGACAGCGCGATGTCTGCGCTGTTCGGGCACCGCAAGGGCGCGTTCACCGGCGCGGTCGCGGATCGGCCGGGGCTGCTCCGCGCCGCCGACAAGGGCATGCTGTTCCTCGACGAGATCGGCGAACTGGGTGTCGACGAACAGGCGATGATCCTGCGCGCGATCGAGGACAAGCGCTTCCTTCCCGTCGGCTCGGATCGCGAGGCGGCGTCGGACTTTCAGCTGATCGCCGGCACCAACCGCGACCTTGGTAGTGCCGTGGCCGCGGGCAGCTTCCGCGACGATCTCTATGCCCGGCTCAACCTGTGGACCTTCCAGCTGCCGGGCCTCGCCGACCGCCGAGAGGACATCGAACCCAATCTCGATTACGAACTCGATCGCCACGCCGAGCGCGAGGGCAATCGGGTGAGTTTCAACAAGGAAGCCCGCCAGCGCTACCTAAGCTTCGCCACCGCTCCGGATGCGCATTGGCCGGGCAATTTCCGCGACCTTGCCGCAAGCGTCACCCGCATGGCCACGCTGAGCCCCAAGGGGCGGATCGACACCGACACCGTCCAAGCGGAGCTCCACCGGCTCGGGCGCCTGTGGTCCGGGCGGGATCAGAACGAAGACGACATTCTGGCAGAGGTGCTGACGCCGGCGGCGCTAGCAGAAATCGACCCCTTCGACCGCGTGCAGCTCGCCGCGGTGGTGGATACCTGCCGCCGGAGCCGCTCGCTCTCCGAGGCCGGGCGGACGTTGTTCGCCGCATCCCGGACACGCAGAACATCCGCCAATGATGCCGATCGGCTGCGAAAATATCTGGCGCGGTTCGCGCTGGATTGGTCCACCCTCACCCGACGCTGATCCGGGCTTCAGAGGACTGCACACGATGCACGCGACCTCGGCGCGAATGTGTTGGAAGCCGAATTTGTCAATGCTCTGAGTGCCCAACGCTGTCGCCGCGCGCGCGCGAGTTCCCGACCAGCGGGGATTGCCATCCATTCTACGGGCACTGGGTCCACAAGGGCTTCGTCGCGCAGGGGACGTGCCTTTGGCGCCCGCGCTTGCCGGTTGCGGTTTCACAGCTTGGCGCAACGTTCCCCAACAGACACTAGTCGGCTGGAGCACTGGTCCATAGCCTTTCAGCCCGGGAGAGCCACCATGTCCGATGAAGCTGACGCCCCCTTCCACCTCCGGGCGCTTGATCACCTCGTGCTGCGGGTCGCTGACATCGAGCGGAGCATCAACTTCTATTGCGACGTCATCGGCTGCACGGTCGATCGGCGACGCCCGGAATATGATCTCGTGCACCTGCGAGCGGGCACGGCGATGCTCGATCTCGTCCGCCACGAAGGAGGCGCATCGGCTGGCGACAATGTCGACCATTTCTGCCTGCAGATCGCGCCGTTCGATGAGGCGGCACTTCTCGCGCACCTCGCGCAACGAGGCGTACGCACCGAGCCGCCGATTGCGCAGCGTTATGGCGCGCAGGGCACCGGGCGATCGCTGTATCTTCGCGATCCCGACGGTAATCGCGTCGAACTCAAGGAAGCGCTTCAGGCGGAGTAGATGCGGGCAGGCAGTCGCGCTGCCAGCGCGGCCCCGGCAGCCAGCAATGCAAGGATAATCGCTGCGGAGGGGACAAGGCTGCGGGAGTCCGCCAGCCCGAAAAAGGCGGCGCCTACCAGCGCGATGCCGGCCACTCCTCCCATTTGCTGCACGGTCTTGACGATCCCGCTGGCCGCACCGGCATCCGCGCGGTCGACCCGCGCCAGGATCAGCGGCGTGGCGGGTCCGCTGCTCATTCCCATGCCGACGCCTGCTGCCAGCAGCGTCGGCAACAACAGGCCCAGCGGCAAGCCGCCGACTTCGATCCAGGCGAGCGATGCCGTCGCGCAGAGCGCCAGCAGGCCATAACCGACAACCAGGATCCATTTTTCCGCGCGCCGCGCCAGGCGGCGGCCGATGACGCCCATTCCGAGCATGACCCCGACGCTGAACGGCATGTGGATCAGCCCGGTTTCGAACGGCGAGAAGTGCGCGATCCGCTGCAGCGCATAGGCGAACAGGAACAGGAAGCCGGTGTTTGCGGCCGAGAACAGCAAGAGCAACAGGATGCCGACGCGAAACACGCGGTTGGCAATCAGATGCGGCGGAAACAGCACGGCGCCTCCCCGCGCCGCCCGCCGTCGCAGGCCCAGCCATGCCCCGAACAGCAACGGGACACCCGCGATCAACAGCGCGAGCGACGCCCCCTGCAGGCCCCCCTTCTCCGCCTGCAACAGCGGGAACAGCAACGCCAGCAGGGCAGCGCCGAAGCCGAGGGTGCCGAGCAGGTCGATGCGGGTCGCGGCATTGCCGCGGCTGCGCGGCAGCAGCCACCAGCCGGCAAGCAGCGCGACAAGGCCGATCGGCCCGTTGATCAGGAACACCGTGCGCCAGCCGAGCCCGCCAATGTCCGCGGCGATCAGGAAACCGCCCAGAATCGGCCCGGCGATCGACGAGAGGCCGCCGATCACGCCGAACCAGGCAAGCCGCCCGATCCGCTCGACCGGCGTATAGAGCTGCTGGATCACCGCCAGCACCTGCGGCGCCATCAACGCCCCCGCCGCCCCCTGCAGCACCCGCGCGACGATCAGCAGGGTGCCGCCCGCCGCGAGGCCACAGCCGATCGATGCGGCGGTGAAGCCACCCACGCCGATCAGGAAGAGCGTCCGACTGCCGAACAGGTCGCCCAGCCGGCCGGAGAGCATCAGCAGCAGCGCATAGGGCAGCACATAGCCCGCCACCACCCACTGGGCGAAGGCGCCCGACCCGCCGAACTCGGCCTGGATCGAGGGGAGCGCGGTGTTGACGATCGTCACGTCGACGATCTCCAGCACCAATGCGATGATCAGCGTGAAGAAAGCGAGGCTCTTCTGCCGATCGCTCAGATGGGCAGGATCAGAGCTTGCCGGCACGCAGCTGCTCGACGGCGTAGGAACAGGCCCGCGCGGTGAGCGCCATATAGGTGAGCGACGGGTTCTGGCAGGCCGACGAACTCATCTGCGCGCCATCGGTGACGAAGAGATTGGAAATGGCATGCGCCTGGCTGAACCGGTTGAGCACCGAGGTGGCCGGATCCCAGCCCATCCGCGCGCCGCCCATCTCGTGGATCGCGGTGCCGCCCGGCCCCGGCCGGTCGAAGCCGAGGATCACATGCCCCCCGGCGGCGGTGAGCATCTCGGAAGCATCGGCCTTCGCCTGGGCAAGGGCGGCCTGCTCCTCCTTGCCGAAGCCGAAGGCCACGTTGAGCTGGGGGATGCCGCGATCGTCGGTCTTGACCGGATCGAGGCTCAGCCGGTTGGTCGCGCGGGGCACGCAATCGGCAAAGCCGACCAGCACCATCTTCCACGGGCCGACCTGGCGCAGCTTCGCCTTGTAGTCCGCGCCGATGCCGGCCTCGCGCTTGCCCGCCGTCCAGGTCGATTGCAGCGCGCCGCCCTGGAACGAGAAGCCGCGGGTGTGGCCGGTGCCGTCCATCACGTCCATGTTGCGGTAGCGGGGCACGATGACGCCGGTCGGGCGATTGCCGAAGCTGGTGTGCGCCTCGAACCCCGGCATGATCGCCATCGCCGACAGCGTATTGGCATGGTCCATGATGTGGGTGCCGAGCACGCCGCTTGCGTTCGCCAGGCCGTGCGGCATCGCCTCGCTCGCCGAGTTGAGCAGGAGGTGCACCGAGTTGAACGCACCGGCATTGAGGAACACGATCCGTGCCGATGCCGAGCGCCGCCGGTTCGAGGCGGTATCGATCCAGCGCACCCCGGTGACGCGCCGGGTGACGGGATCATAGTCGATCTTCTCCACCACCGCGTCGGTCACCAGCGTCAGCCGGCCGGTCTTCTGCGCGGCGGGCAGCGTCGAGGACTGGGTGGAGAAATAGGCGCCGTAGGAGCAGCCGCGCGCGCAGATGCTGCGATACTGGCAGTGGGCCCTGCCCTCCTCCGGTTTTGCTTCGGTGAGGTTGGCGGTGCGGCCGATCGTCAGGCATCGGCCGGGGAATTTCTCCGCCAGCACGCCGCGGACATGCTGCTCGACGACGTTCAGCGCCATCGGCGGCTGGAACTTGCCGTCGGGCAGCTGCTTCAGCCCCTCCGCTGCGCCGGAGACACCGATGAAGCTCTCGACATGATCATACCAGGGCGCGAGATCGGCATAACGGATCGGCCAGTCGACGCCGTGCCCGTCGCGCTTGTTGGCGCCGAAATCATAGTCCGACCAGCGATAGGATTGCCGCCCCCAGGTGAGCGACCGCCCGCCGAGCTGATAGCTGCGGAACCAGGTGAAATCGGTGCCCTCCGCGGTGGCGTAGGGGTTCTCGCGGTCGTTGACGAAATGGCCTTCGGTGAACTCGGTGAAATGTCGGTTGAGCATCTGCACCGGATAGTCCTGGCGGTATCGCGCCGTGTCGCCGATGCCGCGGAACGGCATTTCCCACGGCGCCTTTGTCTCGGTCTCGTAGTCCTGCTGGTGGCGGATGTTGCGGCCCCGCTCGACCATCAGCACGCGCAGGCCTCCCTCGGTCAGTTCCTTGGCCGCCCAGCCGCCGGTGATGCCGGAGCCCACCACGATCGCATCGAATTGCATCGCTTCCCCCGCCATCAGCCGAAATCCACCGCGGTCCAGTCGCTGGACCAGGCGTGCATGGCCGGTGTGAGCGGCAGGTCCGGATCCCAGCGGCCGGGCACGAGTTCGTAGTTGAGTTCCTTCGATCCGCCGACTTCGGAGGTGTAATAGCCGGTAAGGATCAGGCCCTTGATCGTTCGCCAGGGATGGGATCGCGCCCCCTCGGCATAGGCCTCACCGTCCAGCGCCTGGAGCGCCGCGAGCCGCCGGGCGGGGTCGGCCTTCTGGAAATCGCCGGCGGCGCGCTGGTCGAGCTGCGTCTCCAGCCAGTCGAGATGGCGCAGCGAACCGTCGCGCCGCCGGTAGCTGGCGAGGTTGGGCATCGCGTCGGCGGCGACGGGCGTGCGGGATCCCTCCAGCCCATGGGCGAGCGCGAGGATCACGAAATCGCCGACGCCGATATCGCCCGCCCCGGCCGTGTCGGTGCGGGGAAGTACCAGCTGCGAAACGCCGGCGATCATCACGCGCTGGCGGTCGCTCGGCTCGTCCGAGGGGTCGAGATCGGAATAGCGGACCACCGCCGTGGGCACACCCATCGCCAGCGCGAGCAATGCCGCGCCGCCGAAGAAATCGCGGCGGCTCCACCCCGCCGCCTGTCGCTCCGCCATCCTCGATCCTCTCTCACACGTACAGGGTTCGGGGCGACACCAGGTGCCCCCCCCGCCCGATCAGAAATCGATGCCGAGACGAACGCCGTAGGTCCGCGGCGGCGTGAACTGCCAGTTGTAGATGTTCGCCACCCCCGGCACCACGGTGTTGCCGGCATAGGCGATCAGGCGATAATTCTCGATGTTCCGCACGAACGCCTGCACGCTATAATGCTTGTTCGCCGGCTTGTACTCGAGGCTGAAGTCGCTCTGGGTGTGCCCGATCTGCTTCGAGTCATTGTAGTTGTAGAAGTCGAGATAATAGTTGCCCTTGTAGCGCGAATAGGCCGAAGCCGTGATCGTGCCGGCGCCGCCCAGATCGAACACATGGTCCCAGCCGACCGATACGATCGCGTTCGGTGCCTGCGGCAGGCGGTTGCCGCCCAGCTCCAAGGTCTGCGGCGTCGTCGGCACGACGCCGTTGGTGAAGGCCGCCACGCTCGCCTGAAACTTGCGATAGGTGGCGTGCATCAGGTTCACTGCGATCGACACGGTGTCCGCGCGCGACGGGTGGAGATTGGCCTCGGCCTCGACGCCGTAGATCTTCGCGCTCCCGGCGTTGAAGGTCTGCGCACCCACGGCCGGGTTGAGCAGCACGTCGTTCTGCAGGTCCTTGTAATCGTAGTAGAAGCCGGCGACGTTGAACGTGTTGTTGCCCGAGAAGCGCAGCTTGGCGCCGCCTTCATACGCGGTGTTGTTCTCCGGGTTGAACGTCTTGCCGGTACCGTCGAAGCCGCCCGCCTTGTAGCCGGTCGAGACCTTCGCATAGAGCAGCGTATCGGTATTGGGCTTGTAGTTGAGGCCCGCCAGCCAGGTGAACTTGCTCCCCGAATAGTGCAGCGGGGTGCTGGCGGAGGGCTGGTTGGTCAGCTCGATCGGACCACTGTTGAACGCGAAGAAATAGTTGGTGAAGGTGGCGCTGCGCACGTCATGCGTGTAGCGCGCGCCGCCGACGGCCGTGAGCTGGGTGGTGAGCGGCACTTCCACCTGCGCGAAGCCCGACACGCTTTCGCTAAGCGTCGGATGGCGGAAATAGTTCACATAGGAGCCGTTGGGGCCGATGAACGGGCTGTACAGGCCGCCATTGGTGTTCTGCTTCTCGCGGAAATAGAAGGCGCCGGTCTGCCACTCGATGCCGTGGACGTTGCCGTTCAGGCGCAGCTCGTGGCTCTGGGTCTTCACCCGCCCGCCGAAATTGGTGAAGACGAAGGCGGGCGACAGCGTGTTCGCGCCATTGTTCTTGGTGGTGCGATAGCCGCCGGTATAGGTCAGTGTCGCCGGGCCGAAATCATAGGCGATACGGGCGCGCGCCGCGGTCGAGATCTGGTGAAGCGAACCCACGCCGATCAGCGGCGAGGCATAGTTGCTGCGATCGATCTTCGATAGCGTATTGGTGTTCTTGGGCACGCAGCCGACGCCGCCCGCCACGGCATAGGCGACCGCCCAGCCATTGGCGCAGCTGGTGGTGCTCGATCCCGGATTGTTCGCAGCGCTGGCCATGTCCTGCCAGGCCTGGGCGGCCGGGATCAGCGTTTGCTCGACATGCTCCACCGCCGCGTCGACGGTGAAGCCCGCCGCCGGCTTCAGGCGCAGGCTCACGCGGCCGCCGCCGGTATTGTCGGTATCGCTCTCCGCCGTCTTGCTGGGCGTGAAGGCCGAGGTGGGGCTGAACGGCGTGTTCGGATGCGTGGTGTAGCCGTCATGCGAGCGGTAGAAGCCGGCGACGCGGACCCCGCCGACATCGCCCAGCGGCACATCGACGCCGCCGTCCACCAGCACCTGGTTGAAATTGCCATAGCTGGCCGTGCCGTTGACCGCGAAGCTGTCGCCGGGCTTGCGGGTGATGAAGTTCACCGCGCCGCCGGTGGAGTTGCGGCCGTACAGCGTGCCCTGCGGCCCGCGCAGCACCTCCACGCGATCCAGGTCGAAGATCGCGGCGTTCAGGATGGTCGGGCGGTTGATATATTCGCCGTCGATATTGACCGCGATCGACTGGTCCTGCGCCTCGTTGTTGGTCAGCGAGCCGACGCCGCGCACCGAGACGCGGGTATTGTTGGTGTCGTTGGTCACCTGCAGCGCGGGCGAGACCTTCTGCACCGAGGTGAAGTCGGTAACGCCCTTGTCCTTCAGCGCATCGCCGGAGATCACCGAGATCGCGATCGGCACGTTCTGGACGCTCTGCGCGCGGTTCTGCGCGGTGACGATGATCTCGTCGGTGAGCTGCGCATTGTCCTGCGGTGCGGCGGGCGCGGTCTGCGCCTGCGCCACCCCGCCCGCCAGCGCACTGGCGCTCGCCATCAGCACGAGCACGGTCCTGCCGTTCATGATCTCTCTCCCGCTCTCGGCGGCTTTGTGCCACCTGAAGTAAAATATGCGTTCTAAAAAATCGCGTCTGCAGATCCTTGTCAAGCGGATTCGAATGGCCGTTCGCAATACCGTAAAATTGCATTGACAACGGTCAAAAAGAATCATTGTTCTAATACGGAAACGTCGCCACCTTGCGGCGGCGGGAGCACGTCCGAGCCAAGGAGACGTGCCGGTCCGGAGAAGATGCCATGCTTCTATCCCCCTGCATCGAATGGATGTTTGCCGATGCGCATGCCGATATGGGCGATCGCATCCGCGCCGCGGCTGCGGCGGGTTATCCGGCCGGCGAGTTTCATTTGTGGCGCGACAAGAACCTGGAATCGGTGGCGGCCGCGCTGCGCGAGACCGGCAGCACGCTGACCGGGGCCTGTGTCGATCCGCGTCGCAGCCTGGTCGATCCGGCACAGCAGGACGAATTTGCCCGGGCGGTAGAGGAGAGCCTTGCCGCCGCGAAGACGATCGGCTCGCCGCCGATGATCATTGCCTCCGGCTTCACCCGCGAAGGCGTCAGCGAGGAGGAACATTTCGCCGCAGCCGTCGCCGCGCTCAAGCGCGCTGCCGCACTGGCGGAGGCAGCCGACGTGATGCTGGTGCTCGAGCCGCTCAACGACCGCGTCGAGCATCCCGGCATGTGGCTGGTCTCGACGACCAAGGGGCTCGACCTGGTCGAGGCCGTGGGCAGCACGCATCTGCGGCTGCTCTACGACGTCTATCACTCGCAGGTGATGGGCGAGGATATGGCGGAGGTGCTGCGCGGGCGCATCCATCTCGTCCACCATGTCCAGGTCGCCGACCTGCCCGGCCGCAACGAGCCTGGCACCGGCACCATCGACTGGGCTGGGGCAATGCAGACGCTGCGCGACCTCGGCTACACCGGCGCCATCGGACTGGAGTACCGCCCCACCCTGCCCCCCGCCGAGTCGCTGGCCGCGACCCGTGCGGCGCTCGGGCTCTGAGGGCGGCATGTTGGTCGCCTCGCCCCCGCGCGAACCGCGGCTGGGGCTGGTCGAGCGGCTGAGCTACGGGTTCGGCGATTTCGGCTACAGCCTTCCCTACAACATGGTGGGGGCCTTCCTCCTCTATTACTATACGGTGGTGCTACGGCTGCCCGCGGCCGCCGTGGGCACGATCTTCCTCACCGCGCGGCTGTTCGACGCGGTGGTCGATCTGGGCGTCGGCGTGCTGCTCGATCGCACGCGCAGCCGCTGGGGCCGCGCCCGCCCCTATATCCTGTTCACCTCGGTGCCCTATGCCGCGGTGTTCGTGGCCATCTTCCTGGTGCCGGCCGGCGGGGTGAACACGCAGCTCGCCTGGGCCTTCGTGACGTTCAACCTGCTCGGGCTACTGATGTCGTTCGGCTCGATCCCCTACACCGCGCTGCTGCCGATGATGACCGCGGATACCGACCAGCGGCTCAAGCTCGGCTCTATGCGGTCGATCGGCACCTCGGTCTCGGTAATCGTCGGCACCGCCGCGACGATGCCCTTGGTCGGGCTGCTGGGCGGCGGCGACGAGCGCAAGGGCTTCCTGCTCACCGCGCTTTTGTTCGGCACGCTGGCGCTGGCCGCCATGCTCGCGCTGTTCCGCAACTGCCGCGAGCGCCATGTCGGCGATGCCGATGCCGCCCCCGCGCCCGCGCCCACCGCGATCGGGGAGATGCTGCGCAACCGCGCCTGGTGGGTGTGCTTCCTGTTCACGCTCCTCTATTTCGTGCGGTTCGGGGCGATGCTCTCGGTCACCGCCTTCTTCGCGATCGAGGTGCTCAAGCGGCCCTGGATGATCTCGGTGATGCTGCCGGCGATCTCGGGCATGCTGCTGCTGGCGGCGTTCGTGGCCCCGCCGATCCTGTCACGAACCGGGATCCGGGGCGGGTCGCTCGGTGCACTCGGCGTTTCGCTGTTGCTGTTCGCACTGCTGCCCTTTGCCGAGGCGTCGCCGATGACCTTCCTGGCGCTGTACCTCGCCGCGTCGATGGCGACCTCGATCACCATCACCGCCATTTTCACGATGATCGCCGAATCGGTCGACTATCACGAAGCGCAGTTCGGCAGCCGCAACGAGGGGCTGCTCTCGGCCGGGGTCAGCCTCGCCACCAAGATCGGCATGGCGCTGGGATCGGCGGCAATCGCCTATGCGCTCGCCTATGCGGCCTATGCGCCTGGGGCAGTCACCCCGGCGGCCGTGCAGACGATCCGCTGGTCCTATTATGGCGCGCCGCTGCTGCTGCTGTCGCTGCAGGCGCTGTGCATCCTGTTCTGGCCGGTCGCGCCGCGGGCACCGCGCGGCCTTGCCACCGCCTGAGCCTAGACACGCAAGGGAGAGGGATCATGAAGATACACGCGCTCGCATCTGCCCTACTGGTGACGGTCGGCACCGCTCTGCCCGCCGCGGCGCAGGTGATCGTCCACCCCGCCTATCGCCCGCCCGAGACCGTCCAGCGCGTCGCCATTCCGGTGGACCCGCAGGAAAAGCGGCTGAAGGTGCTGATCATCAGCGGCCAGAACAGCTATGAGCACGACTGGACCGGCGTTAACAACCTGCTGCGCACGCTGATGCACGACAGCGGCCGGTTCGACGTGCGCGTGACCGAGGATTTCGACCATGGCAGCCTCGCCATGCTCAAGGCCTATGACGTGGTGCTGCTCAACTATTCGAGCCGCTGGGTCTATGACGACAAGGCCGAGCATCGCTGGTCGCCGGACGCGGAGAAGGCGCTGTTCGACTATGTGCGCGAGGGCGGCGGGCTCGTCGCCTACCATTCCTCCTTCACCTGGGGCTATAACTGGCCGGCCTATCGCGAGCTGGTCGGCGCCGTCATGGATCCCGGTGCCAGCCGCCGCTCACCGCCCGGTGCGTTCGCCGTCCATATCGTCGACCGCGGTGACCCGATTACCAAGGGCATGCGCGAGTTCGTCTGGACGTACAACGACGACATGTACACCAACATGGCCTTCGCGCCGGGCGCGAAGATCCATGTGCTGGCCACCGCGCATGATTCGTCCGCCAGCTACGATCCGAAGCTCGCCGGCCCCAAATATCCCGCCGCCGCCTATACGCCTGAAAAGCTCAAGGCGATGCAGGGCATGGACGCCGATCATCCCCAGGTCTGGACGCAGGAATATGGCAAGGGCCGCGTATTCTCCATCACGCTGGGCCATGACGAGGTGTCGCTGCATTTCAAGCCACTCCAGTCGCTGATCCTGCGCGGCACCGAATGGGCAGGCTCCGGCAAGGTCACGCTGCCGCTGCCGGAGGACGCCAAGGACTATCCGGTGAAATGAGTCCTGCCCCGTTGCGTCGGGCCGAAAATCACGATAGAAGAATCAATATTCTAATTAGGGTCGAACGACCCCAGGGGAGAGGTTACAAGCGGCGCGGCACCTGCCGCCCGTCCGGGTCTCGCCACCTCCCCCGCTTCACCGAAGTGCACCCGAAAAGTTGAAGAGGTGAATGCGATGAGCAGCATCAAGCGGGGCGTCAGCCTCTACAGTTTCCAGAACGAGACGTTCCAGGGGAAGATGTCCCTGGAAGATTGCGTGCGTACCTGCGCCGAGCTGGGGGCCAACGGCATCGAGATCATCGGCGAACAGAGCTTCTGGGGCTGGCCCGAAGTTGGGGTGGAGGATGCGGCGGTCGCCGAATGGCACCGGCTGATGCAGACCTATGGCACCACGCCGGTCAGCCATGACTTCATGCTCGACTACAAGCGCTACAAGGGCCGCGAAATGCCGTTCGACGAGCAGGTCGCCAGCGTGAAGAAGGACATCGATTTCGGCGCGCGCCTCGGCATGAAGTACATCCGCGCGCTGGTCTCGATCGCGCCGGAAGTGCTGGTCGCCGCGGCGCCCTATGCCGAGGAAAAGAACATCAAGATCCTGATCGAGGTGCACGCGCCGCTGCACTTCGACCATCCCTGGATCGTCCGCCACGCCGAAGCCTTCGAGAAGGCGGGTTCCGATGCACTCGGCTTCCTCCCCGACATGGGCATGTTCCTCCACGCCTATCCGCGCGTGTGGAAGGAAAAGTTCATGCGAGTCGGCGTGCCGAAGCACATCGCCGACTATATCGAGAAGGCGTACGAGGACCGGGTCCTTTCCGAGTACGTCATCCTCAACGTCCAGCAGATGGGCGGCACCGGCCCGGCGATCGCGATGGCCGAAGTGATGCGCCACAATGCCGCGTTCGAGCCCAAGCGGATGCTCGATTACATGCACCGCATCCACAACATCCACGGCAAGTTCTACGAGATGACGGCCGACTATGTGGAACCGTCGATCCCCTATGACGAGATCGTCGCCGTGCTCCGGAAGGGCGGCTACACCGGCTATATCTGCTCCGAATATGAGGGCAATCGCTGGATCGAGGACTTCGAGGAGCCGGATTCGGTCGAGCAGGTCCGCCGGCAGCAGGTGATGCTCGCCCAGTTGCTCGGCGAAGCCGCCGTGCCGTCGCTCAAGACCCCCATCGCAGCCTGAGGAGCGCGTTCGCATGATGGACAACAAGATGATCTGCACCGACCTGTTCGAGAACGTGGTCGAAGGCGGCGAAACGGTGGGGTTCGCGTTCCTGGGACGCCTGCCTTATTATCGCGGCCTCGGCCTTTCGATGGTCGAGGACATCCAGGTCAGCGTCGACGGCGAGGAGATTGCCCGCGAGAACATCCGCTTCTCGGTGCGCGGCAAGACCTACACGCTGGACGAGATGGAGACCGTCTATGACGATCGCTGGAACTTCGGCGAAAAGGCGCGGATCATCGCGCTGAAGCCGGGCGGGCTCGCCGCCGGCCCCCACAAGATCACCTTCGCTGTGCGGATGCGGGTGAGCTACCTCCCCTTCGTCCCCACCACCCGCGACACCAAGGAGCTTGCGCTCGCCGCCTGAGCGCATCCGCTTCTCCTCCTCGGGCGCCCCGGCTGGCCGGCGGCGCCCATTTTTTTGGGTGCGCCCCGCCCCCTGCGCACGCACTTTCATTTTGAAATGCACGTTCTATTTTGATATTCCGCAAGGACAGGGAAGCGCGGGGCAAACCGGCGCAGCAGCGATTGGAGAGAGGATGAAGGCGATTCGCGCGTTCTGGGGAGACCTGACGCTCAAGCCGCAGGGCTTCACGATGATCATCGCCGGCTTTCTGCCGGTGTTCGCGATCATCGCCATGTTCCCGGTGGTCGCGTCGATCATCGGCCATTTCCACGACGATCCCAATGCCGGCATCAAGGTGCCGGCGATGGTTACCGCCCCCGGCTATGCGATCGCGCTGCTCGCGCCCTTTGCCGGCGTGCTGTGCGATCGCTTCGGCCGCCGCCGGATCCTGCTCGTCTGCACCTTCTTCTACGGTATCGCCGGCTGCGCGCCCTTCTTCCTCGAGAGCCTCGATGCGATCATCGCGACCAGGCTGGCGCTGGGGGTCTGCGAAGCGGGCATCCTCACCGTCGTCAACACGCTGATCGCCGATTACTGGGCGGATCGCAGCCGCCGCAACTGGCTGATGCTGCAGGGTATCGTTGGCCCCATGCTGCAGCCGGCGGTGTTCGTGCTGGTCGCGAGCGTCGCCGCGGTGCGCTGGAACGGCGGCTTCCTCGTCTATCTGATCGCCTTCCCGATCTTCGTGTCGATGTACTTCTTCCTGTTCGAACCCAGGCGCGAACAGGTGCTGGCGCAGGAAGGCACCCGTGCCGAGGTCGATGCGGGGCCCTTCCCGTTCGGCCAGGCGGCGATGGTGGCGGGGCTGACGCTGTTCGCGTCGATCCTCTACTATGTGTTCATCGTCAACGGCAGCATCGCCTGGAAGGAAGTGGGAGTCACCGATCCGCTGCAGGTGAGCACGCTGACGGTGATCCCGGCGCTGTTCATCGTCGTCGGATCGATCCTGTTCCGCCTCGTCTCGCGCTTCAACAACGCCGTCCAGATCGCCAGCTTCCTCGGCATGCTCGGTCTGGGACTGGCCGCGATCGGCCTCGCCCGTTCGGTCACCTCGATGCAGCTGGGCATGACGCTGCAGCAGACCGGCGCCGGCATGGCGATCCCGGCGCTGATCGCCTGGTCGCAGAGCAAGTTCGGCTTCGCCCATCGCGGGCGCGGCATGGGCGTGTGGACGAGCGCCTTCTTCCTCGGCCAGGCGATCTCGCCGATCATCGTCGGCAACATCGCCGGTGCGGCCGGATCGATGCAGGGCGCCTTCCTGACGCTGGGGCTGGTCGGAATCGGCGCCGCGATCGTCGGCTTCGGCCTCGGCACGCGGGCACCGCTGCGGGCGGCGACGGCGTGACGCAAAAAAGGGGAGCGGATTGCCCGCTCCCCTCTTGCTTGAGCGCTGGCGCCGGCGTCACCGGAAAAGCATAGCTTCCAGGCCGGGCGCTTCCGCGGAGGCTGCGACACGGAGCGCCACGGCGCCCCGCATCTCCTGCCAGCCCACGCCCTGCCACGTCCGCAGCATGCGGGGCTCCAGCGGCACGCGCACCGTGCGCTGCTCGCCCGGGGCCAAGCGCACCTTGGCGAAGCCGACCAACGCGCACTCCGGCGCGTCGCGATAGACCTGGACGACCTCGGCGCCAGCACGATCCGACACGTTGGTGACGGTGACCGTCACCGCGTCATCCGCCGCGGCCGCATCCGACCATGCAAACCGCGCATAGCCGAAGCCGCTGCCCAGCGCATGGCGCGCCGGCGTTGCGTTGGCGATCAGGCCGCGATAGCCGAACCGGACACCCTCGCTATAGGCTAGCCGGCCGTCCGCTTCGGGCATGACGCCATAGCCGCAATAATCCGCCTCGGTGCGGGCGATGGACACCGGCATCCGGCCGCCGGGCTCGCGGTCGCCCGCCAGCACGCTGGCCAGCGCGGGCGCAAAGCCCTGCCCCGGATACCAGGCGACCAGGAGCGCCGCCGCCTGCCCGCCCCATTCGGCATCGAAGGCATGCCCGACATTGACGATCGCCGCGGTCCGCGGGTTCGCGGCGCACACTGCTTCGATCAGCCGCAATTGTTCGGGGGCAAGCCGCGTATCGGGCCGGTCCTTGCTCTCGACGCTGGAGTCCGAGGTTTCGCCGATTACGAGAAACACCGCGTCGGCCGAGCGCGCAGCCTCGACCGCGCGGGCGAGCATCGCCTCGGGGCTGTCCGGCGTGCGGATACCGTACCACAGCCCCTGCACGCGCGCGGCGACATAGTGGAACTCTACAGTAACCAGCACCTCGCGGCCTGCCTCCAGCGCCACCTCGGCCGAGTCCGCATCACCCGCCTTGAGCACGCCCATCACGTCGCCCGCCGCCAGCTCGCGGCCGGCACGAAGGACCTCCTGCCCGTCGACCAGCAGACGCGCGACACCGGTGCCGCCCAGATAGAAGCGATGGACGCCGCTCGCGGCCGGCGTGAACCGGCCGCTCGCGCGGATCGATCCGGGTTCGTTGAACCGGCCCTGGCTGTGCACCCCGACGAACCAGACCAGCGAGTTGGTCGCGCGGGTCTCGCTCGACAGCGGATCGCCCGAACAATCGGTGCTGGCGAAATAGTCGAGCGTCATACCGCTGGTGCAGCCGTCGCCCAGGTCGCGCGCCGGCTGCACGGGCATCGAGGGCAGCCGCGGCTGCGGATCGACACCGGGTTCGTAAATGATCTCGCACGCGTCGCCGTAGCGGGCGCGGATCGCCGCGATCGGGGTCGGCGTATCGGGCGCGACCGCGATCTTGGCGAAGGTGCCGCCCTGGTAGCAAGGTGCCGCCGCGTTCGGGCCGATTACCGCGATACGCCGCACGCTGCCCGGCGCCAGCGGCAGCATCCCGCCGTCGTTGCGCAGCAGGACGAAACCGTCGGCCGCCGCATCCTCCAGCATTGCCGCGGTTGTCTCCGCCGGGAGCGGCGTGCGCTTTTCGCCCGTCACCCGCCGCGCGGTCGCCGCGACCCGCGCCGCCGCATCGGCGACGCGTTCCGCCGACACCGCGCCTGCCGTGACGGCGGCAGCGACCTTCGGGCCCATGAAACGCGCCGGTCCCGGCATCTCCAGGTCGAGCCCGGCGGCGATCGTCCCCTCGGTCGAATGGGTGCCGAACCAGTCGCTCATGATCAGATAGGGAAAGCGCCACTCGCCCTTGACGATATCGGTCAGGACATGTGCCTGCTCGGAGCACCAGGCGCCGTTGAGCTTGTTGTAGGCGGCGAGCATGCCGGCGCACCCGGCCGCCGCCGCCATCTCGAACGGCAGCAGATAGACTTCGCGCAGCGTCCGCTCGTCGACCTGCGCGTCCACCGTATCGCGCGCGGTTTCGCTGTCGTTGCAGACGAGATGCTTGGCGACCGAGCCCGTGCCGGTCGATTGCAGCCCCTCGATCCACGCCGCGCCGAGCGCGCCTGCAAGCAGCGGGTCCTCGGAGAAATACTCGAACGCACGCCCCGCCAGCGGGCTGCGTGCGAGGTTGAGGTTGGGGGCAAGCAGCGCATCGACGCCCCGCGCCACGGCATCGCTGCCGACCACCTGCCCCATCGCGCGTGCCGTCTCGCGGTCCCAGCTGGCGCCGAGCGCGGTGGGGCACGGCGTCAGCAGCGAGACGTCGCGCTCGTCGACATTGCCGCTCGCCACCCCCATCGGCCCGTCGGCCATGGTGAAGGCGGGGATGCCCGCCTCCGGCACCGCGACGCTCTGCCACATCGCTGCCCCGGCGGTGAGCGCACAGCGCTCCTCGAAGCTCGGTTCCCGCATCATCCTACCTTCTCTCAAGCGGCGGGCGCGAGCGCGAACGCCATCAGCTGCTGCGCCTGCACCGCGACCATCTGGGCCACGCTCCGATCGACGATGGTGCCGTCAGGCCCGAACGGCTTCTGCTCGATCGAGTTGAGCGCGATACCCACCGGGGTCGGCCAGCCGCGCATTGCGTGGACGATGCCGCGCAGCGCCGCGAGCGTCACCCCGCCCGCCTGCCAGCCGGCGGCGGAAACGATCAGCCCCACCGGCATCCCGTCGAAATAGACCCGGGCATCGCCGCGCGTATCCTCCAGCAGGTCGAGCGCATTCTTCACCACGCCCGAGACGCCGCCATGATAGCCGGGCGTCGCGATCACCAGCGCGTCGGCCGCGCGAACGGCTTCCACCAGTTCGGCCTGCTCGGGGCTGCGGGTCGGCTCCTCCGGATTGAAATGCGGCAGCAGCGCGAGCGCCGGTCCGCCGAACATCCGCGTCTCCGCCCCCAGCCGCGCGCATTCCGCGAGCACCGCCCGCGCGAGCAGTTCGCTCGACGAATTTGCGCGCAGCGTGCCGCCGATCCCGACGATCCTGCGGGCCATGGCTCAGCGCCCCTTGAAGGCAGGCATCACCTTGCGCGACAGGAGGTCGAGCGTCTGGTTGGCATAGGCCAGCCGCTGCTCGGTGAGCGGACCGGTGGTGGTGCCGCACAGGATGTTGCCGATGCCCAGCTCGGCATAGGGCCGCAGATGCTCGATCACCGTTTCGGGCGAGCCATAGAGGCACCAGGTGCCGATCCAGCCTTCGTGCAGCGCGCTGACGTTGACGTCGGCCTTCTTGTTGGCCTCGCCGGTTTCGGCACGGCGGTTGAATTCGTTCTCCCGGTCGACGGCGTCCTGATAGCCCCGGAGGATGATCTCCAGCTCCTCGCGCGCCTGCTCGTCGGTCTCGGCGAGATGGACGCACTGATAGCTGTGGGTGGTCCAGCCGAGCGCGTCCGCGATCACCGCGTCCGAATGTCCCGCCTCGAGCAGCATGGCTTTGTAGGTGCCGAAATGCTTCTTCACATGGCTATAGGCTTCGGTGCCGTAGATCTGCGGCGGGGTGAACGCCGGGATGAATGCCGGCCAGCCGTTCACGGCGGCGCGCCGCACGCTGCTTTCCTTGAACGCCACCGGCATCAGCCGGGCGTGCTTGTCCCCATAGGGCGCCGGCGTGATCCGCTGCAGCACGCGGCCCTGGTGTGGGCCGTTGTCGATCTCGATTGCCGGATCGTCCATCTGCTTGGCCCATAGCGCTTCGGCCAGCGCCAGGTTCTTCTCGGCGATCGCGCCGGCGTCCTTGTAGTTCACCGCGAAGCCGATCATCTCCTCGGGCGTCGTCCCCGACCCGACGCCGACCAGCAACTTGCCCTTGGTCAGATGGTCGAGAATGCTGATCCGCTCGGCGAAGCGCACCGGGTGGTGCAGCGGCACCGACACGACCGAGAAGCCGAAATGCAGATCCGGATGCTTGGCGGCGAGGTAGCCGGCCAGGATGAAGCTGTCGCTGGCCACCGGCATATAGCCGTTGAAGTGATGGTCCGGCATGAAAATGGCGTCGAAGCCCGCTGCCGCTGCCCGGTCCGAATGATCGATCAGGTCGGTGATAAGCCGGCCGTCCTGGTTTGGGCTCGTCGAACGAGCATTCAGGAATACCGAGAAGCGCATGGACACTCTCCCAAACATGCCTGGGCGTTTGATTCGAAGCCCATGACAATTAGAATTGACGTTCCTATTTTGATAGGGTTTGTCTCAACGCAATGTCAAGCCAGTCGACCAAGAGGAAACCGCGTTCCCCCCTCGCCGTAGAGCAGGTGGGCCGCGTGCCGCAGCAGGGGCGCAGCAAGGCGTCGTACGAACGCATGTTCGCGGCGGCGCGGGCGTTGATGCTCGAGCGAGGGGATGAGGAATTCACGCTGATCGAGGTGAGCCAGCGCGGCAACGTCTCGATCGGCTCGATCTATCTGCGCTTCGAATCCAAAGACAATCTGGTCCGCGCGGTGATCTGCGAGGCGCTGGAGGAGATCGTCTCGGCCGAGGAGGCGATGTTCGAGCGGCTGGCCGACGAGGCACGCGACCTGGGGGAGTTCGTACCCCGCTATGTCAACGACTATGCCGAAGTGCTTCGCGTCAACGCTCCGCTTCTGCGGCTGGCGATGCGCCGCGCGGCGTTCGATCCGCTCATCTCCGCGCCGGGCAAGCAGGTTGCGGACCGTTCGGCGGCGGGTGCCAACCGCGCCATGCTGCGCTTCGCCGAAGAGATCGGCGGCGATGCCGCGCTCAAGGCGGACTCGGTCTACCACATTATCTTCGCGACATTGGCCCGCGAGCTCCACCTCGGATCGACTGCGGAGTCTGCGCGCAATTATGACTGGGAACCGCTGAAGCACGAGCTTGCGAAGATGTGCTTGGCCTATCTGCGAGAGCGATCCTGAGACGCTGCATCGTCACCGTCTAAGGCGGGCAGCGATGTGCCGGCGGCTCGCCGTCCAGCCAAGGGACTATCATACCTGGTAAACGCGCGCGCCGCCGGCGGGCTCGGGAAGAGGCGCCGCGGACGGAGCTGCTCCGGCGGGCATGGTACGACAGCAGCAGGGTCAACGCCGAGATCTGCCGGAGATGCCGGCGACGGGCGCGGAAGCTGCGGGATGCGGTCGCCGACCGACCACATCCCGCACGCTCCGGTGCCTCAGAAGCGCAGGCGAACGCCGCCCGAGACGGTTTCCTGATGGTCGTCGGTGCCGGTCTGGGACGACGCCGTGGCAAACAGTTCGACGCCGTGCGGCAGGCGATAGCTGACGCCGGCCGCGGCCGTGCCCACCAACCGCGCCCGCGCCGGGCTGTAGCCCTGCAAGGCGAGCGCTCCGCCCGCATAGCTGCCCAGCGCGTCGGCACGCCGCCCTTCGATCTGGTAGCGCGCGCCGAACGACACGAACGGCCGGAAGGCAGCGGCGGAATCGTCCGCGCGGCCAAAGGAGAGCGCGCCATCCACGAAGCCGGCGACATTGCGGTCGCGGCGCAGGGTCAGCGCGAACGGGTTCGTGCCGCGCTCGGTCAGCCGGTCGCGCACGGTACGGACATAGCTGATGCCAATCTGCGGACGCACCGCCCAGCCGCCCTTCAGCGCAAAGGCCCGCGCCAGCGATCCGTCGAACACCAAGCTGTGCAGATCGTAGCGGCCGCTTGTCGTGCCCACCGGCAGCGCCCGCGTCGTCGTCGCGATGCTGGCGATGTAGGACACCGAACCGGCAAAGCTGAGGCCGCCGGCAGTCCGCGCGCGCGCCTGCACGCCGCCCACCGCGCCGTTCGCCCGCGTCCGCGCGCCGAGCGCATCGAGATACTGGTGGTCGTTCACATAGCCGCCGAACGCACCCACGCTCCATGCCGCGTCGCCGACGCCGATCCCGCCGAGCAGCCCGTAGGTACGCGAGCGCGCAGCGACGCTGCCGGTCTTCGCATCGTCGCTCAACCGGTGCCACTGCCCCAGCGTTGCGCCGAACGTGAAGGCACGAGGGCTGTCGCCGGTCGCGCCAAAGCCCGGGCCGCGCGTGGCGGTGACCAGCGCCAGCGCGTCATCGACCTGCGTCTGGACCGCCGCCGCATAGGCCTGCGGCGTCAGTTGGGCGAAGGCCTGCGGGTTCGCGGCATCGTCGGCGGTTACCAGCGCGGCAAGCGTGTTGAACAGCGGGCTGTCCGCAGGCTGTGCTGCCAGCGTCGCATTGAGATAGGCAATGCTCGCGCCCGTCTGCGACGCGACATTGGCCGGCGCGCGGAAGGCGCCGATCAGCTGGATCGCACCGTCCCGCATCACCACGATACCCAGCGCATCGGCCGGCTGCTGCACGGTGGCGAAACTGCCGGTGATCCCGCCGCTGGCGGAGAACAGCGGCGTGAAGCTGCCCTGACGCAGATTGCCGATACGGACGAGCTGCAACGTGGCCCCCGGCGCGATCGACAGCGTGCCGTTTACCGCCAGCCGGTCCGAGGTCGCCGCGGAAACTTCGAACAGCGCCGTGGAGGTACCGGCCAGCGAGACATTGCCGTTCACCGTCATCGTGCCCGGGGAGGCACCCGGGCTGAGCGTGCCGGCAACCGCGATATTGCCGTTGACGATGCCCGCGGATCCGAAGGTCGCCCCCCGCCCGACGGTGATCTGCGGCGCGGTGATCACCGAGCCCGCCTGGCCGATCAGTCGCCCGCCGGTCATGTCGATCGCGCCGAACACCGCAGTGCCGCCGATCCGGGCGAAGCCGCCGGTCTGGGCAAAGCGCTGGAAGTTGCGAATGTCGCCGAACAGCGCCGGTGCCGCTTCGGTGCCGCCGGAGACCGTGAAGCTGTTGGTGCCCGCACCGCCGTCGATCAGGCCGCTCACGCTGCCGCCGCCGTTCTGCAGGAAGCTGTCATTGCCGTCGCCCAGCACCACGGCGCCCGTGATCGTTCCGGCGTTGGTGACCATGTCGGCACCTGCGCCGAGGACGATGTCGCCGGTGATCGTGCCGCTATTGGTCACGCGGTCATCGCCCGCGTCGCCCCACACGGCATAGGACAGCGTCTTGCCCCTGGCGCTGATCGCACCGGCATTGGTGAGGTTCAGTGCGCCGCCGCTGACGGTGATCGCCGCAGCGCGGTCGGCCTCTGCCGTGATCTTGCCCGCCACGGCATTGGTGATCGTGCCGGACAGGCCCGTGCCGTCGACGACGAGCGCCAGCGCGCTGCTCGGGAGCGACGCGGTCCCCGCCGCGGCGCTGGCCGCGATGGTCCCGCTGTTGGTGACCGTATAGGCCGCGACGGTGCTGACACGGCCCGCCGAGGAGGTGATGGTGGAGCCATAGATGCCCAGCCCGATGGCGCTGCCGCCGGCGGCATCGGAAAGCTGCGCGGTGATGCTCCCGCTATTGTCGACCCGTGCGGTACCCGAGGTGACCGGGCTGAAGCTCATCGCCAGCGCAGGCACCCAGCCGGTGCTGCTGATCGTGCCGCTGTTGCTGGCGGTCACTGCGGCCGTTGTCGTGCTGGGATAGTCGAATCCCGCGGTCGCATAGATGCCGCCACGGACGGTGCCGCTGTTCGTGAACGACAAGCTGCTGCCCGTCGTCAGCGAAACCGAAGACTGGTACCAGGATGCTGCTTCCGGCGCCGTGATCGTCCCGCTGTTGACGAACGAGAGCGTCTTGCCGCCGTACAGCGAGACGGTCGGCTCGTAGCCGCCCGACGAGGCGACCGTGCCGCTGTTGGTGAAGGCCGAGAGTGTCGCGGACACGCCGCCCGCGATCGCGCCGGTGTTGCCGAAGCTGCCGACCGTCACGGAGACACCGCCGCCGACCGTTCCGGCATTGGTGAGCGATGCCAGCACCTGATCCGACGGGAGCAGCGCGTTCACGCTCGAATAATAGCCGAAGAGATAGGCCGTGTCGGTGGTCAGCGCGCCGGTCACGTTCGCCTGGTTGGCCACGCTGCCGTTGCCCACCAGATAGAGGTTGCGGCTTGCCGTCCCCGTGGTGGTCACCACCGTGTCGGCTCCGCTCGCCTGGACGAGCAGGTCCTGGAAATTGATCAGCCCTGCCGTGCCGAGCGCGACGGTCTTGCTGCCGTCGAACACACGACCATAGATGTTCGTGCCGGCGCCGCCGTTTATCGTGCCGGATACACCGGTGGTGTCGCCGGTCTGTAGCAGCAGGTCGTTGGCATCGCCGAAGCGCAGATCGCCGGTGATCGTGCCGCCCGCCGCAACGAACGCGCTGCTGGCGTAGGAGCGCGTGGAAGCCCCCGAATAATAGGGATAGCCATACCCCATATCCACCGAGCCGACCACCGTCCCTGCGTTGACGAAGGTTCCCAGATAGAGCTGTACGGCAGTCGCGCCGTTGCCTCGGATCGTGCCGCCGGCAAGGTTGGTTATCGCAGCCGATGTCGAGCTGTCGCTGCCGCCGATCGCGATGCCGCCACTGCTGGCGATCGTGCCGCTATTGACGATCCGGCCCTGATTGTACGCAGCGACTGCCGTGCCGCCCACCTCGATGGTGCCGCTGTTGGTCAGATCGAACGAGCCGGAAATGCCGGTGGCCTTGGCGCCGCCCGAGGTCTGCCGAATGATGCCGCTGTTGACGATCTGGGGCTTGGTATAACTGCCCGAAATGCCCGTGCCGCCGTCGAGCAGGATGGTGCCCGCATTGGTGACGTTGGCGCCGCCGCTGATCGCGGAAACAATGGGATTGGCATTGCGATCGGTAACGCTGATCGTGCCGAGATTGGTGAAGCTGTCGCCCGAAGCCAGGGTCGCGCCCGAAACTAGGTTGTAGTTGGCCGTGCCCGTCGGCCGCGAAACCGTGATCGTCCCGCGACTGGTGATCGTCAGCGCGCTGGCCGTCGTGCTGCTGCTGCTGCTGCCGCTGCTGCCGGTCGCCCCAGGATAGGTGATCGCCGTGGAGGTCTGGATCGCCGAGCTGTTGCTGACCGCGATGTTCGCGTTCAGATCGACGGTGCCGGTGCCGGCGAGCTGCAGGGTGGTGCCCGAGGTCTGCGTCGTCGGCGCGGTGAGCGTCAGCTTCGCGCCGTTCGCCAGCTGATAGCCGACATTGCTGAACGGGCCGACGGCGCCCGATGCCAGCGTTGTGCTGGCATCGGCGTTCACCGCGTAGCGCAGGCTCGAGTTGCTGTCCGCCGTGACCGTGCCGGTGATGCCGGCAAAGGCGCCGGGGCCCTTGTTGACGATGTCGGTGATCAGCGTCGCACCGCTCAACCGCAGATTGCCGTTGAGCGTGCCGCCGCTCAGCGCGATATAGGTTAGATTGTTGCCGGAGCCGAAGCCGTTGAAGATCACGTCGCCGTTGATCGTGCCCGCATTGGCGACGCCGGCGTTGAACGAGCCGACGGTCACCGCCCCGCCCGTACCACCGGTGACCACGCCGCCGGCACCGTTGATCAGATACCCATAGGGCTGCACCTGCACGCCGACGCCCGAGGAACTGATCGTACCGGTGTTGGTGAGGTATATGCCGGTGCTCACCCCCGCCGTAAGGCCCCGGATCGTGCCGCTGTTCGAGGCGGTGCCGCCGACATTGCCGAAAAGCGTTGCGCCGATCGCGCCGCCGAGGATGGTGCCGCTGTTCGTCAGCACGGCGTTGGACATGGTCACGGCGTTGCTCGTCGCCGTGATCGTGCCAGTGTTGACGAGATCATTGCCGAACATCGACACGCCGTTGCCACCGGTCACCGTCACCGCGCCGTTGTTCACGAAGCGCTGGTTCGACAGCGTGATGCCGTACCCGAAGTTGGAGATCGTCGCAGTGATCGCGCCATCGTTGCGGAAGGTGGCGCGGTTGAAGGAATAGTTGATATCGGTGATCGCGGGGCCGTTGGTGGTGATCCGCCCACGGTTCACGACGTTGCCGTTGCCGGTCAGCACCAGCCCCGCGCTGCCCACATAGCCCGACCCCAGCGTCACCGTCGTGCCTGCTGCCGGATCGAGCATCAGGCGCTGGAACCCCGCGAGCGGCGCGAGGCCCGAGTTCAGCGTCGCGTCCGCGGTGAACTTCACCTGCTCGGTATTGGTGCCGCCGCCGGCATTGATGCTGCCGGTAATTCCGGTGACCACCCCGCCGGTTGCGGCGTCGTAGCGCACGACCAGCGTATCGTCGCCCGCGCCGAACAGGACCGATCCGTTGATCGTCCCCGCACTGGAATCGACGACGCTGCCGCTGTTGCCGGTAACGACATTGCCCGTCACCGTGCCGGCATTGATCAGCCGGAGATAGTTGCTGCTGACGATCGCGGTGGTGCCGCCGCTGCTGATCTTGCCGCCCGCCTGGTTCTGAATGTCCAGATAGGACGAGTTTAACGCTGCGCCCGAACCGCTATTGGCGATCGTCCCGCTGTTGTTCAGGCTGCTGATCGTGGAGGAGAGGATCGTCGCCGCCGCACTGTTGGACTGGATGGTGCCCGTGTTGGTCCAGATGCCGGTCGAAATCAGATAGGGGTAGCTGGTGCCCGCGGCACCCGGCGTGAAGGCACTGTTCGAGCCGCCATCGATCAACCCGGCATTGGTCACCACCCCGACAGGACCGACGACGCTGCCCGAGATAACACCGGTGGCACGGTTGGTGATAGACCCGAAACCCGTATAGCTGTTCACATAGCCATAGGGTGCGGCAACCACGTCGCCGCGCAGGGCAACGCCCGACGTCCCGGTCAGCGTGCCGGAATTGTCGATGTCCGCCAGCACATAGGCGGAGGTGTTGCCCGCCGTCTGCCGAAGCGCGAGCGCGGTCGTGCCCGATACGGACGCCCCCGGATCGAGCTTGAGCGACAGTCTCGTGGTAGCGCCGCTAAACGTGGAGGAGGCGGCTCCGCTGAGCACCAGAATGCCGCTTTGCGTATCGCTGGTAACGCGCCCGCTGACGGCAATGCTATCAGAGATGGCATAGATGGTGTTGGGCACCTCGACGGTAACGCCGGGGGCGCCGGTGTTCGAGACCAATGCTCCGTTGACGATGTTAAGCGTCGTGCCCGTCGTCGTGATTCGAACACCGTTCGAATCGGTACCGGCGCAGGTCGTCGTTCCGTTGGCGACCGTGGGTTCCGGTGCGCATTGTGCCTGTGCGGCCACCGGCAACAGCATGCCTGACAAGAGCGTGCTTGTGCGCAGCGCGCGCAAAAGACGACGCCGGCGCAAAGGCGATGCAGAACCAACCATCTTGTATTCCCCCTAACGGCATTACAGCCGCGGGCGGTAAAATCAATTTGCCGAGCAAAGTCCAGTGGCTTTCGGTCTGCTTGCGCAAAAGAGGAGATATTGCGTAATTTTTCACCGGAAAGGCCTGCGTACCCGTCGATCTTGCACCACGCCTGGATGGGAGCACGCCTGGCGGTGCGCGTTCATGCCCGCTTCAAGCCGAGCAGCGCCAGCGCCGCGACGAGCGACCCGACCGCCATCACCGCTGCCACGGCCGGCAGCTGAAGGTTCAGCGAAAACAGGATGCCCGCAAGGATCGGACCCAAGGCCGCCCCGCCCCGGCCCACCCCGATCACAAAGCCCGTGCCGGAGCCTCGTGCATGGGTGGGGAAGCTCTGCGCAATCAGCGCATACATGCCGACCACGCCGGCATTGGTGCAGAAGCCCGCGATTCCGGCGATCCAGGCGAGGCCCGCCAGATCAGGCGCGCCCTGCCCGAACAGGGTCACCATCCCGGTAGCGGCCGCCAGGGCGACGACCAGCAGGTTGCGCAGCGGGATACGCCAGCTCAGCACGCTGAGCAGCACGGCGCCGCAAAGCCCGCCGACATTGGCCCAGACCAGCACGCCTGCCGCCTGCGACGCGGGATAGCCCATGTCCACGACGATCTTCGGCACCCATTTCAGGATGAAGTAGAAGGTCATGATGTGGCAGAAATAGGCGGTGGTGAGCAGGATCGTCGTCCGTGCCAGCGGAGCTGCGAACAGCTGGGCCAGCGGCACCTTGCGGCCGCTGGCGGCAACCGGCGGCAACGCGTCGAGCGAGGAGCGGCCCATGCGGGCCAGAAGCCGATTGGCGCGAACCAGCGCGCCGGCGGGCTGGCGGTGGAGCAGATAGCGGATCGACTCCGGCATCAGCCACCAGGCGAGCGGCAGGAACAGCGCGGTCATCCCGGCACCGAACAGGAACACATGCCGCCACGCGCCGCCTGCCAGCAGCGTCGCCGCGATCGAGCCGCCGACGATCGCGCCCACCGGATATCCCGACGCCATCAGCCCCACCGCAAGACTGCGCGTGCGGGCGTTGGCCAGTTCCGCCACCATCGCGTTGGTGCAGGCAAGCATCCCGCCGATGCCCAGGCCCGTGAAAAGCCGAAAGGCGGACAGCATCTCGACATTCGCCGCGAAGGTGGCTGCGAGCATGCCGGCCGCCATGATCGCGAGGCACAACAGGATTGCCGGGCGCCGGCCCGCGCGATCCGCGTAGGTGCCCAGCACCACCGAGCCCACGGCCATGCCGATCAGCTCCATCGACAGCACCAGCCCCAGTGCCGCGCGGTCGATCCCCCATTCCGCCGCGATACCGGGCGACGCGAAACTGATCGCCAGCACGTCAAATCCGTCGAGGGCATTGAGGAGCAGGCAGAGCAGGATACCAAGCATCTGGGTCCGGCCCAGCGGTGCCTCGTCCAGCGCGTCGAGCAGTGTCGCCGATTTCGTCATGCAGCCTCTCCGCAGGGCCCTTGCGGCCCCATTCTTGAACCGGCGGCGCACGCTGTCATCCTGCCGGCATTGTTATACAGCATAGCGTTTAACGTGATGCGGACAAGGCAGTCGACGCGGGGCGGCATCGGCGCGAGCAAGGCTGGTCTCGCGTCGCCGGTGCCGACGGGCGCCCTGCGTGTGGTGACAGGAAAGACCCTATCGCGGCGCTGTTGCAGGTGGTTCAGCCCAGGTCGAATGCGGCCGTCATGCGGGCGACGTCGGCGCGATGGCCGGTGATGATCTCGAACGCCTCGGCCGCCTGCCGGATCACCATGCCGGTGCCGTCCAGCACCGCGCAGCCAGCCGCACGCGCCTCGCGCAGCAACTGGGTTTCGCGCGGAAAATATACGATGTCGGCGACCCATTGCTTGGCCCGAAGGGCTGCCGTGTCGATCGGCGTGCCCGGCTTGGACGTCATGCCGATGGGCGTTGCGTTGACGATGCCGTCGACCGCGTCGATGCAGAGCTGCCCCGCCGCCACGGCCTCGACCGCAGCGTCGGGGAAGTGGTCCCGCAGGCGCAGCGCCAGGTCGCTTGCGCGAGCAAGGTCGACGTCCGCGAGCCGGAGGTGGCGAACGCCAAGCGAAAGCAGCGCATTCGCCACCGCTGCACCGGCACCGCCCGCGCCGACCTGCAGGACCCGGTCGAGCCGCGCCTCCGGCAGTCCGTTTCGCAGGCTTTCGCGGAACCCGATCATGTCGGTGTTGTGTCCGGTCAGCCGCCCGTCGCGGATCGCTACCGTGTTCACTGCCCCGACGATCCGCGCGCTTTCCGCGAGGTCGTCGAGCAGCGGCATAACCGCCTGCTTGAACGGGTAGGTCACGTTGAAGCCGTGATACCCCTCGTCCCGCAACCGGGCGAGTTGCGCGGCCAGCGCGGCATCCGGAAGCGCCAGGGCGTCGAAGTCGACCAGCGCGTAGCGCAGGGTCCGCCCTTGCGCCCGCGCTTCCTCCTCATGGAGCCAGGGCGATCGCGACGCCTGGATCGAACGGCCGATCAGCCCGGATTTCATCATCGCTCTCACTCTCGTACAACGGTCCGGGGGCGGCGTGACCCGCCCCCTTCGCTCAGAACCCAAACCGTACGCCCGCGTAGAAGGACCGGCCGATCGCGTCGTACAACGCCACGTCGGTTCCGTTCTGCGAGCTCGCAACGAAGGGCAGGCTCTTGTCGAACAGGTTGTTCACGCCCAGCCGGAACTCGAAGCCCTTGGCGGCCTTCACCGTCGCGAACGCATCCCAGGTCGCATAGGCGGCCACGCCGGCCTGCGCCGTGGCGGGCGTCAGCACCGAGCTGATGTCGCGCAGCTTGTCCTGGTAGCGCCAGCGCAGCCCGAAGCTGCCATGATCCGAGCGATAGCCGAACGACGTGAGCGAGCGCCATTCGGGCGTCGCGCGCGGCGGGACGCTGCTCGGCAGCGCGCCGCCGTTGCTGATGCCGGTATAGTTGAGGAAGGACGCACCCGGCAGCAGCTGGACCTTGTAGTTGCGGGTCCAGTCGACGCCGACATTGGCGAACAACCGCGCCGACGCGCCCAGGAAGGCTGCGGGCACGCTCCAGTTCACCTGGAATTCCACCCCGTCGGTGCGCAGGCCGCCAATGTTCAGATACGGGGTGTTGACCGTGACGATCTGGCCCGTCGCATCGCGCTGGATCAGCCCGCAATAGGCATTGCCCGCATCGTAATTGGGGTTGGTCCCGTCGAGGTTGAAGCACTTGGACAGCACCGTCAGCCCCGGCACCGTCGAGATGACGTTGGATACCTTGATGTTGTAATAGTCGACCGAAACCGTGAGGTCGCCGATCAAACCGGAGCGCGGCGTGTTGAACACGAAGCCGAGATTATAGGTATCCGCCTTTTCCGGGGTGAGCCCCTTGTTACCTGCGATGGTCTGGCCAGTCGCGGTGGTCGGGAAGGTATAGGACGCGATCGCCGCTGCCGGCACGCCCTGGGCGACGCAAAGCGCCGAGACTCGCGCGCCATTGGCGCCGGTCCGCGCGGTCGAACGCACGTCGCACGGATCGCCGAGCGAGCCCGGCGGGGTGCCGATCACCAGCTGCGTGCCGGAGGCGGGCGTGAACAGCTCGCCGATATTGGGGGCACGCACGGCGCGCTGGTAGCTGCCGCGGATGAGCAGCGGCTTGATCGGCCGCCAGCGCAGATCGCCCTCATAGCTGGTCACGCTGCCGGTAACCGAATAGTCCGAGAAGCGGATCGCCCCGCCAACCCCGAGTTCCTGGAAGAAGGGCCGATCGGCAAGCAGCGGCACGTCCACCTGTGCGGCGAATTCCTTGACCGAGATCCGCCCGTTGGCGCCGGCGGAAGCGATCACGGATTCGATGTTCTGCGCAGCAAGGTCGCTGTCCGGCGTGTAGCTATAGGTGTTGCGGCGATAGCTGCCCACGAACGCTACCTGCGCCGGGCCGGCGCCGAGATCGAACAACTTGCCGTTCACCTGCAGCTGCGCCTGCGTCTGCGACAGGTCCTCCTGCGAAAAGGCCGTCTTGGTGATGTAGGCGCGGCAGGCGGCAGACAGCCCGCGCGCATTCGCATCGCCGAAGATGTTCAGCCCGCCCGCGCAGGTCGAGGCGCCGCCGTCGGACGCGTTGAGCAGTGTCTGCACGCGGCTCTTCAGCACCGCATTGTTGATCTTCTGGTCGTGGAGCGACTGGTCGTAGGAGACGAACGCGTCGAAGCTCCAGCCTGCCGCGATGTCGCCGCGCAGCCCCGCCATATATTGCTGGATGGAATAGTCTTCGTCGAAGCTCTTGTAGGGCACGCCAACGTAGCGGCCGTTCCAGGTGAAGGGCGCCGCCGCGTTCGGCCGCGAGGCCAGGATCGTCCGCAGCGCCGCCGGGATGAACGGGTTGCTCACCGGAACGGTGGTGAGCCCGCCGAACTGGGTGAGGCTGCCGCCGCTTGCGGTATGGACCTTGAGGTCGACATACATGAACTGGCCATAGGCGGTCAGGCCCGGCCGCACTTCGTAATCTGCCTTCAGGAACGCGGTCTTGCGGTTCATCGCGTTCTGGAAGTCGATCTGCTGGCCCACCGGCATGCGGACATTGTTGCCGACGATCAGATAGCCCTGATTGCTGGTCGGACCGCGATAATTGACCGCGCCGGTCTGCACGAAGAGCGTGCCGTCATTGTTGAAGCCCAGGTTCAGCAACGGGTTGATCGTGCTGGTGATGCCATAGCCCGCAAACACGCCGTTCACCGCGGCCGCACTCGGCGCGTTGGTCGCGCTGGGCACGAAGGTGCCGGTGCCGATGAACGACGACGGCGTCTTGTCGTTGAAGAAGCTGCGGCTGCTGCCGTTGACCGGATCGGTCTTGGCATAGCTGAAGGCGGCGACGACATGGCCGCGATCGTCGGCGAAGTTGCTGCCGAACGCGATCGAACCGTTGAAGCGATAGGAATCGCCGCGCTCCGAAATGCCGTTCTGCAGATCGACGCGCACGCCTTGCAGGCTGCGTACCGTCTTGAAGTTGACCACGCCCGAAATCGCGTCCGAACCATAGACTGCCGATGCACCGCCGGTGATCACGTCCACGCCTTCGAGGATCGCGTCGGGCAGGATGTTGATGTCGACATTGCCGTTGACGTCCGACACCGGCAGACGCCGCCCGTCGAGCAGCACGAGGTTTCGGTTCGAGCCGAGACCATGCAGGTTGACGGTCGAGCGGCCGCCCTGCCCCTGGCCGCCGGTGCTGCCGTTGCCCGAAACGGTGAAGCTCGGGATCTGGTTGAGCGCGTCCACCACGTTCACCGTGCCGGTCTGCTTCAGCGCTTCGGTGCTGACCGACGTGATCGGGCTAGCGGAACTGTCGTTGGGGCGGCGGATCAGCGATCCGGTGACGATGATCTCCGCGGCCTGCTGATCGCTCACCGCCGGCGGCGCAGCTGCCGTATCCTGCGCGGCGGCGGGAAGTGCCGCCGTGCCCAATGCCAACATGGATGCAGTCAGCGCGAACCGCGCGCGCGCATTGCCCTTCATAGCCTCTCTCCCGATGCGCTGGACTTCTCGCCGGCGTCGGGAGCGATTTAGTGTTACGAACTCGTTCCTGTCAAATAAATTAGATCACTCCGAGGCAGGGCCGGGGGCGACGACCCAGGCGAGGAGGATGTCACCCACTTGCCGCGCCCGCCGCTCGATCGCCTCTGGGCTGTGCATGTCCACGCCGAAATTATGCGCGAAGGTGAACTGGTTGGAGACGTTGTAGAAGGCGAGCGCGGTCATGTTCATGTGCAGGTCGACCGGATCGATGCCCGGGCGGAACGCACCCTCCGCTTCGCCCCGCGCGAGGATCCGAGCGAGCAGGTCGATCACCCGGCGATTGTTCGCCGGAAGACCCTCGATCTGCTTCAGATGCTCGGCACGATGGATGTTCTCGTTCATCACCAGGCGCACCAGCTCGGGATGCTGCGAATGGTAGCGCACGTCGTGTTCGACGAGCCGGCGCAGCGCATCGGCGGCGCTGCCGCTGTCGATGTCCACCTCGCGCTCGCTGGCGCGCACCCGCCGATAGGCGCGCTCCAGCACCGCGCGATAGAGCTCGTCCTTGCTCCCGAAATAGTAATAGATCTTTCGCTTGGTGGCGCGGCCGGCGATCTCGTCGATGCGGGCGCCGGCCAGCCCCTTTTCCACGAATTCCTCGGTGGCGATGTCGAGAATGGCGTTGATCGCCTCTTCGCGCGCCTGGGCACGGGTGCGCGGTGCGCGCGCGCCCTCGGTTTCGGGCAGGGCGTCGGCTGCGGTTTCTGCGTCGGACATGCCGTTTTCCTATCCCGCGCAGTGCTGGACGCAACGACAATCGGTCATAGAGCCCGAAATTAGTGGTACGAACTTGTTCCTCTTTTTTCTTGCCGTAGATCGGCAAGCTGGTAAGCCTTGATCCCAAAGCGGCCGAAGCCGCACGGCATGAGGGAGAGGTTGGATGACGAAAACCATCGCGCGCATTGCGCTCCTGCTGTCGGCGGTGGCCGGGGGCGGCACGGTGCACGCCCAGACGCGCAGCTTCCCCGTGGCGCCCGCGCCGGTGCTGGAAGACAGGTTTCCGGTTGTCCCTGTCGCCTTTCCGGGCGGCGTGAAAGCCTATCGCGACATCGTCTACCAGACCCTGCCCGGCTATCGGCCGCAGATCGTTGACGTCTATGTGCCCGCAACGCCGGGCCCGCATCCGCTGGTGCTCTACATCCATGGCGGCGGCTGGATGGCCGGCCACACCCGCCACTCCGGCGCACTGGCCGATTTCCCGGCCGTCCTCGCATCCTTCGCGGCGGAGGGCTTTACCGTCGCCAGCCTCGAATATCGTCTGTCCGGCGAGGCCAAGTTCCCCGCGCAGCTGCAGGATGCCAATGCCGCGATCCGGTTCCTGCGCGCGCATGCCGGTGACTATGGAATCGATCCCGCGCGCGTCGGCGTCTGGGGCGGATCGGCGGGCGGGCATATCACCGCGATGACCGCGCTCACCTGCCGCGACACGAACCTGGATCCGGCCGCGGGCACGGATGGCTGCGTGCAGGCGGCCGTCACCTGGTACGGCGCGTTCGACTTCACCAGCCTGGCCAACAACAATGACGGCAATGCCGCCGGTCGCCGGCTGCTCGGCTGCGAGGCCGCCTGCCCCGAGGATCGGCTCCGCGCCGCCAGCCCGGTCACCTATATCGACCCCAAGGATCCGCCCTTCCTGCTGATCCACGGCGAGGAGGACAAGACCGTGCCCATCGCCCAGTCGCGCCTCGCCGAAGCTGCCCTGCGCCGCGCCGGCGTGCCGGTGGAGACGATCTACATTCCGGGTGTCGACCACAGCTTCATCGGCGCCACCCCCGACGCGACGCGCGAGGCCACGCTCAAGGCGACCAACGCGACGTTCGACTTCTTCCACAAGGTGCTGGGAGTGCCCCGCAAATGACCCTCCGGCGCAGCGCTGCCGCCGCGGCGGCAATGGTGCTGCTGAGCGGCCAGCAGGCGACGCCTGCCCCGCCATCGACGAGGGTTGAGCAAGGCCGCATCGAAGGCGTGGCCCTGCCCTCCGGCGTCGATGCCTTTCTCGGCGTGCCCTTTGCCGCCCCGCCGGTGCGCGAGCTGCGCTGGAAAGCGCCCCAGCCGCGTGCGGCATGGACGGGCGTCTTCCACGCCGATCGCTTCGCCCCAGAATGCCTGCAGCCGCTGCGCGGATCACGGCAGAACCACTATTTTGGCGAAGAGGCGACCAGCGAGGACTGTCTCTACCTCAACATCTGGAAACCCCGTGCGGCCCGCAAGGCGCCGGTGCTGGTGTGGATCTATGGCGGCGGGTTCAACATCGGTTCGGCCAGCATGGCGAACTATTCGGGCGAGCCGCTGGCGCGGGACGGCGTGGTCCGCGTCAACATCGCCTATCGCGTGGGGCCACTGGGCTTCCTTGCCCACCCGGAGCTCAGCCGCGAATCCGGCTATGGCGGATCGGGCAATTATGGGCTGATGGACCAGATCGCGGCGCTGCACTGGATCCGCCGCAACATCGCCAGCTTCGGCGGCGACCCCGATAATGTCACGATCATCGGCCAGTCGGCGGGATCCATGTCCGTGTCGCTGCTCCAGCAGAGCCCGCTCGCGCGGGGTCTGTTCCGGCGGGCGGTGGGGATGAGCGGCAGCAGCTTCGGCGGCATGCTGGGCCCGGCGCCGCTTGCCATGGCCGAACAGCAGGGCGCGGCGCTGGCGAAGGATCTCGGCGCCGCCACGCTGGCGGAGCTGCGCGCGCTGCCCGGCGACAAGATCGCCGCCGCGCAAAGCCCGCGCGCGCCGATCGTGCTCGACGGACATGTCCTTACCGGCACCGCGGAAGCCGTGTTCGCCGCGCACCGACAGTCCGATGTGCCCGTGCTAATCGGCTATACCCGGGACGAGAGCTTCCGCCCCTTCGGCCCGCTCGCCGACCGCGCCGCGCTTGCGAGCGCCCTGCGCAGCCGCGTCGGCGACAAGGCGGAGGCAGTCCTTGCCGCCTATCCCGGCGAGGATGTCGCCCGCATCGCCGCCGACATCGCCCGCGATTCGACGGTCGGCATGCAGATGGCGGACTGGGCACGCTACCAGCTGCGCTACGGCACGCAGCCGGTCTATGGCTATCTGTTCACCCGCCGCCATCCCTATGCGCCAGGCATCACCTTCAGCGACCACGATCCCGCGACGGTCGGCGCCTATCATACCGGCGACGTGCCCTATTGGCTGCGCACCCGCGACTCGCTCAACCTGTTCCGGACCACGCGGAATTGGGAGCCGGGCGACGTGGCGCTGGAGCGTGACATGGCGGAAGCGCTGCTCGCCTTCGCGCGGACCGGCACGCCCGTCAGCCCCTCGATCGGCCGCTGGCCGGCGGCGAGCCGCGATGCGCCCCGGCTCGTGCGACTGGCACCGAACAGCGCGATCATTCCCTGGCCGCACTTTGCCGACATGGCGCTGTTCGCAGGGGCTGCCGCCTCCGCCGAGCCTCGAGCGAGACCGCGCGATTGAGCCTGCTGTTCGCCTTGGCCGGCATGCTGGCACCGGTCCAAAGCGCCGCACCTGCCTGCACGCCCGATCCGCCGCTCGCCTATGTTTGCGGCGCCGAAAAGCCGGAGGATGTGCTGGTGCTGCCGGGCACGCCCTGGCTGATCGCGAGCGGCTTCTCGCCCGGCGCGGGACTGAAGCTGATCGATCGCCGCGACCGGCGGCTGATCCGCTGGTTCACCGGCGTGCCCGACCAGATACGGCCCGATCCGGCGCTGACGCGTTCCTGTCCGGGCGTGCTGGACCCGGCCCTGTTCAACGCACGCGGGCTCTCCCTGCGTCAACTGGACGAACGGAACTGGCGTCTTCTCGTCGTCAATCATGGCGGCCGAGAATCGATCGAACAGTTCGACATCGTCGTCGGGGAAGGTTCGCCCTCGATCATCTGGCGCGGCTGCCAGCCCATGCCGGCGGGACAGGTTGCGAACAGCGTCGCCAGCTTCGCCGACGGCACCATCCTTGCGACCGTCCTCACCCGCCCGGGTACCAGCATCGCCGATTTCGTCCAGGGTCGGGTGACCGGCGGCGTCTGGCAGCTCGGTCCGGGGGCCGAGACGTTTACCCTGCTGCCGGGCACCGAACTCCCCGGGAATAACGGCCTGGAAGTCGATCCCGACCAGCGTCGCTTCTACGTGATCGCATTCGGCTGGCACGCGGTGGTCATCTATGATCGCGCCGACACCCGCCTACCGCTCGCCCGCGTCGACGCGCCGGACTTCATGCCGGACAATATCCATTGGACCGATGGCCGGCTCCTGCTCGCCGGCATGCGCCTCGACGAGCCTGTCTGTGGCGGACTTCGGCGGATCGCCAACGGCATCGCCGATCCGATGCGCTGCCATCGCGGCTGGGTCGTCGGTGAACTCGATCTTGCCCATCATCGCGTCTCGACCGTCGCCTACGGCCTGCCCGCCCCCGGCTTCAACGGGCTCTCGGCGGCGGCGCTCGTGGACGGCGAATTGTGGCTCGGCTCGTTCCAATCCGATCGGCTGGCGGTCGTCCCGCTGCCGCACCCGAAGGAAACACCATGACTGCGCTGAACGCGATCGCCACCGTCTCGCTGAGCGGCACGCTGGAGGACAAGCTGCGCGCCGCCGCCACCGCCGGCTTCCGCGCGGTGGAGATTTTCGACACCGATTTCGTCGCTTCCGCACTGTCGGCCGTGGCGGTCCGCGCCCTGCTCGACGAGCTCGGCCTTGCCTGCGTGCTCTACCAGCCGCTGCGCGACGTGGAAGGCATGCCCGAACCGCATCGCGCGCGTGCGCTTGCCCGTGCCCGGCAGAAGTTCGAGGTGATGCGCACGCTCGGCTGCGACCGGCTGCTGCTCTGCTCCAACACCTCGCCGCTCGCCTGCGGGGACCGCGCGCAGATCATCACCGACCTGCGCGCGGTTGCCGATATCGCCGCCGAATATGGCATCCTGATCGGCTATGAAGCGCTCGCCTGGGGCCGGCATGTCCAGGATCATCGGCAGGTCTGGGAGATCGTGCAGGCAGCCGACCACCCGAACCTCGGCATTCTGCTCGACAGCTTCCACTCGCTTGCCCGGAATATCCCGAGCGAATCGATCCGGGAGATCGACCCCGCCAAACTCGTCTTCGTCCAGCTCGCCGACGCGCCGCGCATGGACATGGACTATCTCTACTGGAGCCGGCACTTCCGCAACCTGCCCGGCCAGGGTGGGCTGGACCTAACCGGCTATGTCGCCGAGATCCTGCGGACCGGCTATCAGGGGCCGCTGAGCCTGGAGATCTTCAACGATCGCTTCCGCGCCAGCTCGGCCGAAATGGTCGCGCGCGATGGCCTGCGCGCGCTCGACGCGCTGCGCGACGCCGCCGCGCGCAAGCTGGGGCGCGAGACCGACATGCCCGCGCGCGCGATCATCGACCGCGTCGAATTCGTCGAGTTCGCCGTCGCCGAGAAGGACCGCGCCGAGCTGAGCGCGATGCTGCACGGCGCCGGCTTCGATCGGATCGGCCGTCATCGCAGCAAGGCGGTGGAACTGTGGCGCGCCGGCGCGGCGAGCTTCGTCCTCAATTTCGAGGAGCAAGGCTTTGCGGCCGCCTATCGCACGATGCACGGCACGGCGATCTGCGCGATCGGGCTGGTGGTGAAGGACGGCCCGGCGGCGATGGCCCGCGCCCGCGCGCTCGGCGTGCCGCAGCATGCCAGCGACCTGCCCGCGATGCCGGCGCTGCGCGGCGTGGCCGGCAGCCTAGTCTATGTCGTCGATGCCGAGGCGATGGAGGCGATCTGGGCCGACGAATTTGTATTCGACGCCGCTCCCGCCCCGGCACGGGTCGACGTTCAGGCGATCGACCATCTGGCGGTGACCGTCTCCAACGACGAGTTCCTGTCCTGGCAACTCTATTGGCGATCGCTGTTCGACGTCGAGGTGCAGATGCCGCAGGACGTGATCGACCCCAACGGGCTGGTGCAGAGCCAGGCGATCCAGAACCGCAGCGGCAGCTTCCGCATCACGCTCAACAGCACCGATGCACGCGAGGCACTGTCGGCGCGGTTCCTGCACCAGTCTTTCGGCGCGGGCTTCCAGCACATCGCGCTGCGCGTGGTGGACCTCGCGGTGGCGGCGCCGCTGCTGGCCGAACGCGGGCTCGAACCGCTGCCGATCCCCGCCAATTACCATGATGACGTCGCCGCCCGCTTCGGCCTGACCGACGGCGAGGAAGCCGACGCCCGGCGCTATGGCATCCTCGTCGACGAAGAGGCGCCCGGCCGGCGCTACCGCCAGATCTACAGCCGCGCCTTCGCCCGAACCTTCTTCTTCGAATTCGTCGAGCGGCACGACTATGCCGGCTATGGCGCGCCCAATGCGACGATCCGACTGACGGCGCAGAACCGCTTCCGGCCTGCGCCGCCGCTGGACTGATGGATCAGTCGAGCACGATCCGGCGGACATCGCCGAGGATGAAGATGTAGGAAAAGGCGCCGAGCAGCGCGATGCCGCCGATAAAGGCGAGCGCGTAGAAGAAGCTGCCGGTTGCCGCGACGATGCCGCCCACCACCAGCGGGGTGACGATCCCGGCGAGGTTGGCGGCGAGGTTGAACACGCCCCCGGTCACCCCCAACATGCCCTCGGGCGCGAGATCGGATACCAGCGTCCAGCCGAGCGCCGCCATGCCCTGCGCGAAGAAGGCGAGGCTGAGGATCGCGATCACCAGCGTGTCGCTCTGCACGAAATTCGCCGCGACGATGCTCGAGGCGAGCAGCAGGCCCAGGATGATCGGCAGCTTGCGCGCGACATTGGGCGAGCGCCCCCGCGCCAGCATCCGGTCCGACCACCAGCCGCCGAACAGCACCCCCACCGACGCCGCGATGAACGGCGCGACCGCGAAGAAGCCGATCTTCAGCCAATCCATGTGCCGCTCATTGGCGAGATAGGTCGGGAACCAGGTGAGGAAGAAGACGAGCGTCGAGTTTCCGGCGAACTGGCCGAGGCAGATCCCCCACATCTGCCGCGTCTTGAGCAGTCGCCCGGCGGCGTTCCAGTCGAAGCGCTGGCGCGGCGGCTGGTCGAGCAAGGCGCCCCCCGCCACGATCGCGTCCAGTTCGGCCTGGTTGGCGCGGCTCTCGCGCGGCTCGCGATAGTGTTTCCACCAGATCAGCGCGAAGCCAAGCCCGATCGCACCCGCACCCACGAACAGCGATCGCCAGCCGAAATGCGCCATCGCGGCGAACAGCAGCGGGCTGAGAAAGGCGAGTCCGATATACTCGCCTACCGTATAGACGCCGGTCGCAAAGGCGCGCTCGTTGCGCGGGAACCAGGTCGCGACGACGCGGCTGTTTGCCGGGAAGCAGGGGCTCTCCGCCACGCCGAGCGCCAGCCGAAGCCCGATGAGCCCGGTGATGCCGGTGACGAACGCCTGGCACAGGGTGAAGAACGACCAGAAGCCCACGGACAGCGCATAGGTCAGCCGTGTCCCGAACCGGTCGAGAAACGCGCCTCCGGGCACTTGGGCCGCGGCATAGGACCAGCTGAAGGCCGAGAAGATCACCCCCATCAGCGCCGCGTTGATGCCGAGTTCGTGGGTGAGCATCGGTGCCGCTACTCCGAGAATGGTTCGATCGAGATAATTGATGAGGGTGCCGCAGGCGATCAGCCCCAGCATGGCATGGCGCACGCGCGTTGCCCGGACACCATTTTCTTGCTGGAACGAAGCCATAGCCGCTAGTTTCCTCTCCCTGCGCGCTCCTTTGCGGAGCGTCTTTTTCGTTATAGGGACTAGTTCGTACCAAAATCAACCGCGTTCGGAGGCGGGCGGTACGCCCCCACAAAGGTCGCACAATCTCGGCCGAAACGGCAAATCGCGTCCGTTGCTGCGGCAGATGGCCGCCCTGCTCGCTGCGACGCGCATCGGAGCGAGGACGACCATCGCCGTCCGGATCAGACTGCCTTGCAGCCATTCCCCGCGCTTGCCCGGTACCGCAGCAGGGCGGCTGGCTCGTCGGTCTGGAAGATCGAGACGCCCGCACGGCACAGCGCTCCCCACACCGCATCCGGATCGCGCAGTGCATCCATGTCGCTGAACCCGCCGCGCACGAATCCCTCGAACAAGGTATTGACCCATAGCCGTACGCTCGATGCCCGCGTGCGCGCGGCGATCGGGCCGAGCCGCTCGGCATCGAGATACGGCAGTTCAAAGGCGATCGGCCGTACCCGACCCGCCATCTGCGCCGCGACGATCGCCGGCACGTCGGCGCCGCTGCCGTCGCCGCTCACCGGGATTACCGCGAAGGGCACGCGGTCATAGGGGGCGATCGCGGCCAGCGGCAGCGATCCGGTGCCGGCAAACGTCTTGACGATCACGCCGTCGCGCAGGCCCGCCCGCTCCACTTCCGCCACCACTTCACCGTAGATCGCGTCCTTGACGTCGAGGTTGAGCAGGATGCGTCCCCGGGCATGGACGAGCATCTCGGCTAGCGTCGGCACCGTCTCGCCGGTCACCGGCTGGCCTGCACCGCCCAGGTCCTGGCGCAGATGCAACGCCTTGATCTGATCGAGGGTGAGATCGGCTACCTTGCCGTGACCGTCGGTCGTGCGATCCACCGTCTCGTCGTGGATCATCACCAGATGGCCGTCGCGGGTGCGGCGTACGTCGGTCTCCATCACCTCCACCCCCAACGCGACGCAATGATCGAGCGCCGCGAAGGAATTTTCCGGCGCGGCACCCAGCCGGCTCTGGGGTGCCGGGCGGTGGCAACCGCGATGGGCAACGATGATCAATCCCCCCTTGGGATCGCGCAGACGACGCGCCATCGCGGCGGCGTCATCGGCGGAGGCAGCCATCGGGGTGCCGGCTGCAACGAGCGCGGCGAGCAACAGGCAATTCAGCGATTTCATCGGATGATCCGTTGGACAAGAGTGAGCGGGGAGGCCGGCAGCGAGCCTCCCCGGAAAAGCGGTTCAGTCGGCGGCGAGCGCCCGCCTCACCATTTCTTGCTGACGATCAGCCGAACGTTGCGGCCAAACAGCGGCCGTCCGAAGATCGCGGTTGGGGTACCCTGCCCCGCCAGGCGATCGCCCGCCGTGTTGCCCTCGGTCAGGCCGTGCGCATTGGTGAGATTGTCCCCGGCGACCTGGAAGCGCCACGCGCCATGGTCCAGCACCGCGCCGAGGCCGAAATAGCCATATGCCGGCAGCGCGGTGTTGTTGAAAAAGTCGACATAGCGGCGCGTGATGTAATCATAACGGCCGTACAGGCTCAGCCGGTCCGCGCCGAGGCGGAAGTCCAGGGTAGGCCGCACGTTGAGATAGAGCTTGGGTTCGCGCAAGATCTGCTTGCCGTTGGCGCGGCTGCCGTCCGCGCCGGTATTGCTGCTAAAATTCAGATACTTCGGATCCTGGACGGTGACCGACCCGGCGAGCGAAAGGGGCCCGCCAAGCTGGATCTGGCCATCCGCCTCGACCCCCTTGTTCTCGGCCGTCCCGACGAAATTGACCGTCTGGTCACTGCGTCCGGTCTGCGGATTGAACGCGGTGAAGCTGGCGTTGAGCGGATCGAACTTGGTGTAGAACCCGGTGACGTACAGATAGGATCGGCCGAACGCCGCCTTGATCCCGGCTTCGTACAGCCGCGCCTTGGTGGGCGCGAGCGACGGTGTCGGGTAGGTCGTCGTCACCGATGCCGTTGCCGGGATCTCCAGCCGCGAGGCACGGGCATAGACCCCGAGATGACGGCTGAAATCGAAATTGGCACCGAGCGTCCAGTTGGTCGCCTGGAAGTTGAGCTTGCTCGTGCCCACTGCGCCGGTGAACGCGCGCGTGGCATCGTCGGCCAGCGTCGTCGGATCGCCGAGATTGGCGGCGGTGGTGATCTGGCCGAAACCGTCGTAGCGATACCATTCGTGGCGGATGCCGGCATCGATGCGCAGGCGATCGGTGACGTCCCAGGTATCGGCGCCGTACAGCGCAATCACCTTCGCGTCATAGCCACCGGCGTTGAGCGAGGCGGCATCGTTGAGCGATCCGCGATCGGTGACATAGCCCTTCACCGATCCGTCCGCCCCGTACGCGACCAGATCGAGCAGACGCGGCTGCGACCGGACCTCCATCAGATAGTTCTGATAGACCGCGAACGAGGTGAGGCCCCACAGCGCGGCGTAGCTGCCGACGCGGATGTCATGGCTGCCCAGGCCCGTCTCGAACTTGCGCGTAACGCTCAGGTCGCCCTGCCCCGAATAGAAATCGGCGCTGATCGAACGATATTGCGCCTGCACCACCAGCCCCGATGCGGTGGCGGGATCATAGGCAGTGGCGCCGCTGGTGCCGGCCAGCGCATAGCCCATCCGCGTGACGCCGCTGCCGAAGGCGGCCTGTGCGCGGGCCAGATAGCCGCTGGCGAAGCTGGCGCCGTCCGCCGGATTCGACGTCGAATAGAGCGCGTCGAAATCGTTGCGGCCATTGGTGTATCCCGCCTTGGCGGAGACGTGCCAGGCATCGAAATCGCCCTCGTAATCGAGCGCCACATTGCCGAAGCGCATGTGCCGGCCATTGGCGAGATCGCCGGTCCGGCTCTGGATCGCGCCCGCACCGTCGCGATACTTGATCGTCGCGGCGCGCAACGCCGGCGTGTTCAGGGTGCCGGTAAAGTAATCGATATAGTTGTTGAGACTGACAGACGTGTTGCGCGGATCCGCCGTCGGGATCGACAGATAGAAGAGATTGTGGTCGTTGGTATACTGGCCGGACAGTTTCAACGTGCCATTGTCGAGCTCGCGCAGGATATTGGCACGGATCTGGCCGCCCTTGTCGGAGGGAAAGCCATTGTCGCGGTAGCCGTCATTGTAGCGATAGAAACCGCCGATCGCGAAAGTGGTACGCTTGCCGAGGGGGCCGGACTGATAGCCCTCCAGTCGGTAGAGCCCGGTGGTACCGAGCGTCACCTGCGCCGCGCCATGCGGGGTCTGCTCGCCGGTCGCCGTGATGACGTTGACGATCGCCGCCGCACCCGAGGCGTAGATCGGTGCCGGGCCGCCGCGCACCACCTCGACGCGGTCGGTCATCAGGTCGAAGCGGTTCATGCCGTCGCCCTGGTTGAAGAAGAAGCCGTCCAGCTCGTGGTAGAGCGGCAGCCCGTCCTGCTGATAATAGAGATAGCCCCGATCGGTCGGGATCCCGCGCACGCGGGTGATGTTCTGCACCTCGCCGCCGGTCTGCTCGATATGGATGCCGGGCAACGCGCCGACCAGCTCGGTCATGCTCTTGGGCGCGAGCTTCAGCACGTCTTCCTGCGACAATGTGTTGACCGCATAGGAAACGTCGAAGCGCCGCTGCGCGCGCGCCGACCCGGTCACCACGATGTCCTGCGGCTGCTCGGTCGCCAGATCCGTCCCGCCGGGCTGGGTCTGTGCGTGCGTCGGCATCGCCGTCATGGAAAGAGCGGCAAGCGCAGCGCTTGCCAGCCAATATTGCTTCGTCATCTGGTTTCCCCGTTTTTGCCTGATGCGGGGCACGTGGCGCGGCTCCATGACTCTTTTATTTGCTTACATGAAAATAAATCTCTCAAGGCAGAGCGGCCGTCACCGCATGGATGGGCGCCATCGCGGCGCCGATCACCACCGCGCGGCTGCCAAGCGTAGAAGGCAACACCAGCGGAACCGGCGCCTGATACCCGTGGTGGCGAGGCGCGCTAAGCTCGGTGATCCGCGCGGACAGGCGCGCCAGAATGCTGTGCGGCAGCGCGCCGGAGACCACCACCGCCCCCGGATCGAGCCATACCGCGCCGCCGATCACCGCCTGCTCCAGCTGCACCGCGACCCGCTCGATCCATGTCGCGATCAGCGCAGCATGCGGCTCGAGCATGGCCTCCACTTCCGACAGGGAATCGATCACGACGCCTGCCTGGCGGAGCGTATCGATCAGATCGATGCCCGATGGACGCAGCATCTCGCCGGGGAACAGCTTGCCGATCTCGCCGGCATTGCCGTGATCGCCGCGGAACAGATCGCGTGCCGCAATCAGCCCGCCGCCGATCCCGTGTCCCAGGAAAAGGACGAGGATCGACCGGAAGCGATCGATGATGCCGGGCTGGTAATATTCGCCGAGCGCCGCCGCCGTCGCGTCGTTCTCGATCCAGATCGGCATGTCGAGCACGTCCCCCAGCGTTTCCGCCAACGGGATGTCGCTCCAGCCCGACAGGCGCCGCACCACGGCCCGGCGGTTGAGATCGCCGTCCAGCGCGTACCCGGGCACCGCGACGCCCAGGCCGAGAAAGCGCCCCCGCAGGAATCCGTGCTGCGCCACCAGTGCGCGCAGCCGCGCGTCCAGCGTCCGGGCGAAAACCCGGGGATCGGGATCGTCGAAGGGCTGCGTGTCATGGAGCAGCGGGGTGCCGCGGAAATCCAGCAGCACCAGTTCCAGCCAGCCGGGTTGCACGGTGGCCCCCACCGACCAGCCGCCACCGCCGGAAATGGTCAGCGGCACGGAAGGACGCCCCCGCACACCCTGTTCGAGCGGGGCGCCCTCCGCGATCAGGTCGAGCGCGACGAGTTGTTGCGTCACCCGTGTGATCGTCGCGCTATTCGTATCGAGGGCTGCGGCAAGATCGATGCGCGGCTGGGCACCGGCGATACGCAGATGGAGGAGCACGCGCTTCTGCAACTCGGTCAACAGCAATTGCGGGCGGGGAGCGGACGGCATGGCTGGCCGATATATTTGCATGATGTCAAAAAAACGAAAGCGTGGCGTGGTTAGCGCCGCCGCATGGCCCTCCCCACCCCCGTCGCGCATCCTGCACCAGTCCCGCTGGCCGTGCAGATCGGCTATGCCAGCGGCAATCTCGGCAAAAGCATCCTCTGGTCCAGTTTCGAGAGCTTCCTGCTATTCTACCTGGTCACGATCGCCGGCTTTTCGGCCTGGCTCGCCGGCGGCGTGCTGGCCGCGGCAATGATCTGGGACGGGCTTGCCGATCTCGGCGTGGCCTATCTGACCGACCGGCAAGGCAGGCCCGAAGCGCTGGCGCGTCTGGTGCTGGTGGGCGCGCCGCTCGGCGCATTCGGCTTCTGGCTGACCTTTGCACCCGCGACGGGCGGCGCCTGGCCCGAGGTGGTCGCCGCCATCCTGCTGTGCCGGCTGGGCTATACGTTGTGCGACATCGGCCACAACACGCTGCTCGTCCGCGTCGCCAACGGGCCCAAGGCGGCCTCGCTGGTCTCCGGGCTGCGGCTCATCTTCAGCGCGATGGGGGGCGCACTCGTCGGTCTGGCAGCGGCTAAGTTGCTCGGGATCCGCGATCCGGAAGCCCAGCGCGATGCCTTTGGGGGCTGCGCGGCCATTGCCGGTGCATGCTATCTCGTCACGCTGCTGATCGCGGTGGGTGCCAGTCGTCGCCTTCCGGGTCCGCCGCGCCCGACGCCCCAGGCCGACGGGGAGCGGCTGCTGCGATCGCTATGGCGTCGGCGGGAATATCGGCTGCTGCTTGCGCTGATCGCGTTGCAGGCCAGCCTGCTGCCGGCCTTCAACCGCGCCCTGCCCTTCTTCGGCACGGCGGTGAAGGGCGATCCCGCATGGTCCGGCTATGCGCTGGCGACCATCACCCTTGCCCAGTCGCTGTCGCTTCCACTCTGGATGCTGGCATCGCGGCGGCACGGCCCATCCCGCCTGCTCGCATCCGCGCATGTGCTGGCCGTACTCGCGATGGGCGTGTTGGCGGCACTTGCGATTTGGGGCGATGGCGGCGGCAGCGTCGTGGCGCTCGCGATGCTGGGGATGGCGCAGGCAGGCATGAACATGGCGATCTGGGCGCTGCTCGCGCTCAGCATCCAGTCCCAGGCCGCGTCGGGCACCAGATTGGAGGCCTTGCCCGTTGGGCTGTTCCTTGCCGTACTCAAATGCGCTGCCGGCCTCGGCAACACCGCAATCGCCGCGCTGGTCGGCGGGTTCAGCACGCTTCTCTACGTTGCCGCCGCCGCCATCGCGCTGCCCGTGCTGGGCTGTGTTGGGGTACTCGCCTTACTGCTGCTCAATCGAGACCGGGCACGCACCATTCTTTGACGATATACTGCTGCTGCGTGCGGGCGCTGCATGTCGCGCGCTTCATCGTACGCGCAGATTAGCGCTTCACATAAAGAAAAGGCGGCACCGTTGCCGGTGCCGCCCTTCCAAAAAGCCGTGTTCGACGCCTTAGGCGGCGACGACCTTGGCGCTGCGGCGACGACGCACCGCTGCACCGGCCATGCCGGCACCAGCGATCATCATGCCCCAGGTGGCCGGCTCAGGAACGCCCGCCGGCGGCGACGCCAGCGTGTAGCTGCCCGAAACGGACGAACCTGCGCCGCCCGTCTGGGTGAAGCTGAAGGTCAGCGACGCGGCGCCGGCGTCGAACGCGCTCAGCGAACCGGCCGGAACGAACGTGCCGAGCGTGTAGAAGGAAACGACGCTGCTGAAGCCGGTCGACGCGGTCACCGAGGTCACGGTGCCGGTGAAGCTGCCGAACGCGCTGCTGAGCGTGATCGGCGAACCGATCGATGCCGTGGCGGCGCTGACCGACGCGAGGGTGAACTGCGGAACGGCGGCGAAGTCACCGCTCGAGCCCGAGACCAGGCTCGTCGAGCTGGTGAAGGTGGTGCCCGAACCGATCGCCGGCGTCGAGCTGCTCACGCCGAACAGTGCGCCAGCGAGCGTGCCGACGATGGTAGCGGCCGAAGCGGCCGTGGGTGCTGCAACCGCGGCGGTGGCGGCGGCAAGCAGGGTGAGAACACGAGTGCGCATAAAAACCCCCAATAAGGTTAACCGCCGACGCAGGGTCGGCCCTGCCCTACTCCACGGAAATTGGTTGAGGGTCAATCACAATATCCAAGCAAACGAGGATAATTGCACCAGTTTCGGTAGCACCTGCCCCTTTTTAGGTCAGGTCGCTCGCATTTTCCCGGTAACGATGCTGAATCCACCGGATTTTCGCATGTCGAGGAGTCCTCGCCGCACAGGAACGATCGGGCGAAACGCCACCACATTCAGGAGGTTTCAAAGCATTTCACATTGAAACCGACAAGTATTCTAGCCCGAATTGGCCTCCACTGGCGAGAATTAGTCGGTTCGTCGAAACATTCACGGTTGGGAAGATACCTGTTGTGGTTAACAGGCGATCTGGAAAAGCCGTGGTCGCACGCAAAAACCCCTATGAGTCAACGACTAAGTTGTTTTCATTTCGTAACGACTATCGTAGCGCTGCATGCAGTTTTCGCCGCGATGCAGCAACTGGTTTGCGCCGCAGCGAAAAAGGGCATCAGGCGGCATTGCGATTCGGCCGGAGCCGGGCGTGCAACTGCCATCCATCAGGCTGGCCGGTTGGCAAGCACCGCGTCGAGGAGCCCCGGGAACCGGCGATCGAATTCGGATCGCCGCAGCGTATTGATCATCTCACGCCCAGCCTGCGTCGTCTCGATCAATCCCGCCGCGCGCAACAGCTTGAGGTGATTGGACAACGTGCTTTTCGGAATGGTTTCGCAGGGCGCGGCATCCGCGCAGCGCAGCCGCTCGGCCACCGCCAGGCGGGCAACCATCTCCAGCCGATTGGGATCGGCCAGCGCATGCAGCGCCAGGTCGAGCGGAACGTCTTCGAGCCTTGGATGGGTGAAGCGGGGCATGCTGACGCATATAGGGTATTGCCGACAATTTAATAGTTCGGGAATATTGAACCTTTAAGCGGGATTGCCATATGCCCGCCTGCCGGCAGCGCACGTCGCCGTGATCGCGGGCAGCATTTTGGAGTATCGACATGTCGATTCAGGGCAAGACAGCACTCGTCACCGGCGGATCGCGCGGGATCGGCGCCGCGATCGCCAAGCGACTGGCCGCAGAGGGCGCCGCCGTAGCGATCACCTATGCCGGCAACAAGGCGGCAGCGCAGGCCACCGTGGCAGCCATCGAAAGCGCAGGCGGTACCGCCTTCGCCTTTCAGGCCAATGCGGCCGATCCGGTCTCGCAGCGCGCAGGCATCGAACAGGCCGCCGCCGCTCTGGGCGGGATCGACATCCTCGTCCACAATGCGGGCGTGGCGGAGTTTGCGACCGTCGCCGAAGACACCGACGAAACCTATGATCGCCAGTTCGCGGTCAACGTGAAGGGCCTGCATATCGGCACGCGCGCGGCGCTGCCGCATCTTCGCGATGGCGGGCGGATCATCCTGATCGGCAGCATTTCGGGCGAGATGGCCTTCCCCGCGACCACGGTCTACAGCGCGACCAAGGCGGCGGTGGCAGCGCTGGCGCGCGGCTGGGCAAAGGACCTCGCGGCCCGCAACATCCTGGTCAACACCGTGCAGCCTGGGCCGATCGATACCGACATGAATCCGGCCGACAGCGACTTCGCCGGACAGATTCTCAGCGCCATTCCGCTCGGGCGCTATGGCAGGGTCGAGGAGATCGCTGGTGCCGTCGCGTTCCTTGCCGGACCGGACGCCAGCTACATCACCGGCACCACGCTCAACATCGATGGCGGCGCGACGGCGTAAACTGCAGCATCGGCCCCTCCCTTCCAACGGGAGGGGCGCCGATGGTCAGCCGGGCAGCGCGCCCCCACCCCCACGCGATCAGGACACCAGCACGGGAGGTTTCGCGGCAATCTCACCGGTTTCCGCAGACATTGTCCGCAGTTCCCGCGGCCAGGGGCCGATCTCCGCTGCATAGCGCGCCTCGGCAGCCCCGTACGAGTCCCCTGCCATGATCGTCAGGCGCTCGCGGTCGCGGATGGTCAGGCGCGCACGTTCGCAGAGAAGGATCTTCTCGCCTTCGAGCACATGAAAGCAATCGGTGACGCTGGCGCGGCGAGTGTGAAGCGCGCGAGCGATTTCGTCATGGGTGACTGACAGCGTGTCGCCTTCACAGCGATCATGGAGCATCAGGATCCATCGCGCGACACGACGTTCCAGCGCATCGGTGGCGTTCGATCCCAGCGTAGAGGCCATCTGCTCCAGGAAATTGTCGGCATAGCGCAGCAGGTTGGCGCGCAGCGTGGCGCTTTTCGCGCAGGCCTCCAGCAAGGGGCGGGACGCGATCGACAGGGCCGTACCGCCTTGTAGCTCGACGGTCGCGAGGGTGGAGCTTTGCTCCACGCCCATCAGGAGCGACCAGCCCAGCACGCCTTCATGGCCCACCAGACCCAGCGCGGGGTGACGATCGCCAAGCAGCGCCTGCCGCACGCAGAACACCGCGGTTTCTGGAAAGATCAGGTGCAACGACCCGCAGGCCAGCCGATCCACCCGCTCGCGTGCGCTGAAGTGCAGGCGGGATAGATGCGGGATCAACAGCCACGCGTCGCTTGGCGGAAGCGAGCGCAGCAGCAGATTGCCACGAATGTCCGGCGCATAGCGGGCGTTCGGTTTCGGCATCGGCGCGATCTCTCCTCGTTTCCTCTCAGCTTCGCAGTATGCGGTGCCACGGATGCACGAAAATGGCGCGGACCGGACAATTTGTACGACACCGTACCCAGCCGCCACCGAACCGGAACTGCTTGAAAATGCCCGGGGTTCGAACGCCGCTACCATCAGGGAGGCATGCGCCGTGAACCAGGAAGTCGAGCTACTCGAAGCCTTCGAGCAACAGGCCCAGCGCCGAAAAGGCCGTCGCGAATTCTTCAAGGCCTTCGCGCTCACCGCCGTCGCCGGGGGCGGGCTCGCAATGGCGACCAGCGTCCAGCGCGCCGCCGCGCAAGCCAGCCTAAGCGATGGCGACGTGCTCAATTTCGCGCTGAACCTGGAATATCTCGAGGCGCAATTCTATTCCTACGCCGCCAACGGCGTGGGCCTGTCCGCCGATCTGCTGACGGGCTCCGGCAAAATCGGTGCCGCCGTCGGCGCGCGCCAGGCGACCTTCAAGGATCCGGCGGTTGCCGCCTATGCGCAGGAAATCGCAGCCGACGAGCGCGCCCATGTAGCGTTTCTGCGCAGTGCCATCGGCGCCACCGCGGTGGGCCAGCCCCAGATCGATATCGGCGTTTCGCCCACCAGCGCCTTTTCCAACGCGGCGCGTGCCGCGGGGCTGATCGGCGCCGGCGAATCCTTCGATCCCTATGCGAGCGACGAAAACTTCCTGCTCGGCGCGTTCATCTTCGAAGATGTCGGGGTGACCGCCTATAAGGGCGCCTCGCCGCTGATCACCAACAAGGTATTCCTTGAGGCGGCGGCAGGCATTCTGGCGGTCGAGGCCTATCACGCCGCGCTCGTGCGCACGACGCTCGACGCCAAGGGGATCGCAGCCCCAACGCTCGTGGATGCAACCGAGGCGATTTCCAACGCGCGCGACAGTCTGGATGGTCCCACCGAGGACGATCAGGGCATCCGGGCGATCGGCACCGCCAGCAATATCGCACCCCTCGATGCCAATGGCCTCGCGTACAGCCGATCGACCGGTCAGGTCCTGAACATCGTGTATCTGAACAAGGCGGCCGTAACGGCAGGCGGATTTTTCCCCAACGGCGTCAACGGCACCATCGTCACCAGCGCAGCGAACTGATCGCTCGGCTCCAGGGAGACTTCAGCCATGAATCACGATATCGTTCTCCAGGTCCTGGATGCGTGCGATGCACGCCGCGCCGAGCGCCGGGCCTTCATGAAAAACGCGTGCCTTGCCGCTGCCGGCGCATCGATGCTGGCAGCGTGCAGCAGCAGCGATGACGGCCCGGGGTCGATGATCACCCCGACGCCGACCCCGACTCCCACGCCGACCCCGACCCCAACCAGCACCCTCACCGATCAGGATGTGCTGAACTTCGCGCTCAACCTCGAATATCTCGAGGCGCAGTTCTATGCCTTTGCGGCGAACGGCACGTCGCTGCCGGCCAACCTGCTCTCGGGTAGCGGCCAGGTCGGCGTGATCAGCGGCGGGCGGCAGGTGCAGTTCAAGGACGCGGCCGTTGCCCGCTACGCCCGCGAGATCGCGGGTGACGAGCAGGCGCACGTCGCTTTCCTGCGAAGTGCATTGGGAAGCGTCGCGGTTGCGCAGCCCGACCTCGATCTCTCCGCGGACGTCAACGGCGCCTTCTCGACCGCGGCGCGAGCGGCGGGACTGGTCGGTGCGAACCAGGCGTTCGACCCCTATGCCAGCGACGAGAACTTCCTGCTGGCTGCCTTCATCTTCGAGGACGTCGGCGTCAGCGCCTACAAGGGCGCCTCGCCCCTGATCAGCAACAAGACCTATCTCGAGGCCGCAGCCGGCATCCTTGCCGCCGAGGCCTATCATGCCGGGCTGATCCGCACGACCTTGTACCGCAAAGGGCTGACCACGCCGACGCTGATCGACGCGACCGAAGCAATCTCCAATGCGCGCGACAGCCTGGACGGTGCCAGCGATCTGGACCAGGGCGTCCGCCCGATCGGCAATGCCACGAATATCGTGCCGACCGATTCCAACGGTGTGGCCTTCAGCCGAACGGCAGGTCAGGTGCTCAACATTGCCTATCTCAACAAGGCATCCGTCGATCGCGGCGGCTTTTTTCCGAAAGGCGTGAACAGCACGATCAAGCTCAGCGCTGCAAGCTGATGCCGCCGTTCGAGGGGGATTTGCGCGCTTCAGGGGGCTCGACCGCGATCAACGCGGCGAGCCTGCCCGGCGCGTTCCGGAGCGTGGCCGTGCCCGGCGCCGCAGGATTCTGGCGGAAGCTCGGCGCCTTTGCCGGCCCGGGCTATCTCGTCGCGGTGGGCTATATGGACCCCGGCAACTGGGCGACCGGCTTGGCCGGCGGCTCGGCGTTCGGCTATTCGCTGCTGTCGGTTATCCTGCTGTCGAATCTGATGGCGATGCTGCTTCAAAGCCTCGCGGCGAAGCTGGGCATCGTCACCGGCATGGATCTCGCCCAGGCTTGCCGCGCGCGCTACTCGCTGGTGCCGCGACTTGGTCTCTGGTTGCTCTGCGAACTGGCGATCATCGCCTGTGATCTGGCGGAAGTGATCGGCACTGCCGTCGCACTCAAGCTGCTGTTCGGCCTCCCGCTCGTCGCCGGGATCGCCGTTACCGCGCTGGACGTATTGCTGATCCTGATGCTGCAGCGGCGCGGGTTCCGCCAGCTCGAAGCGTTCATCGTGGCGCTGCTTATTGTCATTGCGCTCTGCTTCGCGGTGGAACTCGCCTGGGCACAGCCGAGTCTCGCGGCGATCGGGACCGGCCTGCTGCCTTCCCCGCAGATCGTAACCGATCCGACGATGCTGTACGTCGCGATCGGCATTCTGGGTGCGACGGTAATGCCGCACAATCTCTACCTGCACTCCTCGATCGTGCAGACCCGCGCGTTCGAGCGCAGCGAGCGCGGCAAGCGCGAAGCGGTCCGGCTCGCCACGATCGACAGCACGGTCGCGCTCGGCCTTGCGCTGTTCGTGAATGCCGCCATCCTGATCCTCGCTGCCTCGGCGTTCCACGGATCGGGCCAGACCAGGGTTGCGGAGATCGGCGATGCCTATGCCCTGCTGGCCCCCACGCTTGGCATCGGCCTGGCCAGCACGCTGTTTGCGGTGGCACTGCTGGCCTCGGGTCAGAACTCCACGATCACGGGCACGCTTGCCGGGCAGATCGTGATGGAGGGCTTTCTCGACCTCCGGCTGCCGCACTGGCTGCGGCGAATGATCACGCGCGGCTTGGCGATCGTGCCGGCCGCGCTCGTGGCAGGCCTCTACGGCGACGGCGGCGTGGCGAGGCTGCTGGTCCTGAGTCAGGTGGTACTGAGCCTGCAGTTGCCCTTCGCCGTGGTTCCGCTCGTCCGCTTCACCGGCGACCGCGAACTGATGGGGCGCTTCGCCAACGGCCGAACCCTCCGGATCGCCGCGCTTGCGATCACCGGGGTGGTCATCACCCTGAACGGCGTTCTGGTCGTGCAGATGGTGCTTGGCTGACCTCGTCTATCCGACGACCCGTACGCTCGGGCGCGGCAATGGGTCCGATCTGGCAAGATCGGTGGTCGGGGAGACAGGATTCGAACCTGCGACCCTCTGGTCCCAAACCAGATGCGCTACCAGACTGCGCTACTCCCCGACGAGCCGACGCGCTTAGAAGGTCCCCGCCGCAGATACAAGGCAAAGCTGCGGCATATCGACCAGGATCGACAGGTGCCGACAATAGGCCACCGCGGCAATGGGCCGGAACGAGGCACCAGAGCCGCCGATTGGCGCGGTCCGTTCCCCGGCGCCAAAGGCTGTCCCGGCGCACGACAACCCGTCAGACAACATGCTGGTGGGCCCGGCAGGATAAGGGCAATTGGCCCATTTCAGTAGCTTAGCTTGTCCACCCGTCTGAAGATCGGGCGAAACTCCCTCAGGGGATACGCAACTTTGTCTAACCCAATTGGGCTTGCCGCGTGGCGAGATAATGAGATTATCAGCGCGAGTCGTCATGGATCCCATGCTTATGAACCCAACCATCGATCGCCTTGCCATTTCGCTCACTAAAGCCGGCGCAGCTGCAACGGCGGCAATCATCTTCCAGACCAGTCAAGATGCGGAGCTTGTGGCAGCTTGGCAGCAGACCGACGGCGAGCCGGGCAACCCGATCGCGGACCTTCTGGCGGCGGAAATGGAGCGGCGGGAGATCGCGTTCTGAGGATTCGGCGACCAACGGCGTTCGCGATCGAAGCGACGCTTGTCGCGGCACTGATGCTTGCAGCCGTTGTGGCCCCATTGGTGGGGTGGCTCTGGTAACCAGCTCGGTAGTGGCGTAGACCTGCGTCGTCACCCCCTCTCGCCACCGAGGCAGCCCCCCTGCTCGTGGTTGGCTCCCAGGAGGGGGTGGCAACCCGGCAATTCTTGCCTACCTATCGCCCATGCCCTGCCGCCTTTGCACCGCGAACGACGAGGACGCTCTGGTCGAGAGCCTCGCCGCTGATCTGTGGGAGAGCCGACGCCATGGCACGCTCGACGATCGACCATGGGACCAGGCCGGCGATCACTGGCAACGCATCTTCCGGGACTTCGCCCTGACGGCGCTGGAAAGCCTTCGCGCGGAGCATCGGCACCGGTAGTCGGTTACGGCCATTTTAGCCTTGCCGGGTCTGGCCGTCGATCCGGCCCGCCCAGCCCGACGCGGGCCTGTACTTCGCGCCAGATGCCATCCGACACGTCGTCGTCGCGCCTCCGCCCAGCCGCTGCATAGATCCGGTCGAGACACCGATCTGCCGCCCGAAAGCGCAGGACGTAATTGTCCGAAGCGATCTCCCTCCAAAAGTCCCGATAGTCGCGGGCGTCGCCGCCGCTGGTCGACCAGAGGTATGCGAGCGCCATGCCGAGCGCGCGGGACCGCCGCACAGGCCGATAGCGGCACTCGTGCAGCGCTTCCTCCAACGCCAACAGGGCCTTGGCCGTGAGATCCTCACCGACTCGCATGGCCGGAACATGACGAGCGCAAACGCCTCTGTCTATGTGAACCGCGCGAGCTTTGCGGCTAGGTCATTACGGAACCGAAAGACTTATCCCACGTTTTCAAAGGGATGTATGCGATAGCTAGAGCATTTGGCGCGACGAGCCGAAATGCTGCGTTGCAGCCAAATTCACATTCGAACGTTACACGGATCGGCAAGTAGCTCCCCTGCACGAGAAGCAATAACTGCATCGCGACAGCCTCGCGAACGCTCTATTGGTTGGAGTATGTACGTTGTTTGAGGTTCTCGCGTATGCAACCGCCACGATAGCGCTCGCCTTAACTGCTGGTATTTCCTTAGTAAAGCTTGGCTTTCCTCTCCCGGATAGAAGCCGACAGCTCAGCATCGACGGTTTGCGCGGAATTCTTGCAACCTCTGTGCTTGTCCATCATGCTTGGATTTGGCGTATAAGCCCTGAAGGCGGGTGGTCTGCCCCTGCCGAGCCGCTCGCCAACCAACTTGGCGCTGGCGCCGTCGGCTTGTTCTTCATGACAACAGGTTACCTGTTCTATCGGAAGATCCTGTCGCTCTCAGTTTCAGGCTGGCTGAACATGATGGTAGGCCGCGTGTTCAGGATTTACCCGCTGGTTGCGGTATCCTTTGCCGCCATCTTGCTGATCGTTCTTTACCGAGCGCAGCCCGAAATAGAATTGATGCCGCTGATCCGGTCTGCGGCGTTGTGGATATCGGCGCGCCAAGAGGTGCCCATCCTTGGGTATGCGGATTCCGGCCGCATCAACGCGTTTGTTCTTTGGTCGCTCTGGCAGGAGTGGATGTTCTACGCCCTGATGATTCCGGCGCTGGGCTTCACAGCCTGGGCCTTGCGGCGAAGCGGCGCGCCGCGGGCGACGCTTCCGATCGGCCTTATCGCTCTCGGCTTCATCGCCCAGGCTGCCCTTCCCGGAAGCCTCCACAGCGCCCGGTTCTGGCCGCTGTTCGGTGCGGGCATGCTCGCAGCGGAGTTCGCAGGCAGCAAATATGCCCAGATGCTGGCGCGGCCTGCGGCGGGCGCGATCGCAGTGGCTCTGCTTGCAATCGCCTGCACCTTCACCCGCGACCCCTATGGCGTGGGATTCCCCGCCTTTGCCTTCTTCTTCACCTGCGTCGCAAGCGGCAACGCTATCGGCGGGCTGCTGAACAACCGCGCAGTACGTGCGCTAGGAGAATGCTCCTTCGGTATCTACCTGTTCCACGGCGTCGTGCTGTCGATCGCGTTTGCAGACATCGGCGTCCCGATTGACGCGCCAATCGCTCCACTCGCGATTCTGGTCACCGTGGCGATCGTCGCCCCGCTCTACCTGATTGTAGAGCGTCCAATGGATCGCGTCGGTCACCGGGTACGGGGCATGGTGGTTGATGCACCCCGTTCGCTTGCCCTTTGGCTCGCCAGGAAGGACTTCGTTGAAGAAGAAGCGCTTTTGACTTCAACTGGCGCTGATGCGAACGCTACCATTAGTGAGGCAGAACACGGGCAGTCTAAGGCGAAGCCGGTTATTGCCTGACGCCGTCTACAAAATTTTTTTCTTGTGCGAAACGATCATACGGAAAAACACCTATAAGGTGAGTGTCATCCCCGTATGTCGACCCCAAATCGCTACCCGCGGGGATGACACCTTCAATTCAGCCTAAGGTTCCGGCAATTGCCTTTGCGGGCGAAGTTGCTAATGTCGCCCGATTAGGGGGGACCTATGAACATTGCACAAGCCGCTTTGATTTGCGTGATCGCATTTACCATCATCGGCCTGCTCAACATTTCCTATCGCGAACAACCCTCGGCCATGGAGGGGTTCTGCCCGGATTGCGACGACGTACGCACACCAAACGGTGAGCAATGCGGGCAGTGCCGGGCCGGGGATTTCATCTGATCCGCTGAGCCGTCATGCCGGCCAAACCGCGCGGAGGCCGTACTGGGGGGTATCACCGCCAGTCGCGAATTTGAACATACCAGCCGCGGTTTCGTGCAGGCGATCATTTTGATAGTTGCCGGTGTTCGCAGTATCGGCCTGCGTCTCGAACACGCTCGCCCCGCCGCTCCGCATCAGCGGCATATCGAGGATGCGCAGCTTGCCATCATAGGTCTGGCCGGGGCCCGCATTGTTGTCGGTCAGCAGGTTCTTACCGCCGATCTGGCTGCGCTGCAGCGCCCGGTAGCTGGTATAGCCACCGCCGCCGTTGATGTAATTATCGACGTTATTGTGCATCTCGACGACGAGCGTGACGTCCCAGCCGATGGTCAGGTAGCTCGGGGCCGAAGTATTATAGATGCAGGAGTTAAGGTTGACATAGATCTGTGCCGGTTTGTCTGTCACCCCAGCAAGCGGGGTCTGCGAAAGATCGTTATGGCCCGCCATGATGGCGATGCGGTTTTGCCCCCCTGGGATAAGGCAAGAAAGCCCCGCCAAGAGAGGAAAGTCCGCAGTGTATTTGAGCCGCCCGTAAAGCGAACTCTGTCCGCTGCCATAAGCCGTCACCGGCGAACCGCCGTAGATCGTCGTCGCGCCGCCGATAGCATAGTTGATCATTCGAACCGTCTTGGGCAGCGCATAGGCTGCACCCGGTTCCGTCATCACCATTGCCGGGTTTTCAGCGGGGAGCGTCGGCAGTACCGAGCAGATGCGGCTATCGCCATCGAGGACGAATTGATCGGTCACGTCGGGGATCGCGTACCCGTCCGCGATGGCAGCCATGACGTTATCAAATTCGGCGTCGGTGAGCGCGCGGCCGAAGATGATAACCTCGACGATGTCGGCAGTGAGCCAATCGCCGTTAGCAACGTTTTGTACGGCGAGCGTGCTAGAGGTCGTGGTGGTGGCTGAATTGCGGCCAAGTTCGAAACCGGCGGAAGCGGTTGCGTTCTGGTTGGTGACGTTGAGAGACTTCCGGTTGATCGCACAACGCTGCCCAACCGTGTTCGTCGTTGCCGTGCCGGGGGTGCCGGTAGCTCCGTTTCGCCAACCCATAACTTGGAGCTGACAGCCGGCGGCAAGCCACGGCTTTACTGCTGTGTCTGCCGACGTGCTAGCCCGGCCGACATAGGGCGCAGCGCCGTTGGTGCCGTTCGTCAGATAGGCGAGTTTGCTGCCCGGCGTGCCTGCGCGGGTTCCGCACGATAGATAGGTTTTGTTGGTCGCGCGGGTGTTGTGATCCCGCACCACCATGATGATGGTCGAGGCGAGCGGGCCCATCGACGGCGTGCTGGGGTTAGATAGGAAGCTGTCCTGGTTGAACCGCAGCGCCTTCAACCCGCTGGCATAGGTGACGAGCTGGGGGCCGAGGCCCTCGTTGTTGTCTCCCGCGGTGTAGCCATTGCCGGAGAGATCGCTGACCGAGGTAACGCGGCCGTTCGCTTGGCTGATCGTCGAATAGTTGGCGTTGTAGCGCGCGACGAGGCCAGAGGTTACCGGCAGGGTGACATTGGGCGCGGGCGCCACAGCAACAGGCGTAGCGGATTGCGCAGTCGAGAGCGCGCCCTCGCCGATGCCGTTCACCGCAGACACCCGCACGGAATAGCTGATGCCGTTCGTGAGCCCGGTGATCACATAGGGCGACGCACCAGTCGGCGAAGAGACCAGCGCCCCGTTCACATAGATGTTGTGCGAGCTGATCGCCGATCCGCCGTTGCTCCCGTCCGTCCAGGCAACCGAGATCTGGCCATTCCCCGCCGTCAGCGTCACTGCCGGCAGCGACGGCACCGCGGGCGCGCCGGTGCACTTCACCGCATACTCCACTGCCCGCGCCGTCGCACCGGAACCCACCTGCTCGCGAACCTGCGCAATCACCGACACGCCTGCCGCGAGACCGCTTCCCAGCGCGAGCCCGTCGCCACCGTTCAGCGTGATGCTCGCATCCGTCCCAGACAGCAGCGAGAAGGTGGATGCGCTGCCCAGCAATCGCACCAGGTTGACCACCCGCCCCGTGCTGCCCGCAGGCACATTCACGCTGCGCACGGCGACCCCGCCGCCACCGCCGATCGGGCCGATGCCGAAACCGAAACTCATGTCTGTTTGCTTTCTGCTGGCACGTCAGCGCGGCCCAGAACGGGCGCGGCGGGCGCGCAAGGAAGGGGGACGATCAGTAATGCGCGACCATGTCCGCTGCCGTGGTGCCGGTCGCCTTGATCAGCACGAAGCGGAATGGCAGCAGCGCGCCGCTCGGCACATTCTTCCAGACGTTGTCGGCGGCGTCCCCCACCAGACGGCCGGTGATATCGCCGCCGGTCCCGACCCACACGCCCTTCGGCACGTCGGTCAGCTGCACGGCATTATCCGGCGTGATCGGCACGGCACGGCGCGACGGCGCGAGGACCGAGTCGGCATGCGTTGCAAAGCTGTCAGCCATGGGAAACTCCATCGATTGAAAAGACCGGCCTCACAGGCCGAGAAAGGATCGGCGGGCGCGCTTTACTGCGGCGGCGTCGCGCGCCTCGCAGCGCTCCACGATGCCCAGCGCGTCGGGCAGCCTGCCGTTGGCGACTTCCAGCTGCCCGGTCTGGGCGACGAACCCGGCCTGCCATGGGCGGGCATCGTCGTGCCCGTCGGCCAGCTTCGCCGACAAAGGTAGATCGGCCGGCGGTACACCCTTGCGCCACTCACTCGGGACGAGGGTGGAACAGGGCGCGGCAGCGGGGGAGATCACGGTACGACCGCAGCTGGCAAGCAGCACGATCGGCAGCATCATTGCTGTCCCCCGCAGGGGCCTGGGCAATCGCATCGGTTCCATCCTTCACGGTAGTGTGGATTTTGGTTTCGCGGGCGGCGGCGTTACCGATCGTGTCCACGGCGTCGCGGCCGCTTTCGGTCGCGGCTTCCGCCTGCCCGGCGTTCAGCTTGGCTTCTGTGGCGGCGGTGCGGGCGCTTCGGCAGGAGCGCAACATCACCATCGGCACGATGATCAGCGCAAGCACGGCAGCGATTGCTGCCCACCGCCTCATCGCCACTCCTCCGGCCACTCCGGCAACGTCACTGTTTGGCCAGCAAGCGCGTGCGAACAGTCGCTGAGAAAGTGAATTCTGCCATCGGTGACGAAGGTATGGCAGACCTCTGGCGGGTCACCCGGTTCTGGAATGAACGTCGGATCCACAGCGCGCCCCGTCCGCATCAACACGCTAGGGGTGAACGTCGGCGCCTCGGGGTTGCCGTTATACCCCCATCGTGGTTCGCGGTCTGCATACACGTTGATGACGTGGGGCGCTTCGCAGCCAGGGCAGTAGAAGGCCAATCGATCACCAGCCCGCCGCAATCCCCGCGACAGCTTTTCAAACTTTGCCATCACCGCACCTCCGCGATGCGTGCGGCGAGGTTCGCGGGCGTCAGACCCGCCACGAGGCCGGTAAGGCATGCCTGCCGCTCGCGCTCGCGGCGGCGGACCAGCCCGCCGATCACACGCCCGCCCGCCTTGTTCCACATGCGGAGGGCGTCGCACCCAGCCACCCACTGGCCGGCGCGGAAATGCTTGGCGGCGGTTGAACCGCAGAACCGCGGAGCCCCGACATTATAGGCCAGCGAGATCGCGGCGAAGCGCTGATAGTCGCGCCCAGCCCCCCATAGCTCCGGCGCGCAGATCTGCACCTCGAGTGCGTGCTGCACCAGCTCGCCTTCGAGCATCTGCGCGCACTGCACCTCGGTGTAGACCTGCCCCGGCTTCACGCGGCGCGTGATGCCATCGCAGGCCGTCGCCACGCCGACGATGTCGAGATAGGTCTTCAGATACTGGACACCGCGCACATGCGTGATGGTCGCGTCGCCGCTTGGCGCAATCGCAACCTGCACCTCGCGCCCGCTCTCCTCGCGCGGCATCGCCACCAGGAGCAGGGACGCACACAGGGCGCCCACGATGCTGGCCAGGGTCTTCCTCCCGGGCGTCTTGCGAGGCGCCTTGACATCATTCGGCATCGCGCGATCCCTTTTGCTTGTAGATGCGGACGAGGATCGGGAGGGCCGCAACGAGTAGCGGCGCCCAGCCCGGCGCGGTGGCGCGCACCTCCGGCGGCAGCTGATCCCACAGCTCGCGCGCGAAGCCCGGCGCGGCGGTAAGGATGGCCGTCAGGATGCCGCCCAGTGCCGCCAGTCGGACGGACGCCCATTTCCAGGCGTCTCGCCAGTCGGCGACCAGGCGCGCGGCTACAGCGCTGCGCCAGCGGCGCAAACGATTCAGGTTCATCGCGATTTCTCCGGATTGGCGCCGTCAGGCGCGGTCGTAGGTGTCCCGCACGCCCCGCACGCCGCGGGCCAGCGCGTCCTGTTCCAGCGCGGATTCGGCCAGGTGCGTCAGTTCATCGAGCGACGGGGCCGGCGGCGGCAACGGATAGGCCTGGTGCAGCAGCTCGCCGTACAGGGCGCGCCCACGCTGCCGGGCATCCATCTGACGCGCCGCGGGTGAAGCGCACGCCAGCGCCAGCGCGATCACCATCAGGATCAGGCCCTCGATCACTGCGCGGCCCTCCCTTCATGCCCGGCCGCGTCCATCTTTCCTTCGATACGCGCCAGGCGCTGCAGCACCTCCTGCGTGCGGTCGCCCCCGGCCTGCACCTGTCGCTCCAGCTCGCCGATGCGGCGCTCGCTATCGTTGACCTTGGAGATCACGCTGCCGGCCGACATGATCGCCCCCAGGATCAGCACCGCCGCCGAAAGCGCGGGGAGCCACTCGCGAAACGCGCGCGGCGATGCATTCGCCGGGGTACCGGCGGGAATGTCTGTCATATCTGATCCCCCTTATTGGCCGGGCCAACCGGCATTGATGTCGATGCTGTCCAGGGCTTCGGCCGTCGAAGCCGCGCCAATCGCCTCGCGCAGCGCCTGTCCATGCGCCCAGCAGGCGGCGATATGCTGGGCAACCGCGACGCCCATCGCGATCATCGCGGGACCGTCGTGCGTCACCTTGCTGTTGTCGGCCATCGTCCAGTCGACTGCGTAAGCGCCGCCGGAAAGCTGCGCCATCTGCACTGCGCCGGTGATCAGGACGCGACTTGCATCGGTGGTGTCGACGCGGCCCAGCGGCGTCTCACAGCCGCCCGACGCCGCCGCGTTTCGCATCGCCTTCACATCTTCCCAGCGCCGGGCCCTCGCGGCGTCGAGATCGGCCGAGACGGTGAGCAGATCCCAGTCGATACAATGCCCCGCCCAGGAGAAGCCGGCGGGCACCTCCACCACGGTCGCACCGCTGAGGTCATACCCTTCTGTCATGCCATCAGCGCGGTGGTGCGCCTCTTGTCGCGACGGCCACATGATCACCACGCCCATCAATCCCTCCAAACCACGTACAGGGAGCCGCCGAACGTGTTGATCCCGTTCGAGTTCGTCTTCCGCAGCATCAGCCGGAACAGCACCGCCTGCTTGCTCGACAGTCCGATCGAGCCTCCTGAAATGCTCGCCGACGCCGCCCAGCCTCCCGGCGAGGAACTGTCGATTGAGGGATCGCCTGTGAAGGTGAGCGCCGTCGACCAGCTCGACCCGCCGTTGAGGCTGTAGTCGATCGTGCCTTCCACGTTAACCACGCTGGTATAGCCGGTGAAGCCACCGTTCGTGTCCAGGTCGATCGTTCCGTTCGGTCCCATCAGCAGGGACAGCTGCCCCATGTTGGCATAGCTGGTGCTGGACGGCGTCCCGACCGGGTCGAGCAGCGCATCGACATAGGCAGCGCCGTCGCGGGCCTTGGTGTAGACGATCTTCGTCGTGGCGCTGGCGCCGTCCTTGGTTGCGGTGATCACGTAGGATCCGACATCAGCCGTAATGCCGGTGACGGTCACCAGGCCGCCACTCGAGACCGAGACGCCGGAAAGGTTCGAGACGCCCGAGATCGCATAGGTGGTGGAGCCGGTGACGTTGGTCGTCCCCTTGAACACCGTCATCTGCACGCTTGCGAGCGACCCTTTCGGCGTGCCGCCGGCCGTGCATGGCACCGTTACACTGGGCGGTGCTGCCGACAGGCTTAGCGCATCGATCCCGTTCGCACCGTCTACACCATTCGTTCCATTCGCCCCGGCACGCACGGCAATCACGCTGATCTTGTCGGTGATCACCGTGCCGTCGGTCAGGGATCCGGTGACGATCACGCCGCTGGTGCCGTTTCGCGCGACCGCGAAATTCGCCTCAGTCATCGTGACGCTGTCGCCGGATGCTGCCGAGAGATAGGAGACCGAGACCGGTGTCCCTTGAGCATCGGCGATCGACCAGTAGACGGTCGCGCTGGTATTTTGCTTGTTCGTGGTGAACGTGATCGTCTGCGCCGTCGGGCTGGGCAGGCCGCTTGCGTCATAGGCGATGGTCTGGCGGTCGGATAGTACGATCAGCGTCTTTGCATCGGCGCCGTTGGTGCCGTTGGTGCCGTTGGTGCCGCTGATGCCGTTTGCACCCGCCCGCGATCTGGCGATCGAGTAGATTCGATCGACGTTTACGCCAGCATAGTTCGCGCGAAGCGTTGCAGATCCGGTATCATCCGACATGCCAGAGACGGTATAGGCGCCGGTCGCGCTATCGATCGCGATCGAGACGCCGCTGGCCCCGACCACGGAGTATGTCGTTCCGGCGCCCGTCGATACCTCGGTGAGACCGAAGAACACGCGGAACCTCCCCCCGGCATCGGCGAAGCTCGGCACGCTCCCATCATTCGCAGCAGCGACCGTCACGCTTTCGTTGGTGAGGATGCCGTTGATCGCAGGCAGACCGTCCAAACCGGCACTGCCGGCAGGGCCGAACCTGATACCGGAGATGCGAGCACCAAGATCAGCGAGAGAACTGTCGAAATGGAAGCGCTGGTCAGCCGCTGCCGCCACCTGCCGCAGCACACTACCGTTCCGGTAATAGGTGACCCGCTTGTTGTCATAAGCAATCGTCAGCACGTCACCAGGTGCCCAGCTTCCAACTGCCGCCGGCGCACCACTCTCGTAGACAATCAACTGCCGGGAGATGCTGGCATCTGTGTAAAAGGCGTAGTCGATGGACGTGTAGCCGCTATCCGTCGCTGGATCTGTGTTAAGCCCGAACATCGTATTGGCAGAAGATGCGTCCAGTACGGTTGACGCGAACGCACCCCCCAAGAATGCCTCCGACGAATATGCCGACGCGTTCCATGCGCCACCGCCTGCCGAGCGGACGATATAGTCTGGCCCGATGGCCACGTTTGCGCTGGGCACCAGGCCGAACGTTGCGGGCCCGCGATACGGTCCCCAGGTGTATTCCGCTGGATTGGTACCTTCGGTCGCCGTGCTCTTGTTCTCGGCCCGGCCCTGATAACCACGCTGGCCGGGTGACCCAGTGGTGAAGTTCACCGTGCCATCCGGGCTGTCGGCATATGCAATCCAGGTATACAACGTTTGTCCGTCTGCACCTGGCAGACCCGGCGCGCCGTCCGCCCCATCCTGCGCCAGGATTTGCGGGGCGCTCCACTCGCTCGGCGCGATCGTGTCTGCCGCGCCCGTGCTGACCGCGGTGGCGTTGATCTGCCACCGGTATGGGCCGCCGCTGGCCGGCAGGCTTTGCGTCCAGCCATTATCCATCCCGGTCGCGACTGCGGTCCCGAAGGTATAGGTCACGGTGCCGCTGGGCACTGCCGGCGCGCTGGGGCTGCTGGTGCGCTTGTAGAGGATCACCGGCGCCGAGCTCGCGGCATTCGCGCCGTTGGCAGCAATCTGAACCGCAGATGCCCACTCGCTGGCGGCGATCGTGTCTGTCGCGCCTTGTCCCGCCGCCGTCGCCGCCGATTGCCAGAGGGGAGCGGTGCCCGCGGGAACGCTGGTTGACCAGCCATTGTTCAGGCCCGCCAGAACCTTGGCGGCGAAGTCGTAGGTGGTCGCCGCATCCGGCAAAGCGGGCGCCGTCACCCCGCGCTGAAAAATGTTGATCGTGGCGGTGTTGATCCCGTTCTGCCCGGGCGTACCGTCGGCCACGCCCGAAGCGAACGGCGGATATTCGGTTTGGCCGGGGCGCGCGCTGGTTACCATCGGCTCGGATGCGATGGAGGAGAAGGAGCCCGCTGCGCCGTTGGAATTGACGAAAAGGTAGGCGCGCAGCCTGATACCGCCAGCGGGGACCGTCACGAAGCCGCGCAGCTTCGTGTTGAACGCCTGTGGGCCCGTGAGACGCGCGACCAATGTGTCGCCACCCGTGTTTCCAGCGGCATCCACGAACTGCGCAACCAGATCCTGATTGCCGACGACGCCCTGACCCTCGACCCCCCACTGGATGGCCAATCGTTCGCCGGGCTGCACCGTCACGTCCTGACCGGGCAGGATGGAGATGCTGCGCGGCGCGCCCGCCGTGGCTACCGCTTCCACCTTCAGGCTGGGCACCCCGTAAGGCGCAAAGACGGTCGGATTGCCCGCCGTAGGCGCGACACCGCCGGTGTACCCCACCGCCCAGCCCGTAAGACCCTGCTCGAACCGCGTGTTCCGAAGGCGGTTGAAGCCGTTGATGGCTGTTGCCGCGCGCTTGATCGCCTGATCGAGCGCGTCGAGCGCTGCCTGCAGCGTGGTCACGCGTGCATCATAGGTCGCACGGTCTACCGGGGTATCGCTGCCCACATCGTTCCATGCCGGCGCGAGGGCGTTGCGGAAGCCGATCCATTGGCCATAGGCCGTGGATGCCGCCGCCTGTGCCGAAGATACCTCAGCGAAGCTGCTTAGCGCGTCGCCCTGCGTCTGCAGCAGCGTCCAGCGGTCCCCGAGCTGCGCGCTGAGCGGGATCAGTCTGGTGATCTTCTCGAACCGCGTCAGCAGGCCGTCCTCGGCAAGCGCCGCGATCTGGTCCAGCGCGTCGTTGACACCGCTGCTCTGGTCCAGCTGCTGCGTCGTCGGCAGCGTGATCGTGGCCGGCGCGTTGCCGGTCACCGACATCGCCGCGATATGCTTCAGCTGGTTTTCGGTCACCAACGTCAGCGTCACCACCATGTCGACCGGATCGATCGCGCGCTTCAACACCACCACGTTGCTTTGCGCGAGGCCCAGATCGTCGCGCAGCGCCGCGCTGAGCGTCAGCATGTCGCCGCCCGCATAACGGCGCAGGCGGGGCTTGCAGCGTAGCTCGATCGGCCCCTGCTCGCGGCTATCGAATAGCCGATAGGTGGCGAGCTGGGCGGCTTGCGTGGGGCTGGTGACGAACTCGAACACCTCTTCCCGCCGCTTCTCTTCCTTGTCGGCCGTCAGATAGTCGCTGATCACGATCTCGTCGGACTGCTGCAGTTCCCACTTGTGCGCGGGGGACCGGAACTTGGGCACGACGGTATTGATGCGATCGGTGCGCGGTTGCGCACCGGCTGCCTCGATCCGCCCGTCGGCAAGATCGTCATGGGTGATGGTGTCGAGCGCGACGCGCGGGGCGGTGATCTTCAGGCCCAGCTTGCCGCCCTTGAAGCACGGCTCTGCCCCGCCCGCCGCCAGGATCCGCTTCAGATTTTCCCACTTGCTCTCCGGCTCCAGCAGAATGCCGGCGACGCGCCAGTTGTTGGCGTCGCAGATATTCTCCAGCTCCACGAAATCGCTGACGACGATCCCGTCGATCGGAATGCCCACGCCGTAGGTGAGGATCCAGGGTGCATCGCTGGCGGCGGCGGGATCCCGTTCCCAGGTGCCCAGCGCATAGCGCAGCGCATGCAAGCCCGGCCGATCGCTATAGGTCCACGACGCTTTCGCGGCAGCGAAGCCCGCAGGGTTCGCTCGCGGATCTACCCAGCGGTGCGCGCCGCTGCCACCCGGCCAGGTCGAATCCTTGCGCGGATCCCAGGTCAGCACACCGCGCCCCTGGATGCCCAGCCGGGGCGCGCCACTGGTGAACTTGCCTTCCTTGCTGTCCCACTTCAGCGACCACAGCGTTGCGGCGTAGCCCGAGAGCTTGTAGGCGCTGCCCCAATAGGGCATCCCGCCCCACTGGGCGGCAAGCGCGGCGCCCTCCGGCGTCGCGCCGGTCTGACTGTTCCAGTAGAGGAAGCCGTTGAAATAGCCGGTCGCGGCGCCAGCGCTGCTTCCGCCGCTATACCCCAGCTGGGCAAAATCTGCCCAGTAGCTGTCGATACCGGCGATCGGCCCGCCCGCCGAATAGATCACGGCCATGCCGACATAGGGGTTCGACACACCATCGACCGCCGCGCCGTAGCCGGCCTGATGCACCAGCGCGCCGCCCGAATAGATGTTGCCGATCATCATCGGCGTCGCCTGATCCGCACCGATCGTGATGTTCGTGATGCTGCCCTGAATGGGGGCGGGCTTGGCGCCCGACGGCTTGCTCTTCGCCGCGGAGAAGGCGACGGACGCGATCAGCGCGCCCGCCTGCGGCCCCAGAAAGACGAAGGCTGCGACGCCAGCGACGACGCCGACGGCCTTTGCGACGACACTCACGCGCCGAGCCTCCACGCCGCCAGGAATTCGCTGCGGCACACGTCGATCGGGAGCAGGCGCGACGGATCCGCGCCGTGCCAGCCCAGCACCTTCGCGCCTGCGCAAATCACCACGGCGTCCAACCCCTGTTCCCCGGGCAGCACGCCCACGTCTCCGACGATCATTTCTGCCGGCGCGATGCGCGCTCCCGGCAGCAGCGCCTCGATCAGCGCGCCGACACTGTCATGGCCCATGCCATCCAGCGCCCGCTTTGCGCTCAGCGCCGAGCGGAACCTCCGGATGGGGGGCGGCTTGTGCCCCATGGCGACCGCCTGCGCGCGGAACAGGTGGATGCAGGTGCCGCTGGTGCGCCAGTCGAACGGCTTGTCGCGGAACCGCTCGATCACTGCCTGCGTCGCTGCCGCGCGCTCTGCCAACGTCATTCCCATGCCGAAATCACCTGTCGCTCTGGCACGCTGTACCCATAGTCGTTTGTCGTCCCACGTGGGCCTGAGGCGGCACCCCATGGGATGCTGATCGACGCGCCCACGGCGTTCCGAAGCCCCCACTCCCCGGGGTAGATGCGTTCGTGAAACTTCGGCCCCAGCACATTCCCGAGCTCCAGATCGAACAGCCGCTGGGCATGGCTGACGCAGTTCAGCGTCAATCGCCGCACGCCGTTCTCGATCGAGAGGGACGGAAAATCGACCAGCCAGTCGGCCACACTGTCTGGCGCGCCGATAACCGTGCCGGCGTCAGCATCCACTTCCGCGACCCACAGCCGCACGCGCGAATCCACGATGCCGCTGCCGTTCACCGATGCGCTCGCGGTGCTGTCGGGCAGCAGGAAGGCGATGGCGCCGGCGGGCGCTTCATCCCCCACGCCTTCGATCAGCGATTCGAAGCCTTCCGCAACCCCCAGTACCGCATCGCGGGGCGCATAGCTGTCCCCGTTCCAGGTCAGCGTTCCCCCGTCGATCAGGCACGCGGTATGGCCCGGCAGCTCCACCTTCAGGAGCGCCGCCAGCAACACGTTCTGCATCGTTCTATCGTGCCTCGGTGATCGTGAACTCGAACGCGCCCTTCATTCCGCTGGCCACATCCCATTCGGGCGTGGCCGAAAGCACGAGATCGCCTTCGATACGGGGCGCCGCCAACTCGGCGACCGCGTTGGCCGGGATTGGCACCCGGATCAGGTTTTCCAGCTGCACCGTGCAGTTGCCGCCCGAAACGCCAGAGCTTGTCGTGATCCGGTCCAGGTAGCGCTGCCCGCCAACGATGATGCTTATCCAGTCACCTGCGGACGGCGTGTAGCCGCCGCCGATGCCCGCGATTTGCAACAGACGTCCACCGGTCACCAGCGAACCCACTACGGTGGGGCCGGTGATGATCCCGGTGCGACCAGGCACCTTCACGGCGCACAGGCCACCCAATCGGGTCGCCGCGCCCAACAGGGCAGCCCATTGCCTATATTCCCCGCTGCTGACGAACATGGGCTTGGTGGCGAACTGAAACTGCCACCGCGACCCCATCCGGTCGACGCGCTGCGAAGCGCCCCCCGTGGTGGAGGTGATCACTCCGCCGAAGGTCAGCGGCACCGGAACAGCCTTGGCAATCGGCAGCGGCGTAAGATCGATGACAGCCATCAGTAAAGCCTTTGCCGAGAGCGCATGACGGATCGCCGCTGCGCGGCCTGCACCTGCGCGGACGATGTCTGCCCGCTGATGCCCGCGACGCGGGGGACGAAGGCTGCACCTTCCTCCCCGACCACCTGGACGATGATGGGCTGGCGCTGGGCAGTCCGGTCGCTGCCCGGCGTGATGCTCACCAGCTCGCTGGCCGAAACCATCGCGCGCGGAATGCCGTTGATGGAGAGCACGTTCTGATCGATCCCACCCTTGCCGCCGATCATGAAGCTTCCGCCGTTCGCGAACCCCGGAAGGCCAAGGCTGCCGAGGTTCAGGGCGTCACCACCCCCGAGCCCGGAAGCCCAGTCCCCGCCGCCGCCGCCGAACAGGCTGCCGATCGCGCTGAAAAGCCCGCCACCGCTGCCGCCGCCGCCGCCCAGCAGGCTGGCGATCGGCTTGATCAGCTGTTGCTGGATCACGATGCGCAGGATGTCCGACAGGATCTGATCGGTTACGTTCGAGAACACGTCGCCCAGCGACTTGCTGCCGATCGCCGCCTGCGCCAGGCCGTCGTTCAGCTGCGCGAGCCCATCCGCCGCGATGTTCTGCAGCGACTCGTTTACCTCGCCCGCGGTGCGCGGAATGCTGTCCAGATATTGCGCCAGCGGCGCGGCGTTCTGGCGATCGATAAGCGCGCCGCGTTTGCTCTTTTCGGTATCAAGTGCTTCAAGGCGCGCCGTCAACCGGTTGCGCTCAGTTTCCGCCAAATCTTTCTTAGCCAGCGACTCTTGCAGCGATGCGCGTTCGGCTTCGATTTCGTTATCCAAAATCTTTAATTGGATGCGCCGCCGTTCATCGGCGGTACGCGCCAGATCGCCATCCAACTGTAGACTTCGCGTGCTGGCGGCCAGTTGATCCTGCAAAACCTGAAGCCGCTCCGCGCTTAGCTGGTCATCAAAGCGAACGTTGATCAGGTTCCGCTGCAGCCGATAATTCTCCTGCGTCTCCGCCCGAAGACGCTCCGCACGCTGCTTGCTGATCTCACCAGACTTTTTCTGCGCGTCAATTTCGAACATCGCCGCCGTAGTCTGGGCTGCTAGGATTCGCTGTTCGTCGGAAATGCGCTCGGACGCACTGGCGTTGCCCTGTTGCTCCAGGCGGATTCGTTCGTAGTACAGCTTCTGCAGCTCGCGATCACTGGAACGCGTGTCCATCGGTTTCGCGGCTGGTTCTGATTTTGCACTTCCCTCCCGTCCGCCGCCGGCTGAAGAATTCTTGCCTGCGCCAGTGCGTAGGCTGGGATCCAGCACACCGGTTTTCAGCGAACGCATTTCCGCCTGCAGCTGTTCGATCTGACGGCCGCTCTGCACGAACAGGGAACGCTGCTCGAGGATCTGCTTGGCGAAGGCTGCATTGGGCGACTTGCTGCCAGCGATGGCCCGCAGGCCCGCATCAATGCCAGGCCCGCCAGGCCCTTTCTCAAACAGCTTCGCGACATCGAAGTTGATGTCTTTCACCTGCCCCCGCCCAAGTCCGCGCTCGGCAAATACCGGGTTCTGGTCCCGCAGGGTCGATTGAAGCGCGGCACGGCCTGTGACCCGCGCAGATTCCTGGATCTTGCGCGCTTCTTCGATCTTCAGGTCGCGCCGGAGCATCGCGCCCTGCAGCATCGCCGCATTGTTCTCTTTGATCTTGCCGGTGTTACGATCGAAGAACGTGCCGATATCGTCTAGCGCCTTGCCCAGATCATCGGTCGCTTCCTTCAGTTCCTTGCTAGCGTCAGCCGTTTCGAACAACTTGAGTGTCAGCGGGGCCAACAGCACCACTGCGGAGGTGATCACCGCTCCCCAAGGGCCACCAAGGAAGCCGATGAGCCCCTTGGATTCCTTCTGCATGAGCTGCAGCGCGCCGATCACCTGGAACACCTGCTGCCCGAAAACCTGCATCGGCGGCGCCCCGCCAGCGAGGCTGCTCGCAACGTCACCGATCTGGAAACTCAACTGCTGCATGCCGGCACGCGCAGCGCCGGTCGTGCCATTCAACTTTGTAAGTGAAGAAATCTGCTCATCGTAGCGAGTGCGAAGCCGCCCCATGGCGGTGGCGTGCTGCTCAGCGGTGAGCGCCCCACGCTTCAACCCATTCTCCAGCAACGCCTGCTGCTTGTTGAACCTGTCGGTGGCGGCGGAGACCGGATCCAGCTCCTTCACCAGGGCGCGCAGGCCGCCCCGGCTCTTCTCGATCGCGGACAGGAACGACGCGCTCTCACCGGCGAAATAGGTGGTGAGGTTCGCGAGCGTCGTCATTACAGGTTCCTTCCGTTCGCCAGCGTCGGGCGATTGGCGGCAGCGGTCACGCCACTACCCACCACCGATTCGATCCCGTCACGCAGCGTTTCGATTTGCACGTTCACCAGCGCCGATTTCAGTCGTTCCAGCTCCGGCCGCGCCCAGGGCCGCGGCCGCATCTTCACCGTGCCGATTTCCACGAAGTATCCCCAGAAGGCGTTGCCGGTGGTGACCTTGAACACCACGGCGTTTTCCTTCTCCGGGGTCACCGATCCTACGCGGATGTTCTGGTTGAGGTGCCCATAATCCTTGCTGCGCACCTCGCCCGATTTCAGCGTCCAGCTCTTTGTTTTCGGCCTAGGGTCGTAGGGCGCGGCCAGCTGCCAGGCATCGCGCAGCAGATCGGCCGAGGCCTTGATCGCATCGCTGCCGATCTCCGTCGCAACCGCATGCCCCAGATCCACCAGCATCTTCTCCAGCTCGGCAAGGCCGGGCATCGAAATGCCGATCTGCATCGCGTTACCCCTCCCCGGACTTCGCCTTCCCCTCCAGCACTGCGCCCCACAGGTCGATCGAGAAGGCGATCTGTTCCGGCGTCTGCCGAACCACCGGCGGCGGCTGTCCGGTCATCTCGTGGAGTTTGGGGAAGCCATCCTTGAACTCGAACCGCCCCAGCACGGCGGTCTGCCAAACGGCCCAGCCCCGGCGACGGCGATAGGCGGTGATCATCGCCTGCGTCGTGCGCGGGGTTTCCTTCCAGAAGCCGGCGGTGGTGCCACCCGCCTCTAGATACAGCGTCAGGACTTCGTCCCAGCTCCAGTCGGGTCGTTCGCCGGCGGCTACGCCGGCATCGCTTCCCCCTGGTCGGGATCCTTCAGCCGGATGCTGCCCTGAATGGCCTTGCCCAACGCCCCGCCGATTTCCGCGATGTGCGCGGTCATCAGCGCGCCGCAATCGCGCAGCGTCAGCTCAGGATGGTGCTCGCGGGTGGCGCCGAACAGCACCGCGCGCGAGGTGCCGAGCCGCACCGTCTTGGCTCGCTGCAGGATCCGCTTCGGGTTCGACGGATCGCGGATTTCCTCGCAGCTGATCAGATAGCCCAGCACATCCAGGAACGGCTTGTCGAGGATCTCCTCCACCGTCACCCAGGCTTCATTGTCCATCACCAGGCGGAGCGTGCGACCGTCGGACAGCACCGCCTCGGCTTCGCCACGCAGCTGGATCATGCCGTCACCACTCCGCGCGTCCACACACCGGTGCGCTTCAGGGTCACGGTGGCGGTCTGCACCCCGTTCACCGGGCGCGAATCGGGGGCGAAGCTGCTGATATAGGCATAGCCCTTGATAAAGCGCGACGTCGTGCCGGCACCCTTGCCGACCAGGCGGAACAGCTTCTTCGCCCGAGCGCCATAGGCGGTGATCAGATCCTCGGTCGCGTCGGAGCCTTCCACATAATTGATCTTGAAGGTCATCTCGCCGGGATCATAGATCTCATCGGGAATGAACTCCTGCGGCACACCGCCATCGGCGTCGCGCGCGCTGTCGTGCGTCGTCACGTCGGTGAAGTTGCGAGACAGCGTCGGCGGGGTGACCTCGATCAGTTCGGCGATCAGCTCCAGGGTGGCGTCGTCGTCGCCCATTTCGAGCCGCTGCCCGAAATTGGTATTTGCGTTCGTCGTCATGGTTCGAACCCTCTCAATATGCGGGGCGGGTGAAAAAGCTGAAATCCTGCATGACGCGGTAGAGCGTGCGTGCAGGCTGGGAATCGCTGCCGGTCAGTTCCTCCCGGGTGCGCAGGCGGATCTGCAGTTGCGCTGGTGGCGAGAAGACGGAGTCGCCGATCGTCACGTCGTCGAGCCGCTGCAGTTCATCCTTGATAATGCGTTCGAGGGTGCGGACATCAGCCGCAGCCTCGGCATAGCAATCGAACTGAACCCGCGGGTTGAGCAGCGTCATCGGCCCATCATGCGTCCAGCCTTCGCCGGGGCTGACCTCGGTAAGCAGCACCGCCGCCGACCAGAGACCGCGGGGCAGATCATACCAGCTCACGTTCGCGGTAATCGCAGCAAGCGGGGGCAGGCCCAGCAAGCGGGTGCGCAGATCCTCTTGCCAAGCCATGTATCAGCCCCTCGCCAGCACGGCGGTAAATTCAGTCTCGGCGCGGCCGACAGGTACGGCGCCGGTGATGTTCCAATTGCCCAGCGCGGAGACGATACGGTGGTGCGCCGGAAGCACTGCCCGCGTCGTCGCCGTCGCATCGACGCGGAACGTGGCCACCTGCTGCGCGCCACTGGCGGCACCGTCACGGCGCTCGGCACTGCTACCATAGCGTGCACTGGCCAGGGCGCGGGCGACCTCGCTCCAGGCCGGTTCGTCTTCCGTGCCCATGTCCCCGATGGTCACGTCTGCGCGCTCGAACCGGATAGGCGTATCCCTGCGGCCACGCGCGAGCATGCGGCGGTCTCCCTCAGATCGCGATCAGGCGGTGCTGATCGCACAGCATACGGAAGCCGAGCGGCAGCTCGCCTGCGGCGCCCTGCATGACAACGGCTTCGCGGTTGGTGAACAGGTGCGCTACGAACATCTTCGCTGCGGCCAGCAACCCGGCGGGACAGGCTCCCGCGGGGAAGCCTGCGGAGAAGGTAACGGCGACCTCGCTGGCGTCGGCGGGCCACGCCGTGCCGATCGCCGAGCGCAGGCCTGCGACAGTCCAGCGCCAGGCGCTCGCATCCATCGCCACCGCCACGCCCGAGGCGTCGAGATAGTCGACCGCCTGAACCGCGATGGACGCTTCAGGGCCGCGACCAAGGCGCATCGGCCCGCTGCTGTCGAACCCCGCGAAGGTGGCGATCAGGCCAGTGCGCGGCGCGAGGTAGCACCCGGTATATTGTTCAACGGTATCGATCGCCGCATCGCGAAGCGCACCGATGAGATCATCGAAATCGTCCTCCAGCACCGCCAACCACGCCTTGCACGCGGCCAGCGGCAACAGGGTTTCGCCATAGCCATCCGGAACCGCCGATGGGGTGATCTGGAACAGCATGACGAAACCCTGCCGCGGGAGAGAAGATCAGGCCGCGCCGCGGAAAGCTGCGCGGGTGCGGACGACGACGGCAGAGATCGGCGTACCGGTCGCGTGCGTGCCGCTGAAGTCTGCCAGGAGCTTCAGGTAGCGCTTGCCGCCGATGTAGCCGATCTTCTGGACGGTCGCCGCCGCGTGCGCCGCGGTCAGCGAGCGGACGATGCCATTGCTGATCGTAGCCGGCGCAAGCGCATCCTTGATCACGTCATCGTCGGTGACGTTGGTGTAGGTGACGTTATCGTCGCTGTGCGTCAGTACGAACTCGATCTTGTTCGCGCCGGTGAAGGTGATGCCGCCTACACCGATGTGCAGCAACAGCGATGCCGCGCCATAGTCGACGCTGTCGATGGCGGTGGGGGTATTATCTGCCGAATACACGGCGGGGGGAAGCACGCTGATCGGAAAGATCGAGCTGGCGTTATCCCGTTCGGGAGTCATGGCGATTTCCTTTCATTGAAAGCGAGGCGGGGCCAGCGCGCGCCGGCCCCGGTTGCAGCGATCAGCTGGTGCCGAACTTCAGCGCCTTCAGCGCCTCGGTGTTGACGGCACCCCCGCCGGTGCGGCGGCGCATGTGATATTTGACGAAGCCCGGCGAGGTGATGTTGTCCCGCACCACGCTGGTGCCGAGACGATCGACGATCGTGTAGGCCTCGGCGAAATCACCGAACAGCACGCTCAGCGAGTCGGCGGCGATCGCCGGCATGTCCTCGCCATCCACAACAGGGAAGCCGAAGATGGATTCGACGAGCGCACCATCCCGCAGGCGAAGATCGACCAGATAGTTGCCCTGCCCGTCCTTCAGCTTGCGCACGTCGCGCACCGTGCGTCGCGCCATCAGGAAGCTGGACGCCTGACGATAGCCGGCCTTCACCTCGAAGATAAGATCCAGCAGCTTGTCCGCGCCGTTCGTGCTGGAACCGAAGCCGCCGGACGTGCCGGTGGCGACGTACTGGAAGGTGCCCCAGGCGCGGGTATCGTCCGCGGTCGAGGCGAAGGCATATTGCAGGATGCCCTTCGGCTTCAGATTGCCGTCGCCGTTGATGAAGGCCTGGTTTTCCTTGCGGGCAAACTTCGCCACCGCCTTCATCGCCAGCCAGGCCTCGACGTCGATCGACGCATCCTCGAGGAGCTTCTGCGTCACCATCGGATAGGCGTAGAGCTCGTTCGCCAGAATGCGCCACATGCCGACCTGCGGGGCGTCGGTCTGGGCGCGAGTCTGCTTCTCACCGACCCAGGCAGCATCGACCTCGCCATTGTCGATCGGGCCTTCCAGCGCATCGGTGGTGATGTTCACCACGTTCGCCAGCTGGCGCATCGGCGTGGTCTCATAGAGCTTCTGCACCATGCGGCCCGAGACATCGGGCGTGACCCAGAATCCGCCCGAGGGATCGCTCGCCACCTGCATGGTGACGGCCTTCACCTCCGCGCGGCGCAGATAGGCGCCCAGGTCGCCCTTGTACTCAGCCAGCTTGGACGGATCGAAATCCTTGACGCCGATCAGCTGGCCGAATTCGCGGGCGCGCTTTTGTTCGATCGCGGCATCGCCGCCGGAGAGCGCCAGGCGGTTCGCCTTGGCCTCCATTTCATCGAGCCGCTTCTTCAGCTCGGCCTGCCCGTCGTCGATCGCCTTGTTCAGCTTCTCGACTTCGTCCTTGGTGACAGCGTCTTCGCCCTTGCGTTCCATCTGGGCGAACCGCTCGTCATTCTTGCGGCGGAATTCCTCGATGGTCCGCGCCAGCGAGTCGGTCGCCTCCTTCACCTCGCGGCTCAGGTTCTCGCCGCCCTTCTTCTCCGGCGCCGGAGCCATGCCGAGCGCCAGCGCGCTGACGCCGGTGCGCCAGCCGCTCATCTTGCCGATATACATGCTGTTTTCCTTCAGTCGCGCAGCAGCTGGGCCGACTTGCGCAGGGCCATGATCGCGTCGGTCACTCCGTCCCGGAGCCTCGGATCGGGTTGGCGCCCTTCGTCGCGAAGGACATGCTTGCGGACGACGCTGACGGCCAGCTTCGCCTCGCGGTGGGAGAGCCCTTCGTCACGAAGGGCCTGCTCCAAACTTCTGTCGTCGATCGATTTTACGCCCGTGATCTGGGCTTCCGGCAGCATCGGGAAGGTGACGAGGCTTACCTCCCAAAGCTCGGCCTTCTTGATCCGGCGCACGCCGGTCTGCCGATCGATCTCGTCGTCGAGCGTGCGATAGCCGATCGAGAGCCCCTTCACCGCGCCGGCCATCATCAACGCCCGTGCAGCCGCGGCAGCGGGCACGTCCAGCACCAGGGAGCCCTTCACGCGCAGGCCCTTGTCGTCTTCCGCCAGTTCGTTCCACACGCCGACGGGAATGCCGCTGTCGTGCTGCCACAGCATCGGCGGCATCGCCTTCTTGCGGCGCCAATCGGCCAGCGACTGCTTGAACGCGCCGGGCATGACGATATCGCCGCCGCGATCGAGGATGCCATAGACCGAGGCATAGCCCTCCACCAAGCCGGTCGCGGAATCGTCCCCGGCCAGCTTCACCTCTAGGTCGAACGCGAGGCGATCCATCAGTTGCTCCTCAAGCGCCGGTAGTTTTCACGGGGGTCAGGTCTCGGCCATCCTGCACGGCCATGTTCCCTTCCACGATGTATTGCCCGCCGCCGGCATCGTCCCGCGGGTTCATGTCTTCCATCTCGCGCCATTGATCGGCGTTGATCACGCCGTTGCGGCGCATGATCTGCAGGCCTTCCTGCCGCGACTTGTAATCGCCGCGCATCAGGGCAGCGAGGTTGAACTTCAGATAATAGCCGTCACGCTGCTCCTGCTCGCTCAACAGGCTGACATCGGCCGACTGCTCCAGCCTGTTCGCAAGCGGCGAAAGCGTGTGGACGACATGTGCCAGGAACATCTGCTCGGCGCTGGCATAGGTGGCGGTCTTCTCGCTGAGCCCGACCATGATCGGCATCACGCCCAGCGCGCGGCATACCTCCTCGATCTGCAGGCGACGCGTCTCGACGTGCTGCGCATCCACACCGGACATCTGTTGCTGCAGCCACTTGGCGCCGCGATCCAGCACCAGCGGCGTTCCGCTCGCGCTGGCGTGTTGCTTCAACCAGGTCGTGAGCTGGGCGTGCTGCTCAACTGACAGCGAACCCTCGATCGAGTAAACGCCGCTGGGCGAGACGCCGTTCTTGTGCATCTCGGCATGGCTCTGCTCCAGCGCGATCGCGAGGCCGATGGCCTCTCGGGCAAGCCGCACCACTTCCATGCCCATCCACCCGGACCAGCTGAGCCCCCGGATGTGCCACATGCCCTCCGCGGGGATGGTGCGCTCGCCCGCGCCATCGTCGCCGGTCACCGTATACCGCAGCGTCAGATCCGATTGGCGGGTTACCCGCACCTTGCCGGGCTCCAGCAACACCAGCTCGACGATGCGCCCGCTGCCGACGCGGTTGATGAACACGAAGGCATTGCCGCACAGCATCAGGTGCGCGACGATCGTCTCCCAGAATTCGAACGCGGTCTGGCGGCCAAAGGGCTGGCGATACAGCAACCAGTAGAGCGGATGCTCCCGCGCAACATCTGCCCCGCCGGCGGGCCGAGTCTTCATCAGCTTTGCCGGCGACTGGGCGATTCCCTGCGCCACCACACGCACACACGCCAGCACCGCCGCCACCTGCAATGCCGTCGAATAGGTGACCGATACGCCAGCCTTGCTCTCCGGCCCCATCAGGAACCCGGGAAGCTGATCCAGCGTGAACGTGCCGCTCTTGCGCTCCAGCGCACCGGCAATGCTGCCGAAAAGACCGGCCATCAGCGCGCGCGCCCCGTCAGGATCGCACCTGTCACCGCGAACAGCCCACCGACGATGAAGCCCGCCGGGAGATAGACCATGCCGGCACCCGCCGCGATCGACACGACGCCGGCCAGGCCGATCACGTCCCGCACGATCGCACGCACTTCCATCGAACCTACTCCGCTTCCCAGAAGGACTTGCCGCCGCCCTCCGCCTCCGGATTCGCCTCCAGCAGCTTGGTCGCATTGAGGGCGGCAATGAACGGGTCGATCTTGGCCGCGCCCGCGACGTTTTTCGTGATCATCACCGTCTGCCTGCCTTGCTCTTCCTTGGCGTTGCTGACGCACCACGCCATCAGGCGCGAACCATCATGCACCGCGCCGCCGAATTTCAGTTTCCGTGCGAGTCCAAGGACGGCCGACATCAGCCGGTATCCCTGCCCCACCGCCACCACCTGCGGATCTTCCAGCCCGATCTTCGCCAGTTCATCGACCAGCGCGCTGACGCCCTGCGGATCGAGCCCGACGCCGCCGCGCTCCGGCATCAGGCCGCTGGCCTTCACCTGGGCGATGATGTCCACGATCTCGCGAATGTCTTGCGGGACGGCGTATTCGTCGCCCAGCTCGTCGGCGTCGGCCGCTGGCGTCACCTCGGCGCACAGCACCAGGTCGCCATCGTCCATGAAGTCGCGGAGAGCCGAAGCGATCTGTTTCCGCCGGTCCAGCACATCTGGCCATGCCCAGGCCTTGCACCAGTACAGCCAGCGGAGCGTCACCTTCTCGCGCCCAGCGACGCACAGGCCGTAGAGATCGTCCAGGCCACCGCCGTCGACGCCCACCACCGCGACTTCGCACCGCTCCAGCAGCGTTTCCAGCGTCAGCGTCGGATCTGCCGCCGCCTCCCAATAGTCCGTGCCGCGCCACCGATCGCGCCGCAGTCGCAGCCCGATCTCCACGTTCAGATGCTTCGCGAGGAAGATCTGCACGCCCTCGCCGTCGCCGCGCTGTTCCTTCAGCAGCTCGGCGGCGAGCCACTCGGCGCTTACCGATCGGCCGAGGTTCGGATTGGTGACGTAGAAATTCGCCGGATCCAGATAGGCCTCGGCGTCGATCATGGCGCGTGGCCATTCGTACAACACCGCCAGCGTGGTCGGATCCTCGATCACCCCGTCGCGAACATCGCGCCAGTAATCGAGCTTCGCCTTGTAGATGCCTGCCGGCGGCTCGTCGCTGTGTGTGGTGATGAACACCACGAAACCTTCGGGCCGCGAGACCAGGCCGCCCAGCGCCTCGCGCAGCATCGCCGCCGCCTTCGGCTGCTTGCCGAACAGCCATAGCTCCTCGACTAGGACGAACCCGGCCTTCTTGCCGCCCACGATGTCGCTGTCGGCCGCGACCACCTTCAGCACCGCGCCTGTTACGCGATGCTTGATCTGGCGAAGATGGTCCTGGACGTGCAGCAGCTCGGAGAGCCGCGGATTGGCCCGCACCATCGCCGCCGCCGGGGCGAAGCTGTTGAGCGCGATTTCCTTGGTCGGTGCCAGGATCAGCAGCTCGGCTTCGTTACGCCAGTTGCGGATCAGCGCCGTCAGCATGATGCCGGCGGCAATGGTCGACTTCGAATTCTTCTTGCTGATGACCAGGCCGAATTCGCGGATCAGCCGCTTCAGTCTGCTGTGATCATAGGCGCCGAAGATGGCGCGGACGAAATCGAATACCCACTGGTCGCAGGCCTCGCCGAACATCGGCTGGCCCGGCACGTCGACCATGCGGAGCGACTTGAACACCGCCAGGGCCGCATCGGCCTCGTCGGGGAACAGCGGTTCGAACGGGATCAGCGATCGCCGCTCGACGATGCGCGCTTCCCAGTCGGGGCAAGCGGTCGACCAGCGCCGTTCCAGTTCCCCCGTCGCCAGCGCCATGCGTCAGTTCAGCAGGTTCGGCGCTTCCGGCGCGGCGTAAAGCCCATCGATCTCAGCCGCGGCTTGCAGCTGGGCTTCCTTCTTGCCCATGGGCTTTTCCTTCTTCGGCTTGGCCGAGGGGTGCGGCGCGAGGGCGTCGGAGCGGTCACGCAGGCGCAGCCGCTCCATCTGTTTCATCAGCTCCTTCTCGGCGGCTACGTTGCCGCCGGCAGCCTCGGCATTGAGCCGCGCGAGCTGTGTCATCTCCATCCGGAGCCGCGCCGCCTGCCGCTTCGACACTTCGGAAAAATAAACCTTGCGCAGCGTGGGGACCGAGATCCCGATCGCCACTGCAGCATCCTTGACCGTCAGGCCACGCGCGAACGCCAGAAGCACCTTGTTGGAGTTTTCCAGAGTCCACAAATGCTCCGGCCTCCCACGGCCCTCGCGCGGCTGCACGACGGGGTCACCGAACAGGTCGACCACCAAATTTCGCTTAGCCACAAAAAAAATCTCCGAATGGCAGGGACTGCGGTCAACCCGGCTTCAACCCTCCAGACTTTTGACCACCCCCCGCCTCTAGGGCTCAGCGCAACATTGTTTCGCTCAGTGCGTCGGTTTGGTCGCCTTCGCGCAACTTTCGTGCGTCAGGCGGCGCCACGCGCCCTTCGCGCTCGCGCCTCGGCGGACTTCGCGTTGTGGTGCGCAGTGCAGTACCAGTCGAGGCCGTCGAGGCCGGGCAGATCCGCCCCGCCGTCGCGCCTCTCCTGCCGATGATCGAGGATCAGCCTGCCACCGCATCCGCAGACGCAGCAGAACGCTGGTCCTTGCGCCCGCTTAGCAGCACGCAGCGCCTTCCACTCCGCAGACTGATAGAACCGATCAGCCACCTTCGGCATCGGCGCCAGCTTGGGCTGCAGGCCGCCGAGCCGTGCAGGCATCGACTTCAGCTTGCCCAATGCAGGAACCCCAAAAGCGCGAAGGGCGCCGCAGCCGAAGCCACAGCGCCCTTCGCAAAGGCAGGAGAGGAAAGCCAGCGTCACGCACACTGCTTCACCAGCATGGCAAGAAATAGACGATCGGGGCCCCGTAAACCGAACGATTTATTTTCATTCCAGCCCGACCGGAATCAACAATCGCTTGACACCCTCCAGTCCGCAGAAGTCCGTGCGTCGCGCCACGTCAACCAATTACGGTCGACTGGAATTCGCCGCCCACAACGCCCGAGCGCCGGTCCTGTTCCAGCCGGTTGACCCGCTTCACCAGCACCGCCAGCACCTTCCGATACCGATAGGATAGCGCATCCGCCGTCCGCCAGCGCGCCTTGGCCTGGACGAGCCGCGACCACGGCACCCGCGACGCACCGTTGGCCAGCGCCTCGATCGCCCGCACCACCAGCACCCTGTCATCGTCATCGCTCACCAGCCGCAGCCAGTCGAGCCGCTGCTGCATCTCGCCCAGCTCGGCGCGGCTCGGCGGCACCTTGGGCATGCGTGCCGCGTCATAGGCGCCATGGTCGCCCGCCTCATGCCGGAAAAGGTGCCACGGCCCGTCCCCAGCGAACGGCCAAGCGCCGCGCACGAACGCGCGCCGGTAAATCGTCACCGCCTCCACCAGCGCTTCCTGCAGATCGTCGAACGTGCGGAACCCGTCGCCCGCCTCGCGCATCTTGGCAGTGTTAGAGAAGTTGGAAGTAGTCATCTTTCCCTCTTTGATTATAGAACGGACAGACAGATAGATGCAGGGATATCGCGCATGCATGCGCGCCTATATGGGTAGGTTATTGGCGAAACAGTCCGTACTGTCCGGACTGTCCGTAACTCACGCTTTCCTGCGGCTTTGTTGCACAGACAGTTAACGGACAGACGGACGGTTTGAACACCTATTGCGCCACTGCTTTCACTCTACCAAACTCGTCGCGCTTTCATATCCCAGCCGCGCACCCCGAAAGCACGGACAGTCTGGGCCAACTGTCCGTGAACTGTCCGTTCCTCATAGCGGCGGGACATCATCGTCGGGCGCCTCCTGGGGCTCGGCGGCAGGCGGCAGCAGCTCGTCGGACTTGCGCAGCCGCGCGCCGCGGCGCAGCTTCCTGCCCTTGCTGTCCTTGCCGCACATGATGATCTGCAGGTCGCCCAGCTCGCGCCCGAAGCGGGTCGAATTCATGATCTCGTTATCGGCCTTGCTCTCGGCCTCGCACCACTGCTTGTAGGAGCCGTACAGGTCCGCCGAAAGCTCGCGCGCCATCGGGTCGCTCATGTCGAGCATCGCCTGCACCCATTCGGAAAAAGGGTTGGCCGAACGCCGATACTCCTCGATCGCGTCCACCACCTCTTGCGGCTGCTCCAGCCCTTCGTTGAGGTATCCGATGATGCCCCTGATGATCCAGTTCAGCACGCCGCTGGGCCCGCCATTGTCCTCGCGCAGGATGCGGTTGTGCATCCCCTTCACGATGGCCTGCCCCTTGAATTGGTGCCGCCACATCATGATGATGATGCGCCGCCAGATGCCGTCGTCGTCGCCGGTGATGCGCGGTCGCTTGTTCGCCTCCATCACTACCTTGCCGCGAGGCTCGAACTCGCTCTCCGCGCCGTACAGCGGCCGATAGGGCACCGGAGAGCCGCCGGTGAACTGCTTCACCCGCTCTTCGGCCATGGCCTTGCCCCGCTTCGGCTCCTGGATCGAGATCAGCCGCGTGTCGCCCACGAAGCGCACCAGCTCGGGCGTCGCCCCGCCTGCATCGGTGTCCGGCCCGTCCAAGAACGTCTGCACCTTGCCGGAAACGGCATAGCTGCCCAGCACGATGCGCAGCGCGTTCATCGCGGTCGATTTGCCGTCGCCGCCCTTGCCCTGCAGGATGACGAAGATTTGCTCCACGTTCAGGCCCGTGGCGCAATAGCCCATCAGCTTCTGGAAAAACCACCGCACGTCCGGATTGGGCAGCACGGTCTCCATGTGCTTCACCCACATGGCGTTTTCCACTTCCGGCACCCAATCAGCCGCGCATTGTCGCGTCAGCAGATCCTCAGGATCATGCGGCGCGTCGCGCAACTCCCAGCCATCGGCGCCCTGCACGAAGCGCAGCGTGCGGTTCCGCACATTCAGCGTCAGCGGATCGGCGTCGAATTCCTCCTCCCGCCGGTTCAGCACGTCCAGATTGGCCGCTTGTTCCAGCATCGCCTTGGTGCGCGAACTGTCGCCGGACTTGGTGGCATGCTTCGACAGCGCCTCGATCCGCGATTCCAACAGCTCTTCCGTCATGCCGGCGGGCAGGTCGCGGCGATCGAGCCGATCCTGCAGCGCCTCCATCTCGGCCCGCATGCCGCGCGCCACGTCCATCGCCTTCAGCCGGGCAAGCCGCTCGCCATCGTCGCGAGACCAATGGCCATCCTCATAGGCCAGCCAGCCCCAGCTGCGAACAAAGGTCAGCAGCCCCTGCGCATGTGCGACAAGCCGATCGGCGTTGCCCTGGTCGTTCAGTTCCTTCCACGCCAGCGCCCACGGATCCACCACCGCCACTTCAAACCCCGTCTTATCCGCCATGGCGCTTTCCCTTCCCGTCGATGTCCACGGCGCGCGCCAGCAGCAGCGCGGTGTTCACGCGCTTCCGACGGGCCGATTGTTTCTGTTGCTGCCGGTCATCCCCGGCGAATTTCTCGAACAGCGCCTGGTCGCGCTCGGTCGCCATGCCGGCCTTGGCGTTGTGCGCCTCCACCGTGCCGCGATACAGGCCGAACGTCGCCTCACCGGCGCGCATCGCCTCCTCGCCATGCTTGGCCACCTTTTCGAACCAGCGAACCACAAGGGCGAGTTGCTTGCTGTCGAAACCCTCCTCCTTGGCGAGCTTCCGCCGCGCCGATTCCTGCGCCCGCAGCAGCGCGATCTCGGCGCGCAGATCCAGCAGGAACAGCACATGCTCCACCAGCATCGCCGCCTGGTTGCCGTCTTCCAGCGCGACGATCTCCGCCGTCAGCAGGTCCAGCGCGATCGCCGCCGCATCGGGGCGCAGCACGGTGATCGCCTCGCGCGCCTCGGCATCTTCCATCCCGAGCGCCGCCTCATAGGTGGCGAGCAGTTCCTCGGCCTCGGCACGGTGATGCGGCTCCATGGCCCTCCGCGCGATCACCTGCCGGATCGTCTTGGTGTCATAGCCTTCGGCCTTGGCCTCGGCGTACACGTCGCGAATATCGTCGCTGATGCCGGCGCGCTCCTCGATCAGCCGTTCGATGCGCTCCACAAACAGCCGCAGCCGATCCCCGCTCATTGTGCAGCCCTCACCATGTCGTTGAAATCCATCCCCATCGGCGGGCGCTCGGCGCGCACCAGGCCCGCGCCGGCGTGCCGCCAGTGCTGCACCGCCGCAGTCGCGCAGATCTGCGCGCGTTCTGCCTGCCCGATCGTCCCGCGCACCCACTTGGCGCCGCGGCGGAACTGCAGCTTCTGATCGGCCATCGGCTTCATGTCGGCATCGACCAACACCACCGCCTCTGCCGCACCCTCGATCAGGAACGGCGGTCGCCCCAGCTCGGCGCGGATGTTCCACATCGGCCACACGCCATCCTTGCGCGCGATGCCACCCTGCAGATTGTCGAGGCTCAATGCGGCGGCGGCGGCACCGTCCCACTGGTTGCGTTGCACCCAGCTCCACACCGTTTCGATGCCCTCGCCGACCGCGATTCGCGCGCCGGGAACGTCGCCGGGACAACCCTGCAGCCATACCGCGCCGCGCTGCAGCCCGCCCCACATCTTGCGCTCGATCTTGTCACTGCCGTCCTGCCGCAGATAGGTGGCATGCACCCCCATCGGCTGGCCGTAGCGATCCACGATCAGGCCCAGCATCGCAGGCGCCCGCTTGCGCACATCGCTCTCGACAGCGCCGACGCGCCACGGCACCACCGCCGCCCGAGGATGAAAGCGCAGTGCGGAGAGCATGCGGAACTGCCGCACCCCGCCAGTATCCAGCCCGCGCCCGCGCAGATAGCGCTCCACGATCGTTCCCGGCGAGGGCAGCGAGGTGCGCCACAGCCACCGCGCCACCTCCACCGACGGCACCATCGCCGAATCCTCCCGCCGCGGCCCCGCGCGCTGCGCGATCGCCGCGTCTGCCTGGATCGGCTCGCCCTCGCCCAGCCGGCGGACGGCTTCCTTGAAGTCGACGCCCTCCGTTTCCTCCACCCAGCGGAACAAGTCGCCATGCGCACCGCAGCCGAAGCAATGATAGGTGCCGGTGGCGTCGCTCACATGGAAGCTGGGCGTCTTCTCCTTATGGAATGGGCAAAGCCCCTTGAACCCGCCCGAGCTGCGCCGCAGCTTCACCCGCTTGCCGATCAGGCCGGAAAGCGAGTGCCGGCGCCGGATGGCGTCCAGATCGGCAAGGCTTGCAGAAGGTGGCGACACGGATTCCCCCCGTAGATTTCGGGCTGTTCTGATTTGGGTGCCGGGCTTCGGGAGACGCCGCCCGGCGGGGCGCTAGGGCACGGGGTGTCCGCCCCGCTCTCCCGATCAGGTGGGCGCGGGCCCCGCGGGCAGCACGCAATAGTCCGGATAGTCGCTGTCCCGCTCTAGGCGGGCGCGGCAGGGCTTGATCCAGCGCAGCCGGGTATCGCCGGGCCACAGTCCGTCCGCGCCTCGCAGCCACACGATCCAGCAATAGCTGGTCGCCGAGCTGGCCTTTCGCCCTTCCACTTCCGCAAACGGGTCGACGGCATTGGCGCGGATCAGCCGGCCTTTGAGCATCACCACCCGTTCGGCGAACTGCAGCACATAGCTGGGCGGATTCGCCGTGAAGAGCCCGTTCACCCGTCCTTCCGATTCGAGGAACGCGGTTCGCACCAGCATCGCCACGCCGCGCTTGGCGGCATCGAACGCGGTGGCGATGAACGATTCCGCCAGGAAGAACGGCGGATTGGTGATCACCCAATCGGCCTTGGGATAGGCCCAGCCGAAGGACGGGAAGTCGATCAGCTGGTGATCGCCGTACGGCTGCACGTCGCTGGCGATCACCTCGGCGAAGCGCTCCCGCAGCGGCCGAACCATGTGCATTTCGCCGCACGCCGGCTCCCATGCCGTCTGGACGGCCATCGGCTCGTCCAGCTCGGCATCCAGCCACTCGCAAAGCGCCCGCGTCGCCCACGGCGGCGTGGGGAAATAGCCGAGCGCGTCACCTGCACGCTGGGCGCCAAGCGAGGACGTGGGGAGCGTGCCGACGGCCATCAGACGCGCAGCGGCATCAGGACCATGCCGAAATCGACAGGATCCACGTCGTCCACGATGGTGACAGGATCATTCGGCCCGCTCAGCCCGAACGTCACTAGCCTACCACGGCATGCATCGAGGCAGTCGAGCAGATACCGACCGTTGAACCCGATCTGCCACCCCTCGGGCATGCCCACGCTGTCCAGCACCGGAACCCGCACCGTGGCGCGGCTGTCGTCGCCGCCCCAATGCGCCGCCACTGAGCAGATCAGGGTCTTACCCTCCCGCTCGAACTTCACACCCGGCAGCTTCTCCACACCGGCCACCACCAGGGCCTGGAGCGCGCGGCGAAGCACCGCCACCTCCATCACCGCACGATGTTCGTGTCCCTTCGGGATCACCCGCGTATAGTCTGGGAAGGTGCCGTCGATCGTCTTGCTGCGGAAGGTCACCTTCAGGTCGCCCACCGCCGCCGCCATCGCTACGCGCGGATAGCCTACCGGCGCCGGTGCGGTGCCTTCCGCCGCAGACGGGGCATTTGCCGGCGCGGCATAGCCGACCACGAACGCCACCTCGTCACAGCGCGCGAACCGCTTCAGCGCTCGCGCGATCAGCGCCCGCGGCAGGATGACGCCGGTGAACCCGCTGCGATCCTGCACCGCGCCGGGCACCTTCAAATTGGCCCAGAACAGCCGGTGCCCATCAGTCGCCACGGCGCGCAGCGTCCATTCGTCGATCGGATGCAGGTAGATGCCGTTTAGGTAATAGCGCGTTTCCTCGCTGGACATCGCGTGCGAAACCCGCGCGATCGCGTCCAGCTCGCTGCCGCCCAGCACGCACGTCAGCACGTCCCGGCCAAACCCGGCCATGATGTCCAGCGGGAAATCCTCCGGCGGCACGCCCTTCACGGCCAGGCGGAAATCGCCCGTCGCCACGCCCACCGCCCCGGTGTCCTGCGGCTCCAGCAGAATCGCGCCGCCACCGGCATGTGCGATGGCCTTCCGCAGCCGATCCGGCTCGGGCAGCATAAACGGGCTCTGCGCAGCGCCGGTATAGGGCAGCTTCACCTCGCACCCCATGTCCAGATCGGTGGCGCTGATCGCCAGCGCTCCATTGGCATGCACATGCATCTGCCGCAGCACGGGGATCGAGGATCGGCGCTCCACCACCGATCCCGCTATATCCACCGCCTGCACGAACTTGCACGTTTCGATCTCGATCATGCTTGCCTTCCTCCGCTCAATATCGGCGCGGCAGGGGTGGCCAGGGCTCGCGGCAGGGGGCGCATTTGCCCTCCACCAGCCTTGGCGTCTCGTCGCCGCACTCTTCGCAATTGCCTGACACCCAGGCCTCGAAACCGGGCGCGGTCACCTGGGCGATAGCCCGTTCGTTCCGCGCTTGGGCAATCTCGCTGGCGATGTCGGCGTCGTCGGCCATCACACCATCGCCCGCTTCGTCGATCGGCCCGACTTCGGGTCCGTCGCGATCCGCCGTTCGCCCGGCTGCATCGGCCGCTGCAGCTGCACCAGCCCGGCCTTCACCGCCTTGCGCAGCCGATAATTCGCCGCGTCCGTGCCCGGCAGGCCACAGCGCACCACCAGCTCGCCATCGGTCGGGCACGGCTCCCCGGCATTGGCGCACCGCAGAACCTCGTCGGCCACGCGGCGCATCATCGGATCGGGGATGGTCCGCACCACGATCGCCGCCGGCACAACCTGCGCCGCCAGCTTCTCCGCGAACCACTCGATCTTGCCGCCCGCCAGCCGCCGGCTCTTCAGCGTCACTAGCTTCGCTGCGGCCAGCTCGCCCGCCAGCACCCACGTCGCCGAGGTGCGCGGCGGCACCATGCCTTGCGCATAGAGCTGCGTGTCACCCACGGCGGCGCGCTCCACCCACTCGCGGAACGCCTGCGCCTCGATCGCCATCGCCAGCGGCGGCAACTGGAACCGCACCGCCGCGGCATCGTTCTTGTCGGAACCCAGCGCGCTCATGTCCGCACCTCGAAAGGTACGGTGAGCCGACGCGGGAGGGGGTGAAACCACGCCGGCTCGCCACGGCGCGCTTTCACGCGGCCCGAAGGCCCCGCGCCGATCTCAAAAAATGGAATGGTCCCGCCCCCCGTCATGGCTCAGGCCGCTTGGCGCACGCGCGCGTTGAACCAGCCGATCGGCCGCTCGAACCACCAGCGGCAGGCGCTGCGGCGCCAGTCGCGGCGCTGGATCGTGCCCATGCTCCACAGCTGAATCTCCGCCGCCATGCTGGCGCACGGCACCACCTCGCCGGAAAGCACGCGCTCGAACATCGCCGGGTTTCCCACGGCCTGCCCGAAGCGCGCGATATCGTCGGCAGGATCGGCCGAACTGCCGATGATCCACGCCAGCTTGTGGGCGCCCAGGCTGGGCACGCTGGCCACCAGGTGCATGATCGTCATTTTCCCTCCTCGATGATGGCGCACATCTGCTCATCCAGCGCGGCGAGCAGCGCCTGCGCATCGGCAATCTGCTTGCTGATTTCCGTGGCCTCGCGGGCGTCGATCCGTTGATCGTCGGCCAGTGCCGAACACACACCGTTCGTCACGTCCGCCGCCTCGCTGCTCAGCTGGCCGGCGGTCCGCAGAAAGTCCCCCGCCCCGGCGGGTGCGGTCGGCAGCAGCACGAAAGTGCCGCCCAGTTCGCGACACAGCGCGCGGGTGATGTGCGGCCAGCCCTCGCGCTCGCGCGCCAGCGGCTCCAGATCCGCAATCACGTCGATCGAGGGCCAGCGATCAGGGCAGTTGATGTTCTGCGCGTCGCCCAGCACGGATTTGCCGACGCGGCAGAAGCCCGCCGCCGCCTCCAGCCCGCCCACGCCCTTGATCGTCTCTGCGAAGGCGCGCTTCAGCGCCAGGCGTTCCGGCTTCATGCTGCCAGCCCTCCGGGGAGGGTAGACACCCCCTCCCCTTCGGCTGCAGCCGCAACGGATCCAGAAGGAACGGCTGCAGAACCTAGTTCCGAAGTGTCGGAAATAATCGTTTCACTTCCGCGTGACGCTTGCTGCGCCTGCGAATTATCACCGGCGGCATGATCACCGCCGTCCCGATCCCGCAACACAGCGTCGATTGCTTCGCTCAGCGCGCGGATCTTCTTGCTGTTGGCGCCGCTCTTACCGTGCCGCCAGCGTGAAGGGGTTGAGCGCGCGATGCCAACCAGGTCGCAGGCTTCCGACATCCGGACGCCGGCCCTTTCAGCCTTGGCGAATAGCGCGTCTACAGGATCTTCCGTCATGGAACGCACCGGTATGAGCATTTTTGCTATTCGACAAGAGCATTTTTGCAAACAGCGCTCGATTAGCGATTTTGCTATCCGCTGCGACATGTCCGGGCTCGAACACGATCAGGCGCTAATTCGCGAGCTTTGCCAGTGGGTGAAGCTTACTCCGACAGCGCTCGCCCGCGAGGCTGGCGTTGCCGCCACCACGGTGACGCGACCCTATGCAGGAACTGCAAATTCAAGGATTAGCACCACCACGCTCGGCAAGCTGAAGGCAAGGTTCCCTGAATTCCCGGGCTGGACTCGGCCCGAACCTGACTTCATTCCGCCAACCGACGATCCAGATTACGTCACGGTCAAGGTTCTTCCCACATATGCGGGCATGGGCGGTGGCGGCACCGGCGACGGTGAGGAAGCGACAGCGTTGGTTCCTCGGCATCTTGTCGAGCGCGAGCTACGCGGACGCCCATCCGATTTCGAAATGGTGAATGTGCGCGGCGACAGCATGGAGCCGATCTTTCATCACGGCGATCAGCTCTTGATCGACAAACGAGATCGCAACCCGATCCAGCCCGGCCCCTTCGCCATCTTCGACGGCGACGCCTACCTGGTGAAGCTTGTCGAGCGTTGCCCAGGTAAACGCGGCTACTATCGGGTCTTTTCCGCGAACCCCCGCTACTCCGAGGTAGAGCTCTCAGAGGAAGAGGCATCAATCATGGGGAGGCCGGTTTGGTTCGCCCGCAGGCTCTGATCTGCACCGCCGCAGTTATAGCCCTATCGGCGTGCAGCCCAACGTCGGACGATCGAAACGAATCAGCAGCAGCTGAAAGTCCACGCCTAAAGTGGGAGCCTGCACCCGAAAGCAGCATGGTCGCAGAGTCCGTGATAGGCGATGCCAGCTTTGGGACCGAGGCGATACGATGTTGGCCCAAAAGCGGGCATTACGTGTGCCTTGTCGCCTCTCAGCTTACGAGCATCGGCTACACGTTCACCAAGATTGCGCTCGACAAGCTGCCAAACTCCCCACCGACCAGCGGCCATGGCTACAGTTGCACTGTAACGCCCGCACAGATGTTCAACGAAGAAATTACCGGCCCAAGCGGCAGACTCGTCAGCCGCGGCAGCCCATTTCTCAACGAACCAAGCTGGCCCGCAAACTACGTGCGCACCTTTATGCGCGATAACGGACTGAGCACCGCTTCGAGCTTTTTCGACTGCCGCCGCATCGCGCGCATCGTCGCAGGGGGTTCCCTTGCCACGGTAAGAACCACCGCCATCCGGAAAGCCATGCTGCTAGATTAGCATTATTGCTATTTTGCCATTGCACTGAAGAGCAATAATGCTATTCACCGCCTCCATCAAGCATGGAGGCGACAGTGGCGAATCCTCGCAAAGCAATCTCACTCCCCCGCAGCGGCCGGCTTCGTCCAGTGGCGCGGATGGTCAGCGGCCCGAATGTGTTGCCCAAGGCCCGCTTCGCCGCCCTGCATCTGCGCTGGGACCGCGAGCGATTCGGAGACACCGGCCCCGCATCGGCGGCACGCTGGTCGCACCTGGTCGCAATCCTTGCCGGGGCGGTGATCGCGCTCGCGCTCGCGGGTGCCCACTGATGCCCCGCGATCAGCGCCCCTTGCTGCCCGACGGCGCGGACAGCTGCCGCGCGCTCGCCTTCGCCATGCTCTGGACGCTGGTGCTGGTGGTGATCGCCACCGCCGCGCTGGCCCTTGGCTGGAGCCCGTTGCCATGACGGCCCGCCGCTATGCCTGCAAGCGCCGGGGCTGCTCCGGCCTGCGCGAAACCCGCCAGATGCTCTGCCCCGATTGCTGGGCGCTCGTCCCGCCGCTGCTGCGCAAGACGTACCTCGGCGCCCGCCGCCGACGCCTGACGCGCCTCGCGAAGATCGCGGCAGAGCAGATCCTGACGGCGCTCGGCCCGCGTCGACCGGCAGAGCCCAACGGCCCCGCGGCCCGCGCCGCGCACGCCAACCGAACCTACCACCGCATCGCCGCCCAGCTGGGCGAGCGCACCGACTTGGAGGCCGCAGAATGAGTACCGATCAGAACATTGGCGCATGCGACGAACCGGACTGCCCGAGCCAGCGCCTGCTGTATCAGACGAAGTGCGCGGCGCACTGCGTTCCCGAGGCAGAAGCCGCTGACCTGACATCGCTGATCAGCGCCGCGGTCGCGCGGCGCATGACGCCCGACTTCATCGAGAAGGAGGTGCAGACGCGCGTCGATAAACTGATCGTCGAGAGCATCGCCCAAGCGCTGCGCAGCTATAGCGAGGTCGGCAAGCTGATCGAGAAGGCGATCCAGGAGGCTCTGCGCGTCGACCGCCTCGACCTCCCCTCCTACGGCGCAACCGTCGCCGGCATGCTCAAGACGCAGATCGAGGCGCGCGTCGCGCCGCTGGTTGCGGGGCAGCTGGCCGCCGATATGGCTGAACTGCTGAATCTCGCTCCGAAGGAGGTGAAGCTCTCCGAGATCGCTGCCTACATGCTCAAGCCCTACGAGGACGACGGCGAGTGGGGCGAGCACATCACGGTCGTCGTGGAACAAAAAGACTACGGCAGCACCTGGATCAAGCTCGACGATGGCGAGGTCCTGAAAGGCCGCGATCTCTACAAGGCGAAATACCGCCTGATGGTCGACAAGGACGGCAGCATCGCCGGGTTCTATGTTCACGACAAGCCGGCCGCGACCAAGAGCTGGGTAGGCCGCGTCTACGGCATCGAGCAGAAGCTCCGGGCTTATGTTGCCTGCGGCACCAAGCTGATCATCGACGAAGACGCGGTGATCACGTCGGTGGGCGACTACTGATGCGCCAGCCGATCAACATCCCCACCGACGGCAGCGGCACCATGATGCTGATGCCGGCGCGCGAAGGCACGTGCGAGATCTGCGCGACTGCCCACAAGCCCGAGCTGCCGCACAACGCGCAGAGCCTTTTCTATCAGACGCGGTTCAATATCGAGCATGGCCGGGCGCCGGATTGGCGAGACGCGATGGCGCACTGCTCCGACGAGATGCGCGCGCTCTGGACAGAGCAGCTGACTGCCCGCGGCGTCGACGTCGAAGGCGGCGCGATCAACCCCGCGAAAACGGCAAGGAAGGCGCGATGATCTCCTACACCTCACCCGAGGATATGGCCGCCTGGGCGCGCGCCATGATGCAACGCCAGCCCGATTTCGTGATCGGTGCCCCCGCCTATCTCCGCCGCTGGTGGATCGTCCCGCGCAACGAGCAACAGAACGTCTACCTGCACGAGATCCTGCGCGACGACGATGACCGGGCGCTGCACGATCATCCGTGGGCGAACACCTCCATGCTGCTGATCGGCCGCTACCGCGAGATCACGCCAGAGGGCGCGTTCATTCGCGAGCCCGGCTCGATCGTGCACCGGCCGGCGGAAGCGCTCCACCGACTGGAGCTGATCGACAGCGAACCATGCGTGTCCCTTTTCTTCACCGGGCCGAAGGTCCGCGAGTGGGGCTTCGCATGCCCGAGCGGCTGGGTGCATTGGCGCGACTTCACCGGCGGCGAAAATGGCGAACTGATCGGCCGCGGCTGCGGCGAGGATGACATGGCGGAGGCCGTCGAGTGAATCGCACCGACGAGATCGCCCGCGATTGGCCCACCCTCGCGCAGGAGGCTGCGCGCATGCACGCTGCCCGCCAGCGCTATGCCGACAAGCTGGGCCAGGCCGGCGACCCGCGCGCCGCCGAGGAAGCCGATCGCGCCCGCGTGATGGGTGCGCTGGCCTCGATGTGGGCCGCGGTGGTCGCTCGCCAGGACGAGCCCGAGCTGCAGGCCAGCCATGCGGAGATCCGCCAGGATCTCGCCGGCATCCGCGATACGCTGGCGCAGCGCGCCGCCACCGCGCCGGACGAGGCGAACGCGATGCAACTGGCCCGCATCCAAGCGCTGATCTATCACCATGCACCGTGGTGGCCGCACTGCGATCGCCCGCACATCCTGTTCCTGCACCAGGTCAATCTGGCCGCGCGCGCCCGCTGGCCGCGCGGCGACGCAACGGAAGGCGGCACCCATGTAGACCGCAGCGCGGAGCGCGCAGCCTTGCGACAGGAGGCGGCGCGCATGCCTCGCGCCGTCTCCGACAAGCCCCAACCCCAGCAAGCGGGATTGTTCTGATGCCAAAGCCAACCAAGGGCACGGTGGTGCCGAATCGGTTCCAGCCCGTGATGATCGATACCGTTGATCGCGAGGCGCTTTTCGGCGGCCTGATCTCCGCCGGCCACACCGTCGAATATGCCCGCGTGCAGGCGGATACCCTGCCGTCTACCGATGGCGCGCTGCAGATGCTGGCCCGCCACCGCGAGGCATCCACAGCCGCGCTGACTGCTGAGATCCAGCGGTTGCGGGAGGCTTTGCGCGAAGCCGACGAGATGCTAGCCTTCTGGCCAGAAAACCCCGATGACTTGTCAGGCGATCTTTCAAGCGCGGCAGATGCCGTCCGCTCCCGGATCACTGCAGCCACTCGCGCCGCCCTATCCACCCCCTCCGAGGTAAGCAACCAAACTCAAGCGCTGGAAGGGAAAAGTTCCTTCTCGACCAGTGTCGGCGTTCTTGGCCCGCACCAACACCAATGGGCGTACGGCACGGCAACCGGTGGCTTGTCCTGTGTGAAGTGCCAGGAAACGCGAGCGTATGATCACCCGGATACGCAAGCGTATCTGGCGCAACTGCAACGAGGCCAGACCACCTACAGGGTAAGCGAGCCTGTTGCCGACGAGAGCGGTGGGGAGGGGGAGAGCTTCCAGCAGCGCGTGCAGCCGTGGCTTATGGCCTGCTTCGGCGAGATGATCGCGGGTGACCGTGAGGAGCGCAATCACCGCTTCCTCGAAGAGGCCCTTGAGCTTGTCCAGGCATGCGGATGCTCGGCCAGCGAGGCGCATCAGCTCGTAGACTATGTGTTCGGCCGCGACATCGGCGAGCCCACCCAAGAGGTCGGCGGCGTGATGGTGACGCTTGCCGCGCTCTGCCTCGCTAACGGGCTCGACATGCACGCGAACGGCGAAACGGAGCTGGCACGCATCTGGACGAAAGTGGAGGCGATCCGCGCCAAGCAGGCCGCCAAGCCCAAGCATTCGCCGCTTCCGCAGCACGTCGCCACCCCACCCAATCCCACCAACGGGGACGCTGTGGAGGATTCGGACGAAGAGATCGTCCCAGTCCCTCTGAGTGCTGCGCAAGCGGCAGAGGATCAAGCGTTGGGTGTTTGGCCGAGGTCAGAAGACCGCGTTCTTAACAACATCAACCGAAGCCTGCGCCTTGCCTTTATGGAAGGCTTCTACTTCGCCCACTTCTATGATGAATCAATACTCGCCCTAAGGAAGGACAACCGGAAGCTACGAGAGGCGCTGGACTGGTTCAGCGGCCAGCACCGGCTTAGCCTGCAGTACTATGCTTCGCCCGTCCCCGAGGGGGCTAGCGAAGACACGGGGTGGCAGGTGTTCCGCGAAAGCGGCTCCTCAGATGAGCTTCAGTTGGACATTGTTGGCCGTGGCAAGAGCCTGATCGACGCCATCCAGTCCGCTCTCGCCACCCTCGCCAAGCACGGAGGGGCGGAAGGATGAGCGAAGATGAAATCCTTGACGAAATCAGCAGCAGCCTTGGCCTGGAAAGCTGGTTTGAAGGGAAAACCCTAACCGTAATGATCGATGACGAGGGTACGACCCGGTTCGCCAAGCTGCGGCTGACTGGGGTGCTGGACAAACCTACCGCAGCCGATCTTCGGGGAGAGCCAGCATGACCGACCTAACCACACTAGCCGACCGAGTAGAAGCGGGGACGGTGGAGATCGCCGTTGGTGATAGGGTCATCGTTCATCCCGGCCCGGCTGCAGGGCTGGAATATCACGCGATTGTCGAGCGATTGACGGCAACCCGCGCGACTGTTCGGCCGGTAGATGTCGCGCTCTCCAAGCCGGCTTGGTGCAATAGCCGCCGGGCTAGATCCGTCCGTCTGTCAATGCTTTCCCGCGCCCACGCATCGGAGGCTACCAATGTCTGACGACGATTGGCTCAAACTCACCACCGTTGATCTTGGTGCCATTGGAAATGCTGAGCGCAAGCTGATCGGCTGGCTGCATCGGCGCTTTCTCGACAGGCTTCTGCGCCGCTTCGGCGGTATCCAGCAGTGCCCATGGTGCAAGCAATGCGCGCAGGCCCATGACGGCTGGCACTTCGACAGCTGGACGGATCCGAAGATTGACGCGCTTCACTGCGGCAACTGCGGCGGCGTGTCGCGATGGCGCTTTGAGCATGGGATGATGCCGCTGGAACCGATCGGCTTGCAGGCCCCCAATCCGGAGAAGGATCAGTCCAATGTCTGACGAGAGAGCGAGAGAGATTGCGGGGAAGCTGACGAAGGCGCAGCGGGAGGCGATGCTGGCGCTGACCCTGCCGGAGGGTGGTGGTAAATGGCCTGCCCGGCACGCACTGCGAGAAAAGGGCTTGCTAGGGCCGTTCCCGAACTACGGGTTTACGGACCTCGCCATCGCAGTCCGCCGCATCTTGGAGGAGAAAGAGTGACTGCCGCCGCGCGCTTCCGAAAGGCGGACATCAAACGCGCCCTCTCCGGCGCGCGTGAGGCCGGCTTTGCGCGCGTGCGAGTCGGCATTGACGTGAACGGCAATATGGTGATCGATGCCAGCGACGATCCCATGATGATCGTGGAGAAAGCCCCGAACCCCCTGGATAGGATCCTGCCCGGCCGATGAAGACGCGGTACAAGAACGTCACCATCGCCCCCGATCGCCACGGCAAGCTGCGCGCGCGCTTCCGAAAGGCGGGAGTGGCTCCCGTATACATGAAGACCCTGCCCGATCAGCCCGGCTTCGAAGCCGAATACAAGGCGCTGCTCGCCGGGGTGCCGTCGCAGATGGAAACGCGCCACGCGCCGGGCAGCGTTCACGATTTATGCACTCGCTATTATCGCGCGGCCGACTTTGCCGCAAAGGGCACGGCCGAAACGCGTACCCGCCGCCGTTGGCTGATCGAGAGCTTCCGCAACGAGTTCGGCAACGATCGCGTCACTGATTTCCGCTTCGAACACATCGAGGCAATCCTGATGAAGCGCACCGAGAAGCAGAAGCTGAAGAACGGCCGGACCTTCGGTGGCCAGGTCGCGGCGGTGAAGCTGCGCAAGGAACTACTGCGGCTGTTCGCCTACGCCAAAAAGCTCGAGTGGATCAGCTCGAACCCCGTGGCCGATGCGGAGAAGGTGGGCAAGGAACGGCTGCAGGGGTTTCACACCTGGAGCGAGGAAGACATCGCCGCGTACCAGAAGCACCACAAGCTGGGCACCAAGGCCCGGCTGGCGTTGGAAATCATCCTCTGGACCGGCCAGCGCCGCGGCGACGCCCGCCTCTTCGGCCCGAAGCACATCGTCAATGGCCGCATCAACTATCAGGCGGGGAAGACCGGCGATAACATCTGGATGCCCCTCGCCACCGATCTTCGCCGCGCGATCGATGCCATGCCCAGCGTCGGCATCAGCACCTACCTGGTGACCGAGTTCGGCAAGCCGTTCACGAAGGACGGCTTCGGCAACAAGATGCGCGAATGGTGCGACGAAGCAGGCCTGCCGAAATGCACCGCCCACGGCCTGCGCAAGGCGATCGCCCGCCGCATGGCCGAAAGCCGCCTCACCGACGAACAGATTATGTCGGTGGGCGGTTGGAAAAGCTCCAGCCAGGTGCGCACCTATACCGAGGCGGCCAACAAACGGGGGCTGGCGGACGGCGCGATTCAGCAGATTGACGGGCTGTATTCGACCAAGGATTGACCGTAGATTTGTCTAACCCTACCCCTTCGCGTTTGTCCAACCTACCACTAACATGCTGAATTTGCAGCACAAAGCCCAAGTGCTGGTGGGCCCGGCAGGACTCGAACCCGCAACCTAGCCGTTATGAGCGGCCAGCTCTAACCATTGAGCTACAGGCCCCCAGCACACATCGCCCCTAGCGGAGCCTGCGCCGTCGCCGCAAGCCCCGGCGCGACCAAGACCCTAGTGGCGGTGCGCCTGCTCCGCCGCAGCCTCCGCCGCCGCGGCCGGCAGGCGCAAGGTGAGCAGATCGGGCGCGATCCTCAGGCTGCCGCCCAGTTCGCGCGCCAGGTTTCGCGCCAGGCGAAGCGCGAAGCCGGTGCCGAGCAGCGCGCCATCCTCCTCATGCTCGTCATCGATGCCGAGCACGGCATCGCCCGGGAACTGGCCCAGCGCACGCGGGCGATCGATGCGGATCGCGACCTGCCCATCGCCCTCCAGCGCGAAGCGGACGCAGAGGCGCTCCTCCGCCGCCGTCGCCGAGACCAGCGTGGCCAACAGGCGTGCGAGCAGGCGTTCGATCGCACGGGGATCGCCCGCGACGAACAGTTCGCCCGGTGCCAGCGCGATGGACGACCCCCGAAGTGCCAGCAACTCGCCCAGATCGTCGACGATGCCAGCAAGCAGGGGCCGCACCGCCACGCGCCCAGCGGACAGCGACAGCGCCGCACTTTCGATGCGTGCCGCGAGATCGAGATCGTCGATCGCGCCGAGCAGTTCGCGCGCCTGGGCGCGGATCACCGCGGCGCGATCGCGGTATGGTTCCGGCACCGGCCCCAGCATTTCGGTCTCGATCATCTCGGCAAAGCCGGCGATCGCATTGGTGGGCGTGCGGAGTTCATGCACGATCTGGCGCAGTGCGTCCGCCTCGGGCGACACCCGCTGCGGCTCGGCGCGTTCGTCGCTGCGCGGACGGCGCGCATTGCCCCGATAGCCGGTGAAGCGACCGGTGACCTGGTCGAACACGGGAAGACCGGAGACCAGCCAGTCCCCGCCCGCGTCCGACTCGCCCGCGATCGTCAGGCGGGCATTGGTGAACCCGGCCCGCCGTCGAAAGGCGCCGCTGGCCACGCCGTCCAGGCGGCTACCGGCGGAAAGGCCCTGAAGATCGAGCGACAACCCGATTACCGGCTCTCGGCGCACACCTTCCACCCAGCGGACGACGCCCATCGCGTCGGTCTCGAACCGGAAACTGCGGGCGCGCTCGGGCGGTCGGCCGCGCTCGAAATGGTCGCGGTCCTGTCGGTAGCGCGCGATCCGCGCCATCAGATCGGCGACGGCGAACAAGCCATCGGGCGCATCTTCGCCGCGCATCGAGGGCTGCGCGTCGGCGCCGAGGGCGCCGGCGTCGCTGTGATCCGGCAGCACGAAATCCGCCGGGCCGAAGCTTTCCAGCGCGCGCAGGATTGCGGGAGCGAGATCGCGGCGATTGCGCAGCACATGGCGAGCCCCCGGCGCGAGTTTGGGGAGCAGCGCAAGCCAATCGCCTTCGCTCAACTGCGCGGTCCGCAACACGGGCAAGGCAACGCGCAGGTCATCGACCGCCAACAGCAGGACGAGCGCCGGCGGCGGGCATGCGCCTTCGAGCGCGCGGGCACTGGCGATCCTCGCCTCGATGGGGACCAGCGTTCGGATCGACGCAAGCATTTCCATCGCCCGGTCGTCCGCCGGCACGCGGCCGCGACCGATCAGGTCGACGAGCTGCCGCCAGGCGAGCGGCGCACCCGTCGCCGAGCGGACATCGCCCGCCAGCACCGTTTCCAGCGTATCGTCATACCGCAAGGGCAAAACCTATGGTCCCCCGAAGAGCCTGTCTCTCGATCCCGGCCTCTCCATACCGCCATGCAACCGGCTGTGGAAACAGTCCATTTCGGCACGTCGCAATGTGGGACAATTGCGTTGAAGCGTAATTTTATTATGCTAAAGCGCACATAGAAGAAACGAACCCACGCAGGAGCCCCAGAAAAAAATGCGATTCGACGAGATCGACGTCCGGATCCTTGGATTACTCCAGGAGAATGGCCGCATGACCAATGTCGAGCTGGCCGACCGGGTCGGACTGACTGCCCCACCCTGCCTGCGTCGCGTCCGCGCGCTGGAACAGGAAGGCGCCATCAAGGGATATCATGCCGCGCTGGACCCCGCCGCGCTCGGCTACAATCTGACCGTCTTCGCGATGGTAAGCCTTAAAAGTCAAGCCGAAAGCGACCTGCGGGCCTTCGAACAGCTCGTTGCGGAGATTCCGGAGGTTCGCGAATGCCACATGCTCAACGGCGAGATTGACTTCATCCTGAAGATCGTTGCGCCGGATCTGCAGAGCTTCCAGACCATCCTTACGACGCGGCTCACCACCGCCCCCAATGTTGAGCACGTCAAGACGTCCCTCACCATCCGGACCGCCAAGGCCCTGCCCGGCGTGCCCGTGCCTGACCACCAGGGCTAAACGAAAAAGGGGCGGCCCCGCGGGACCGCCCCTTTCCGGTTCGAAACGGCGCGGCTCAGGAGAGCGCCGGGAGATCCAGTGCCACCGTCCACAGCGCAGCGAGATCGACGGCCGGTGCCGCCTTGATCTGACCGAAGGTGGTCCGCGCATCTTCCTTGCGGCCGAGATTGTAGAGCGCGATGCCGCGGTGCAGGTTGACGTCGTCGGATGCAACGCCGCCCTTCTGCAGTGCCACGTCGTACAGTTCCACGGCCTTGGCATAGTCGCCAGAGGCGAGGAACGCGTCGCCGGTCTGCGCTGCCATCTTGCCGTTCGCGGCAGCCTGCGACTGCTTGATCAGCGGGGTGAGCGAGCCTTCGGCCTTCGCCTTGGTCTGAGCCGAGGCGTAGATGCGGGCGATGTCCGGGTTGCCCGCCGGGATCTTGCCCGTCGAACGGCCCTCGTCGATCGCGGCCACGGCTTCCCATGGCAGGCCTGCCGAGTTCACCGATTCCGCATAATCGACATAGTCGTTCTGGTCGGCCATCACCTTGGTGGTGCGCAGCAGGCGATAGAGATCGATACGCTGCGCCGAGGTCAGACGACCGCCCGCCGAATCCGCGCTGCCGCGCATCACCAGAACGCCCCAGCGCCAGTTCTGCTTGGTCGGATAGTCGGCGATCATCTTCTTCATCCACTCCGCCGTGGCGGCGCGGTTGCCCGTCGCGTACACGCGCGGGATCGCGAACTGGTACCAGGCGACCGGCGGCTTCTGACCGGTGGCCTTCACCGCCTGGATCGCGCGATCCACTTCGGCGACCGACTCGTTCGGCTTGCCGGTCTGCGCATAGGCATTGGCAAGTGCGATCGAGATGTCGAAGTCGTTATTGCCGGCCTCGCGCGCCTTCAGCAGGCCATCGATCCCCTCGGCATACTTCTTCTCGTTGAGCGCCTGGTTGCCGATGATCGTGTAATATTGCCGCTTGTAGATCGGCAGCTCGTTCGCAGGCGTGCGCGGGCTGGCGATCAGGATCGGCAGCGTCTTGGTGAGGCCAGCCATGTCGTTCTGGCCGATCTGCACGCGCGAGCGAAGATAGGCGGCATAATATTTCTCGTCGTCGTTCTGCGCGACCTGATCGAGCGCATCGACCGCAGGTGCTGCGACTGCCCAGTTCTTGGCCTGCACCGCTTCCATTGCCGGGGCGGCTGCCTTGCGGAAGGCATCCCCCACCTTGAGCGCGTTGGGATCTTCCTTCGCGGCGCCCTTCTTGTCCTTCTGGGCGAGCGCCGGCGTCGCCACCAGCGCGGGTGCCCCCAGCGCAAGCATCGCGGTCAGCGCAAGCTTCGAAACAAACTTCATGTGAAACTCTCCTCGTCGGCCAGGCGGCGTCGCTCGTTCCTCTAAAGGCGCACTCTACACCATTCAAGCATGCTTGCCGTGCGGCAGATGCGCTGAATGTGGCTTGAACAGCCGCCATTGCGGACCTGAAACGTGCAGGTGCGAACTTGGCTCCCAATGCTCCCCACGCGCGTGCGTACGCGCGGGCGCGGGGTTGGCAGGAGGCATGTGGGCGGCTAGAGCCATATCAGCGTAACAAAAACCCGAAAGTCTGTTGCATTGACCGACGAGACCCTGCTCGCCGACCCTTCTGACATTACCCCGATCTCGATCGTCGACGAGATGAAGACCTCGTACCTCGATTACGCGATGAGCGTGATCGTGGCGCGCGCCCTGCCCGACGTTCGGGACGGCCTGAAGCCCGTCCACCGCCGCATCCTCTATGCCGCCCAGGAAGGCGGCTATGTCGCCGGACGGCCCTACCGCAAGTCCGCCCGCCTGGTCGGTGACGTGATGGGTAAATACCACCCGCACGGCGACAGCTCGATCTACGACGCGATGGCGCGCATGGCGCAGGACTGGGCGATGCGCGTGCCGCTGATCGACGGCCAGGGAAATTTCGGCTCGATGGACCCGGATCCGCCCGCCGCGATGCGCTACACCGAAGCGCGCCTCGCTCGCGTGGCGACGGCGCTGCTCGACGATATCGAGAAGGACACGGTCGACTTCGTGCCGAACTATGACGGCTCGGAAAGCGAGCCGTCGGTCTTGCCCGCCCGCTTCCCCAATTTGCTGGTCAACGGCGCGGGCGGCATCGCGGTCGGCATGGCGACCAACATTCCGCCGCACAATCTCGGCGAAGTGATCAACGCCTGCCTCGCCTATATCGACAATGGCGCGGTCACGCTCGAAGAGCTGATGGAGCTGGTGCCGGGGCCGGACTTCCCGACCGGCGCGGTGATCCTCGGGCGTTCGGGCTGCCGCTCGGCCTATCAGACCGGCCGCGGCTCGATCCTGGTGCGCTCGCGCCACGAGTTCGAGCAGCGCGGCGAGCGCCGCTCGATCGTGCTCACCGAAATCCCCTACCAGCAGGGCAAGAACGCGCTGGTCGAGAAGATCGCCGAGGCCGCCAAGGAAAAGCGGATCGAAGGCGTCTCCGACATTCGCGACGAAAGCTCGCGCGAGGGCGTGCGCATCGTCATCGACCTGCGCCGCGACGCGACGCCCGAGGTGGTGCTCAACCAGATCTGGCGGAACACCCCCGCCCAGTCGAGCTTCCCGGCCAACATGCTCGCGATCCGCGGCGGCCGCCCGGAACTGCTCAACCTGCGCGACATCATCGAGGCCTTCGTCAAGTTCCGCGAGGAGGTCATCACCCGCCGCTCGAAGTTCGAGCTGGCCAAGGCGCGCGACCGTGCGCACATCTTGCTCGGCCTGGTGATCGCGGTCACCAATCTCGACGAGATGGTGAAGATCATCCGCGGCTCGTCGAGCCCGGCCGCCGCGCGCGAGGCGTTGCTCGCCCGCGAATGGCCGATCGCCGAGATCGCGCCGTACATCCGCCTCGTCGAGGCGGTGGACACCGAGGTGACCGGCGATACCTACCGCCTGTCCGACACCCAGGTTCGCGCGATCCTCGACCTGCGCCTGCACCGCCTCACCGCGCTCGGCCGCGACGAGATCGGCGACGAGCTCAAGGAACTCGCCGATTCGATCGCCGAACTGCTCGAGATCCTCGGCAATCGTGCCAAGCTCTACGAAGTACTGCGCGGCGAGCTGGTGCTGATCCGCGACACCTATGCCACCCCGCGCAAGACCGAGATCGCCGCCGCCGCCGACGGCATCGACGACGAGGACCTGATCGAGCGCGAGGACATGGTCGTGACCGTCACGGTCCAGGGCTATATCAAGCGCACCCCGCTCGATGCCTTCCGCGCCCAGGCGCGCGGCGGCAAGGGCCGCGCCGGCATGGCGACCAAGGACGAGGATGCGATCACCGAGCTGTTCGTCACCTCGACGCACACGCCGGTGCTGTTCTTCTCCACGCTTGGCCGCGTCTATCGCATGAAGGTGTGGCGCCTGCCCGAGGGCGGCCCCGCCACCCGCGGCCGGCCGATGATCAACCTGCTGCCGCTTGCCAATGGCGAGACGATTTCGACCGTGCTCCCGCTGCCGGAGGACGAGGACGAGTGGGCGAACCTCCACGTGATGTTCGCCACCGCCAAGGGCAATGTCCGGCGGAACAGCATGGACCTGTTCACGAACGTGCCCTCGAACGGCAAGATCGCGATGAAGTTCGAAGGCGAAGACGAGGATGATCGCCTGATCGGCGTCGCCCTGCTCAACGAAGGCGACGACGTTCTGCTGGCGACGCGCGCCGGCAAGGCGATCCGCTTCCCCGGCGAGGACGTCCGCGCCTTCCAGAGCCGGGCTTCCACCGGCGTGCGCGGCATGCGGCTGGGCGACGGCGACCAGGTGATGTCGCTGTCGATCCTGCACCGCTCGGGCGCCAGCCAGGAAGAGCGCGACACCTATCTCCGCTTCGCCCCCTGGAAGGGCGAGCGCGAAGGCGAGCATGGCTTGGATGAGTCGCGCTTCGAGGAGATGAAGAGTCGCGAGCAGTTCATCCTCACCGTCTGCGCCAACGGCTATGGAAAGCTCAGCTCCGCCTATGAATATCGCCGCACGGGTCGTGGCGGCCAGGGCATCACCAACATCGACAACATCGCCCGCAACGGGCCGGTGGTGGCGAGCTTCCCGGCGACCAAGGGACACCAGCTCATGTTGGTGACCGACCAGGCCAAGATGATCCGCATGTCGCTGGGCGATCTGCGCGTGATCGGCCGCAACTCGGCGGGCGTGCGGCTGTTCAACGTCGCGCAGAACGAGCATGTCGTCTCGGCGGCACGCATCGAAGAGAACGAGGACGAGGCCGAGATGAACCTGGGCGATGGCGCAGTGGCCAGCGAAGCAACGCCGGACGCGGTGCCGGGTGAAGACCTCGCCGACGGCGGCGAGGGCTGAGCGGTGGCCGACCTGCCCCTCACCGCCTACAAGATCCTGACCCAAGACCAGATGGACACGCTCGAACACGAACGTGTCTTCCTGGGGGCGCCGATCGATCTGACGGATGGCTATATCCACCTTTCCACCGCCGCGCAGGCGCAGGAGACGCTGGAAAAGCATTTCGCCGGCCAGACGGGGCTGTGGCTCGCCGCGGTGGATCTTGCCGCGCTCGGCGACTCCGTGCGCTGGGAGACCTCGCGCGGCGGCCAGCTCTTCCCGCACATCTACGGCCCGCTGCCGCTGGATGCGGTGACGGCGTACAGCGAGGTCGGGTATGAACCGGACGGCAGCCTGCGCCTGCCGGTGGCCGGCTGAAAAAGTCTGAAAACATCGCTTGACGGGGCCGGCCACGGAACGTAATTGGCCGCCTCCGCCAAGCAATGGCCCCTTCGTCTAGCGGTCTAGGACGTCGCCCTCTCACGGCGAAAACACGGGTTCGAGTCCCGTAGGGGTCACCATCTTCGCTTCGCGCATGCAGCGGCAGTGCTGCTCTCGCTTCGATCTCTGAAAATCCCGACATAAGCACTCGCGGCGCAAACGCGCTTTTGCGATCATCTCCTCCGTGCGACTACGGACGCGGCATTCACCGAAATTTATCCGTCTCCGATCAAAACGGCACTCAAACCAAAGCAAAAGCTGGGGATTGAGAGGAAGCCGTTATGTCGAAGTGCGCATTCTTGGTGTCCGCCGGGGTTATCGCCCTCCTGTCCACGCCGGCGCTGGCCCAGGATTTGCGCGGTTCCGCTGCCAACACGCCCGCGACCGCCGAAAACGAATCCCCCAACACCGCCGACATCGTCGTCACCGCAACGCGCCGATCCGAACGGCTGTCGAGCGTGCCGATCGCGGTTTCCGCCTTTGGCCAGGCGGCGCTGCAGAATTCGGGTGCGACCGACATCCGCCAGATGACGCAGATCGCGCCCTCGCTGCTGGTTTCCTCCACCGGCTCCGAGGCCAATGCCGCCGCCCGCGTGCGCGGCATCGGCACGGTGGGCGACAATCCGGGCCTGGAAAGCTCGGTCGCGGTCTTCATCGACGGCATCTACCGCAGCCGCACCGGCTCCGGTCTCAACGACATGGGCGAAATCGAGCGGATCGAAGTGCTGCGCGGTCCACAGGGCACCCTTTCCGGCCGCAACTCCTCGGCAGGCGCGATCAGCATCTACACCAAGCTGCCCGAATTCAAGTTCGGCGGGTTCGCCGAGGCGACCTATGGCAATTACGACGCCATCCGCCTGTCCGGCGCGCTCACCGGTCCCGTGGTGAAGGACCTGCTCGCCTTTCGCATCGACGGCGTCTATTCGAAGCGCGACGGCTATCTCTACGATGTCGTCAACAAGACCGACTATAACGATCGCAACCGCTATTTCGTCCGCGGCCAGCTGCTGTTCACGGTCAATCCGGATCTCGGCATCCGCCTGATCGCCGATTATACGCATCGCAAGGAAAAGTGCTGCGGCGCGGTCTATATGGACACGCGCGAGAAGCTGGATCCGACCCCGGGGGTGGCTGGCGACTTCTCGATCAATCCGGCGGGCAATCGCGTCACTGCAATCCTGCGCAGCATGGGCGGCGTGCTACCCAGCGAAGGCGATCCCTATAACCGCCAGATCGCCCAGTCCCCGGGCCGCGCCTATGCGAACCTGACAACGGATTATGGCGTGTCCGCCCGCATTCGCTGGAACCTGGGCGCGACGCAGCTGACCTCGCTGACCGCGTATCGCGAATACAAGTCCGACGGCGCGGCCGATATCGACTATGGCAATGTCGACATCGCCTATCGCCCGAACGACGGGAACAGCTATCGCCAGTTCCACACATTCAGCCATGAGAGCCGCTTCTCGGGCACGATCCTGGGCGACAAGCTGGACTGGCTCGTCGGCGGCTATTTCGCGCACGAGACGCTGCAGGTTGCGGACAATCTGCGCTTCGGCACGCAATATGGCGCCTTTGCCGCCTGCCGCATGGTGGCGACGCTCAATCCCACCGCGGCGCTGCGCGATCCCAGCCGCACCGGCTGCCTGAGCGCCGCCGGCCGGGCGGCGCTGACCCCGGCGGTGGGGCCGCAGATCATCGGCGGCATCGATCGGCTGAGCACGCTCAACGACCTTGGCAGCGTCCGCGACCTGTACGACCAGACCAGCGAGAACTGGGCGCTGTTCACGCACAACATCTACAAGCTCACCAAGACGCTGAGCTTCACCCTGGGCGCGCGCTACACGCACGAGAGTAAGACGCTGAAGGCCGCCTTCAACAACAACAACACCGTCTGCCCGGCGCAGCAGGCCGCACTCGGCCCGGTGCTCGCCAGCACCAACGCGACGCTGCAGTCGCTGGCGGCCGGCATCATCACCCTCACCTGCACCGGCAATTCCACCGCGGCGCTCACCGGCGTGCCGTTCACCGACAAGTTCAAGGAAGGTCAGCTGACCGGCACCGCGGTGCTTTCGTGGAAGCCGTCGGAGCGCACCCTGGCCTATGCCTCCTTCGCGCGCGGCTACAAGGCGGGCGGCTACAATCTCGACCGCTCGGACCTGTCGGCCACCGTGTTCGCCACGCCCAAGCCGGCGGCGGCGGCCAATCTGCGCTTCGATCCGGAGACGGTGAACGCCTATGAGCTGGGGCTGAAATACACCTCGCGCCGCCTCACCGCCAACGTGGCGCTGTATCGCTCCGAATTCACCAACTTCCAGCTGAACACCTTCAACGGCACCGCCTATATCGTCCAGAATATCGGCGGATGCAGCGCGGGCCTGAACGGTGCGGACCGCGACAACAGCTCGGCAACCGGCGCCTGCACCGGCAGCGTCGGCAAGGGCGTGGTGACGCAGGGCGTGGAACTCGAGGTCGGCCTCTACCCGACCTCCAACTTCACCGTAAACCTGGGCTACACGCTGGCCGACGCCAAATATCGCAACAACCTGGTCGGGTCCAAGGCCGGCGAGCCGCTCAACGCGCAGCTCTTCCTGCTGCCGGGCAGCCAGATGTCCAACGCACCCCGCAACACCGTGACCAGCGCCGTGACCTGGACGCCGTCGCTCGGCAACAGCGGCTGGACCGGGCTGATCTATGTCGATAGCCGCATGACCAGCGACTACAACACCGGTTCGGACCTGTTCGTCGAGAAGCTGCAGGACGGCTTCGTCACGATGAACGCGCGCCTGGGCGTCCGCGGCCCGGACGAGCGCTGGTCGCTGGAACTCTGGGCGCAGAACCTGCTCGACACCAAGTACCAGCAGGTTGCCTTCAGCATGCCGTTCCAGGGCGCCGGCAGCCAGTCGCAGGTGCAGGCCTTCGGATCGCCCGCATTCGCCACCGGCAATGCGCTGTTCGGCTCCTTCCTCGCCGAGCCGCGCACCTATGGCCTGACGCTCCGCACGCGGTTCTGACGCGCACCGGCCTCCTCCCCCTGCGCAGGGGGAGGAGACGCCGTGGCGCGGCTGGCCCCGCGCCTGCTTCCCCGCTACAGCCTGCCCCCATGCTGCGTCTGCCCCGCCGATGAGCGACACCGCCCCGCCCGCCCCCCGCCATGGCGGCTGGATCATCGCGGCATGCATGTGCGCCTCCAGCCTCGCCTTTCTCGACGGATCGGTGACCAACGTCGCCTTGCCGACGATCGGCCGGACGCTCGCCGCCGATCCGGCGACCTTGCCCTGGATCATCAACGCCTATCTCCTCCCGCTCTCCGCGCTGCTGCTGTTCGGGGGCGCTACCGGCGACTATTTTGGCCGCCGCCGGATGCTGATCCTGGGCGTCACGATCTTCGCGCTGGCCTCGCTCGGCTGTGCGCTATCCGCAGGCACCGACCTGCTGCTCGCCTCGCGCGCGCTGCAGGGGATCGGCGCGGCGGTCCTGATGCCCAACAGCCTCGGGCTGCTCGGCAGCAGCTTCCACGGCGAGGCACGGGGGCGTGCGATCGGCACCTGGGCCTCTGCGGGCGCGATCGCCTCCGCCGTGGGACCGCCGCTCGGCGGCTGGCTGGTCGACGCGGTCGGCTGGCGCGCGATCTTCTACCTCAACCTGCCCGTCGCCGCCGCCGCGATCGCCATCGCCTGGCGCTATGTGCCCGAGAGCCCGCGCGGCAAGGGCGGGCTCGACTGGCTCGGCGCGGCGCTCGCCACCGCGGGGCTGGGCAGCCTCACCTGGGCGCTGACCCTGTGGTCGAGCAGCCATGCGGTCTCCACCGAGGCGACCATCGGGCTGGTCGGCGGCGTCGGGCTGCTCGGCGGCTTCGTGCTCCACCAGCACCGGCTGGGCGAGCGCGCGATGATGCCGCTGGCGCTGTTCGGTTCGCTGCCGTTCGTGGGCCTCACCGTGCTGACCCTGCTGCTCTACGGCGCGCTGGGCGGGCTGATCCTGCTGCTGCCCTATCTACTGATCGTCGGCGGCGGCTATCCGCCCGCGCAGGCGGGGCTCGCGCTGCTCCCCTTCTCGATCGTGATCGGCGTCTCCTCGCGCTTCGCCGGGCGGCTGGCGGCGCGCATCGGCGGGCGCTGGCCGCTCTCGATCGGGCCGATCGTGACCGGCCTCGGCTTCTGGCTGCTCTCGGGCGCGGACCCGCAGGCGAGCTACTGGACGAGCATCCTGCCAGGGATGCTGGTGCTCTCGCTCGGCATGGCCGGCGCGGTGGCGCCCCTGACCACGGCGGTGCTCGCCTCGGTCGACGATCGCTTCACCGGCACCGCCTCGGGCTTCAACAGCGCGATCGCGCGGACCGGCGGGCTGGTGGCGACCGCGCTGGCCGGCGCGGTGCTGTCGCAGACCGGCACCGCGCTGGTCGGCGGGTTCCATGTGGCGGCACTGGTGTGCGCGGCGCTGGCGGTCGCGGCGGGGGTGACGGCGTTCGCTACGCTGAAGGCGTGACGCGCTGGAGGGCGGCGGGCGACGCGGCGGGATCGATCCTGTTCCTCGCCCTGCTCGGCGCGCTGGGCGCGATCACCGGCGGGGCCAGGCCGCGCAAGCCGGTGGTGCGGGTGGTGGTCTGGGGCGCGCTGGCGATGGCGCTGACCGCAGGCATTGGGCGGGTTGTGGGGACGAGTGTTTGAGGAGTGGTTTGATACCACTCACCATCAGCAGTCGTTCAAGGGTGTGGATACCGCCAAAAATACCACGTCGCTAAGATCGCAAGAATAGCTAGCAATGCGCTCAAGCCTCCAAAAACCGTACTCCAACGGGTCCACCAGCTCTCTTTGCTATCGCCTGTTTTGTTGATTACGCCGGGACCAGCAACCGCTCCATAGAAGTGGTTAATGTCTCTCCCGGCCACCTGCGACGATTGCGCGATTGGAACAGACCCTCCTGACTTTATCTTTTCCCGCGAGAGGAGCACCCATAATTTCAGACCGGGTATCAAGGTTTCTTGAGCCCACTCTTCAGCATCCGTGACGATACGCTTAGTTTCCCAGTCGATCTCAAAAACATCTGCATCGAGGGAGGTTAAAATTCTTTGCAAGGCAATCTTGTAAGCATTACTATGAAGGCGAACGAAATACGACCCAGCATTAGGGCTCGCTTTGACAAGCCCCTGCTCCCGCAGATCAGCCACGATGCTGTTGAACAAGCGCGTGTCGACAGAGGTATTGTAGTCTACCTCAAAGTCCTGCCGGGACATGTAACGGCGGTCGGGGCGATGTGAGTCGATAAACATACTGACTAGCAGCAGATGTTCGGCCAGCTCCACTTTGTTCACATTCGCCCCTTTTCGAACGGATTCGACCTCAATACCCCTCCGGCGCCAGATCGCTGAACTTGGTGAACTGCCGGTCGAAGCGCATGTGCACCGAGCCGGTCGCACCATGGCGCTGCTTGGCGATGATCACCGTCGCCTTGTTGGCCACTTCCAGCTGGCGCGCCTGCCATTCCTCATAGGCCATGCGCTCCTCGGCGGTCTCGGTGCCGTCGGGGATCTTCGTGGGCGCCTTGAAGTCGTGGTAATATTCGTCGCGATACACGAACAGCACGATATCGGCGTCCTGCTCGATCGAGCCGGATTCGCGAAGGTCGGAGAGCTGCGGGCGCTTGTCCTCGCGGCTTTCCACGGCGCGGCTCAGCTGGGAGAGCGCGAGCACCGGGACATGGAGTTCCTTGGCCAGCGTCTTGAGGCCGCGCGAAATCTCCGAGATTTCCTGCACGCGCCCGTCGCCCGAGGCTTTGGCCGAGCCGGTGAGCAGCTGCAGATAGTCGACGATCACCATGCCGATCTTGTGCTGGCGCTTGAGCCGCCGCGCGCGGGTACGCAGCGCCGCGATGGTGAGGCCCGGCGTGTCGTCGATATAGAGCGGCAGCCGCTCCAGATCGCCCGCGGCGCGCGCGAACTTCTGGAACTCGGCGTTGCTCAGCTGGCCGGTACGCAGCTTTTCCGAGACGACCTCGGCCTGTTCGGACAGGATACGCATGGCCAGCTGGTCGGCCGACATTTCGAGGCTGAAGAAGGCCACCGGCGCGCCGATCGACTTTTCCTCGGCGATGCCCGCATCGAGATCGTCCATGTAGCGCTTGGCGGCGTTGAACGCGATGTTGGTGGCGAGCGAGGTCTTGCCCATGCCCGGGCGGCCGGCGAGGATCAGCAGGTCCGATCGGTTGAAACCGCCGGTCGAGGCGTTGAGGTCGCTGAGGCCCGTGGTGATGCCCGAGATGCCGCCGCCCGAGTTCATCGCCTTCTCGGCCTGCTTCACGGCGAGCGTCGCGGCGCGGGTGAAGGACTTCACGCCGGCTTCCGAATCGCCCTGCTCGGCGACCTGGTAGAGCCGGAGTTCGGCCTGCTCGATCTGCTTGGAGGGATTGATGTCCTGGCTGGTGTCGAGCGCGCCCTCCACCATGCCGCGACCGACATCGACCAGCGCGCGGAGCTGGGCGAGATCGTAGATCTGGTCGGCGAAGGAGCGCGCGCCGATCAGGCTGGCCGGGTTGCCGGTCAGCTGGGCGAGATAGGCCGGGCCGCCCAGCTCCTTCATCGCCGGATCGTTGGCGAAGAGCGGGCGCAGCGTCACGGGGGTGGCGAGGCGGTTGTCGCCCACGAGGTGCGCGATCTGCTCATAGATGCGGCCGTGCAGCGGCTCGAAGAAATGCTCGGGTCGGATCTTCTGGAGAACGTCCTCCGCGACTCGGTTGTCGATCATCATCGCGCCGAGCAGCGCGGCTTCCGCCTCCACATTTTGCGGGAGGCTGAGGCCCTCTTGGGGCTCCGGGGTGGGGAAAGGGATCGGCTGTGCCATCCCGCCCTCATCGGCCAATGTGGGGGCGACGGCAACCGCATGGCTTGTGGAAAACGGGGAATGCTTCCAAAGCTGCGGCCTATGGCCGATCCGCGGATCCTCGACGTGACTCTCGACGAGCGCACCATCCTGTGGCGCTCGGCCGATATCGAGCAGGAACGCAGAATCGCGATCTACGATCTGCTCGAGGACAACCACTTCGCCCCCCAGCGCGCCCATGCCGATGGCTATGCCGGGCCGTACAAGCTGCATATCAGCGTGGAGGAAGGGCGGCTGGCGCTGGCGATCCGGCGGGCGGACGATACGCCGCTGGAGACGATCGTGCTCGGCCTCGCCCGCTTCCGCCGGCCGATCCGCGACTATTTCGCGATCTGCGACAGCTATTACCAGGCGATCCGCAATGCGACGCCCGCGCAGATCGAGACGGTGGACATGGCCCGGCGGGGTATCCACAACGACGCCGCCGAGCTGCTGCGGACGGCGCTGGACGGCAAGATCGAGGTCGATTTCGATACCGCGCGGCGGCTGTTCACGCTGATCTGCGTGCTTCACATCAAGGGATGAATTCCATGACGACCGACCGCGAGGGGCTGATCGCCGCCGCCCGTACCGCCGCGCGCAATGCGCATGCGCCCTATTCGAACTTCGGCGTCGGCGCGGCGGTGCTGCTGACCGACGGCACGGTGGTGACGGGGGCTAATTTCGAGAATGCCAGCTACGGCCTGTCGCTCTGCGCGGAGACGGTGGCGTTGGCGACGGTCTCGGCGCAGGGGCGGTTGCGCGACGTGGCGGAAATCGCGGTGATCGGCGGGCCGATCGGGCCGGACGGGGTGCCGACGGGCACCGCGCCGGTCAGCCCCTGCGGTCGCTGCCGCCAGGTGATCAACGAAGCGGCGCAGCTCGGCAGGCGCGACCTGCCGGTCCATTGCGGCGCGGCCGAGGGCGATGCGGTCGCGAGCTACCGCCTGTCCGAGCTGCTGCCCCAGGCGTTCGGGCCGGGGGATCTGGGGATCAGCTGAGCGCCCCCTCACCACTATACGTCATCCCGGCGAAAGCCGGGATCCAGACGCCACTCGGTCGTGGCTCCTGCTGCGACGGAGGCCCCACTGGATTCCGGCTTTCGCCGGAATGACGACGGTGGAGAGGTGCCTCCTCCCCCCCAACCTTGACGCCGCGCCCCCTCCCCCGCACTACCCGCGCCATGTCCATTCTTTCCGACCGCTGGATTCGCGAGCAGGCACTCAACCACAACATGATCGAGCCCTTCGTCGAGAGCCAGCGGCGCGAGGGCTGCATCAGCTACGGCCTCTCCTCCTATGGCTATGACGCGCGGGTGGCGGACGAGTTCAAGATCTTCACCAATGTCGACAGCGCGGTGGTGGACCCGAAGAATTTCGACGCGAACAGCTTCGTCGATCGCAAGACCGATGTCTGCGTGATCCCGCCCAACAGCTTTGCGCTGGCGCGGACGGTAGAATATTTCCGGGTGCCGCGCGACACGCTGGTGATCTGCCTCGGCAAGTCGACCTATGCGCGCTGCGGGATCATCGTCAACGTGACGCCGCTCGAGCCCGAATGGGAAGGCCATGTGACGCTGGAGTTCTCCAACACCACCCCGCTCCCGGCCAAGATCTACGCCAATGAAGGCGCGTGCCAGTTCCTGTTCCTCAAGGGCGAGCAGCCTTGCGAGACGAGCTATGCCGACCGCGCGGGCAAATATATGGGCCAGCGCGGCGTGACCCTGCCGCGGCTGTAAGCGGCCGCGCTTTCGCTCCCCTCCCGCTTGCGGGAGGGGAACACACGCTCCACGGTTCGGGGCGGCGCCCTAGCACCGCCCCTTCTTCTCACGCCTTTTGCAGGTGGCGGCGGCCGAGCAGCTCGGCGATCTGCACCGCGTTCAGCGCCGCGCCCTTGCGGAGATTGTCCGACACGCACCACAGCGACAGGCCGTTCTCCACGGTCGAATCCTCGCGCACGCGGCTGACATAGGTGGCATATTCGCCGACGCACTCAATCGGGGTGACGTAGCCGCCATTCTCGCGCTTATCGACGAGCATGATGCCCGGCGCCTCGCGCAGGATCTTCTGGGCGTCCTCGGCCGAGAGTTCGTTCTCGAACTCGATGTTGATCGCCTCGGAATGGCCGACGAACACCGGCACGCGCACGCAAGTGGCGGTCACCTTGACCTTGGGGTCGAGGATCTTCTTGGTCTCGGCGACCATCTTGAATTCTTCCTTGGTCGAGCCGTCGTCGAGGAAGCTGTCGATGTGCGGGATCACGTTGAACGCGATCTGCTTGGTGAACTTGGCCGGCTCCACCTGGTCGCCGACGAAGATCGCGCGGCTCTGGTTGAACAGCTCGTCCATGCCCGCCTTGCCCGCGCCGGAGACCGACTGGTAGGTCGCGACGACGACGCGCTTGATCTTGGCGGCATCGTGCAGCGGCTTGAGCGCCACCACCATCTGCGCGGTCGAGCAATTCGGATTGGCGATGATGTTGCGCGCCTTGTAGCCGTCGATCGCCTCGGGGTTCACCTCGGGCACGATCAGCGGCACGTCCGGGTCCATGCGGTAGAGCGAGGCATTGTCGATCACCGTGCAGCCCGCGGCGGCAAACTTGGGCGCATAGATCGCGCTGCCTTCGGAGCCGATCGCGAACAGCGCGATGTCCCAGCCGGTGGGATCGAAATGCTCGATGTTCTGGACCTTGTACTGTTTGCCGGTCTCGCCGAAGTCCACCATGTCCCCGGTCGAGCGCGACGATGCCAGCACGGCGAGATCGTCGATCGGGAATTCCCGCTCGGCCAGGATGTTGAGCATTTCGCGACCGACATTGCCGGTGGCGCCTGCGACGACGACACGGTAGCCCATTTGTACCTCTTTCTTGCCCACGCCGGAGAAGGCGGCGCGACGGCTCTGTAGTGGGGATGGAGGGTGGAATGCACCAGCATTCCGCTGCTTCGCTGCAGAAAGCGCAGCTATCGCGCCCGGATTAGGGGCGCGGTGTAATTCGCGTAGTTTTGGCGCGTTTTCGAAGCATCGCGGGACCCGCTAGCAGAAACATGCTTGCGTGGCGAGCCCCTTTTTGCGCAACTTCATGCTGCGGCCAGCACACCCTCCGGCTCCGGCGCGCCGGCCCGCCGGAACGGTTGCCAGCGCACATAGGCGAGCGAGCGCCATGCCCATTCCATCGGCCCCATCGTGAAGGCACGCAGCCACAGATTGGCGAGCACGACCTGGAATGCCAGTACCGCCAGCGCCACGCCGTACAGCCCGCTCCAGCTGAGCTTCCCCCACAGACCCGGCCCCCACGGCGCAAACAGAATGTAGATGGCGATGAACTGCTGGAGGAAATAGAGCGAGAAGGCCGTCCGCCCCGCCGCCTTGAACGGCGCCAGCATCGCCGCGCCCAGGCTGCTGCGCACGGCCAGGTTGATCAGCGCGACATGGCCTATCGACACCAGCATCCGTGCCGGCTCCTGGGTGAACCAGTAACTGTGGAGGATCGGCACGGGCGACAGCATCTCCTGCGTGCCAACAGCCCGCGCGATCATCCCCGGCACATAGCAACACAGGAGCAGCACGACATAGAACCGCGTGCTGCGCCCGCCCTGCACCACCCGCCATTTCCAGAGCGCGATGCCGATCAGCATCATGCAAAAGGCCTCGGCAATGCCCATGCCCAGCTGGGGCAGCATGAACTCGGTGTAGAAGCCGATATTCATGCCCGCATAGGCGAGCCAGCCGCCGCTATGCCCGGCCTTTTCCATCGCCAGGATCTTCTTGCCCTGGGAGCCGCCTGTCGCGCGGCGCTCAAGCAGTTGCTGCCAGTCCTTCTGCTTGGCCTGCTCGGCCTTGGTCAGCGGCTGGTGTGCCGCCACTTTCTTCTCGATGGCAGGCACCGCCGCGAGCAATTCGGCACGTTCCATGTAGATCGGCACCGCGGTCACGACCAGGAACAGCGCGAACAGCGAACCGAACGCGACCAGCAGGCGCGGCCCCAGCAGCCGGAACGGGAACAGGAACAGCGCCGCCAGCGCATAGACGTGGAGGATGTCGCCGGTCCACAGGAACACGAAGATGTCGAGCAAGCCAAATCCGAGCAGCCACAGGTTGCGACGCCAGTAGAGATCCGCGACGGCCACCGGCCCGTCCGGTCGCATCGCGCTCGACGCGAGCACCATCAGCCCGCAGCCGAACAGGATCTCCAGAACACCGCGCTGGGTACCTTCCAGCACGACCTGCACGAAGCGCCAGCTCCATTGGTCGAGCGGGGACCAGCCGATGATCTGGGGCTTGTTGAACATCGCCAGGGCCGTCTGGCCTTCGAAGGGGATGTTCATGAAAAAGATGCCCAGGATGGCAAGCCCACGAAGTATGTCGAGAACATCGATCCGTGCAGACTTGCGCACCGGCGCAAGTTGCGCCACTCCCTCTACTGTCATGGCTCGCCCCCGTCCTAAGACGAGAGCGAGCCTATATTGTTACACAGGTGGAGTCGAGTCCGGCAGAACGGGCGTCAGAAGCTTGCCCATTCCTCGACGTCGGCGCCGGTCTGCCGCACCGTGCTGACCGTGGCGGCATGGGGAACGTTGGACGTGACCGGCATCGCATGCACCCGCGAGCGCACCGGCTTGCGATGGCTGCGATCGCCGGCGTTGAAGCGCGCTGCCTGCTCGGTCAGCGACCGGACTTCCGAACTCAGATTGCGCGCCGCGGCCGAGGTCTCTTCCACCATCGCGGCGTTCTGCTGGGTGGTCTGGTCGATGCTGTTGACCGCCGTCGCCACCTGGGTGACCGCCGACGCTTGGATCTGATTGTCCTTGGCCATGGTTTCGAGCAGCGAGTGGACCTCGTTGACGTCGCCGACGATCGCGCCGAGGGCGCTGTCGACTCGGCGGACCATGTCGACCGCGGCGTTGATGTCGGTCTGCGTCGCCGTCAGCTGGTCGCGGGCGCGTCCGGCTTCTTCTTCGGCACGCATCGCCAGCGCCGAGACGAGGTCGGCGACGACCGCGAAGCCGCGGCCCGCTTCGCCTGCCCGGCCTGCTTCCACCGCCGCGTTCATCGCGAGAACGCGGGTCTGGAAGGCGATCTTGTCGAGGCCTTCGATGACGTTGTCGATGCCCTTGGCGCTTTCGGAGACGCGGCTCATCGCCTGCATCGCCTCATCGGCAACGCTGCGGCCGGAGTCGACCACGCCGATGGCGCCCGTCGCCCGCTCGACGGTCTTGGTGGAGGCGGCGGCCGTCGCCTTGATGCGCTGGTCCATCTCGCTGACCGCAGCCGAGGTTTCCTCCAGGCTGGCGGCAGCACCCTCGGTGCGCCGGGCGAGATCCTCGCTCGCCTGGGCGATTTCCGCCGAGCCGGTGGAAATCGTCTCGGCGCTTTCGATCACCGCAGTGATCAGGTCGCGCAGGGCGGCGACGGCGGCGTTGAAGTTCTGCTTCAGGCCCTGATATTCCGGATCGAACTGCGCATCGATGGTGGCGGTAAGGTCGCCGCCGGCGAGCTTGCCGAGGCGGTCCTCCAGCGTCTCCACGACCAGCGCCTGCCCGGCATCGGCACGACGCTTGGCCTCCGCCAGCTCCTCCTGCCGCAGCGCCGCCTCCTTGAAGACGACCAGCGACTTGGCCATCCCGCCCACTTCATCGCCGCGCTCGGTGCCGGGCACCTCGACATGATTGTTCCCGCCGGCGAGGCCGCGCATCGACTCCTGGAGGCGAACCAGCGGACCGACGATCTGCGACCGGGTGACGAAGATGGCGAGACCAAGGCTGCTGACGATGGCAACCAGCGCGATGCCGAACAGCGTGATCGCCGCACTCGAGACCTGCGCGGTCAGGCCCGTGGAAATCTTGTTGGCGTCGTCGATGCGACGGTCGTTATAGGCCTTGAGCTGCTTCGTGAATTCGATGGCAATCAAGTCTGCCTTTGCCAGACCCAGCTTTCCCGCCTCTTCCTGGTTCGCGAGACCCAGTTCCACGGCGGGAGCAACAACTTCCTGCAGTTGCTCCAACACACCGCGCAGCCGGGCGATGTCGGCTGCACCTTCCTTCTCGGCGGCGGCAACCTCGCTCAGATACTCGTTCGCCTGCTTGAACGACGCGAGTTCCTCTGCGGCGGAGTTCTTGGCTTCCGTCGAAGCGCCGTCATACACCAAGGTGCGATAGGCACTGTACATCATCGCGTTGGCCAGCCGGTTCACCCGCACCATCTTGGCGGTGTTGGGAAGCTTCGTACCCACCAACACCGAATAGTCGGCGTCGATCGATCGCATGACGCCGCCGCCATACCAGGCGACGCCCAGCGTGACGATGCCAAGAAGGCTTAGCATCGACATGATCTTGAACTGGATTTTGAGATTGGCCAGGAATTGCACGCTCGATTCCTCCCAGGCGCGGCCACACGCCGCTCAGAAAGTTTACCAGCGCATTATAGAAGAGGGGCGTGTCAGCGGCCTCTGACGCGCCCCTCGGTCTTATACGTACATGTCTGCGTTTCCGCGCCTTTACTTGGTCAATGCGCGGTCAAGGAAGCCCAGGATCGTGTTCCACAAATGCTCGCTGATGCCGGGACCACCTACGCGGTGCGTCTGCCCCGGATAGAGCATCATCTCGAACGGCACTTTCTTCTGCTGCAGCGCCGAATACATCGCAGTGCCATTTTCCAGCACGACATTGTCGTCGGACATCCCGTGAATCATCAGCAGCTTGTCGCTGATCTTTGCGGCATCCGCCAGAGTGTTCGACGCCCCATAGGCCTCCGGCACCTGGCGCGGATCCCCCATGTAGCGCTCGGTATAATGGGTGTCGTACAGCTCCCACTTGGTCACCGGCGCGCCCGACACACCCGCCGCGAAGGTGCCCGGTGCCGCCTCCAGCATCTTCAGCGTCATGTAGCCGCCATAGGACCAGCCATAGGTGGCAATGCGCTTCGGATCGACAAAGGGCAGCGTCTTGAGATAGGCCGCGCCTGCCAGCTGGTCCTGCACCTCCGCGCTGCCCATGGCGTGCCAGATCGCGCTTTCGAAGGCGACGCCCCGATTGGCGGAACCGCGATTGTCGATCTGGAACCAGATATAGCCTTGCTGCACCAGATATTGCTGGAGCGGGCCGCCCCAGGCGCGGCTGACCGTCTGCACATGCGGGCCGCCATAATGCTGGAAGAACACCGGGTAGCGCTTGCCCGGCTCCAGCTTCGGGGTGATCATCTCCCAGTGCAGCACGGTGCCGTCCGGCCCCGGAATCGTGCCGAAGCTGCGCTCGCGGTGGGTGGCGAGATAGGCGTGGTAGGGGTGCTCCGCCCCGCCGACGGCATTTTCCTGCACCCAGGCAATGCGCTTGCCGTCTGCGTCCGCGAGATAGACCTGGCGGGGCTGGTTCGGGTTCGATCGGCTCACGATCGCGCGGGTGCCGCTAGCATCCATGCTCGCGGCATTCCACCAGCCGCGCTCGGTCAGTCGGGTGATGCCGCCGGGCTTGCGATAGTCTACCCAGTACAGGTGCCGCTCGAGCGGATCATCCTTATTCCCCTGGAAATAGAGGCGGCCATGCTGCTGATCGACACTGATCCCGTCGGGCGCCACTTCCCACGGTCCCTTTGTCAGCTGCGTGAACGTCCCCGATTGCCAGCGATAGAGATGGCCGTGACCATCGCGCTCCGACCACCAGATCAGGCTGCCATCGTCGAGCGGCTTGAGACCATAGCTGAGGTTGATCCAGCTCTTGGCCGCCGCCTTCTCGCTGAACAGCACGCGCGCGGCGCCGCTGGCGGGGTCGACGGCAAGCAGGTCGAGCTGGGTCTGCGCACGGTTCTGGCGCTGGACGTACAGCGTCTTGCCGTCGGGTGCCCAATCGACGCGCGCGAGATAGATGTCGCGATCCGGGCCGAGATCCACCTTCACGCGCTTCTGCCCGGCGGGATCCAGCACATAGAGCTCGACCAGCGCGTTGGGCGTGCCTGCCTTGGGATAGCGCTGCTGCACGATGCTGGTGCCCTCCGCGCCGATGGCGGCACGCGTCACGATGCCGACCGGCGCCTCATCGAATCGCTCGACCGCGACATAGGCGTCGTTCGGCGACCACCAATAGCCGGTGCTCCGCGCCATTTCCTCCTGCGCGACAAATTCCGCCTCGCCCCAGTGCACCGTACCCGCACCATCGGGCGTGACCCGGCTCGCCGTTCCCGAGGCAAGATCCATGATCACCAGATTCTGATCTTGCAGATAGCTGGCAAACTTGCCCGCAGGGCTGAGCACCGCGTTGAGCTTGGGGCCCGCCGCGGCGGGCAGCTTGTCCACCTCCCCGGTCAGCCGCGCCCGGAACAGGTCGCCGTCCAGCGGCACCAGGATGGAGCGGGCATCGGGTGCCCAGGCGTAGGAAACGATGCCCTTGGTCCCGCCGATGCGCGCCCGCTCGCGTTGCATCTTCTCGGCTTCGGACAATTCTGCTCCGGATCCGAGCTTTTTGGAATCGATCAGCATCCGCCACTGGCCATTGGCGGTATCCATCGCCCACAGATCGTAGCGTTCGCGATCGTCATCGCGATTGCGCAGCAACGTCAGATACTTGCCGTCCGGCGACAATTGTACCGCGCGCGGTGCGGGTCCATCGAGCGACGGGCTGGCGAAGACACGCTCCAGCGTCAGTTGCGGCGCACCCTGCGCCAGCGCCATCCCGTCAGCCATGCCCACTCCCATCGCGATGGCCATCATGGCCACACCCAGCTTCCATTTGCGCATCCAACACTCCGCCTTTCCGGCCGCGCGGCCGGTAGTGCGATGGTGTATCGTGGCCTGCTCGTGCGTAAAGGCCGGATCTTGCATTGCGTACCGCCGGAGAAGCGCAACGGAACTGCGGGTACGGCGTGTAGAAAGGAAAACCTTTCGATCGGCTCCCGGCGGTGAACCAAGCAAACAAAGCGCAACAGGAAATAATATTTCCATTTATTTCCATCGATGCTACTTTGGCGATGCTGGTGATCTGCAATGTAGTTAACGAACGCCGTAATAACGTTAAGATGGGGTTCAGCTACAGCGCGTATTGGTTAACGCAGGATATACCGTATGGGGCGGGTCCGCGGAACCGAGGAGGATCGGCAGCACATGTCCTTTGGCGGGGTGAGCGGCATGGGAACAGACGTCAGGGTTAAGCGCGCGACGACACTGCTGCAGCGAAGCTGGCCGGGTGCCACGGTGCTGCGGCCGGCCGATATCGGGCTGGGCAGCGGGCAATCCGCCGCCGCGGACTTTGTAGCGATCATCGAAGCGCTCAGCGACGCCGGGTTTCTCGCCTATGAAGCGCTGGTCCTCAATGCCGATGGGCCGATGGTAGTCGACGCCGCACTCACTGCCCGCGGCCGCGCAGCACTGGATGCCGGCGCGGAACTGCCGCACTAGCCCCCCCCCCGGCGCGCGGCTCAGTGCAGGCTGCGGCAGGGGCGATCGACACAGCCCGCCAGCGCGCGAAGCAACGCCACTTCCGCATCGTTGAAGCGCCGGGCATTGCGCCCGAGCACCGCGAGCACGCCCACCCGCCGGTCTCCGCGCCAGATCGGCACCGAAAGCTGACTTCGATACCCCTTGGCGAGCGCCTGTAGCGGCTCGGCGAGCATCCGCGCCGTTTCCTCGGGCGCCACGCCACCAGCGGCGGCCATCACGATGCGCGATCCGGTTTGCAAGATGGCGACATCGCCGCTGAGCAAGGCCACCGCCGCGCGTGCAATGCGGCTGTCATCTGCTTGATTTGCTTCGCCTTCGTCCAGGGGCACCAGGCAATCGGACGCAACGGAACTGCTAAACCAACGCGACATACGGACACCCTGATGGAAACGTTTTTGGGTGTACGCGGCGAGTAGACCGGATTGCAGTACGGAAATCTACCGCAGCCCCAGCAGCCTTCCCCTACGGCATGCTGTTCCAGATCGAGACGCGCAGGCGGAAGTTATCAACCGGTTAATTCATTTCGGACCTAAACCATCCCTAGGCAGATTTTGCCTAGTGACGTAAACGCTGCGCCCACGTCGAGGTGATCATACGGAAAAGCCGAATCACCGCTTATCGGCGCAAGGATGTTGCGGAATCTGCCAAGGGTCGAAGGCACGGTTCCTCATACATGCAGCTCTGGGGCGATCGCCTGAGGCAAGCAACGCCATTGCTTGCCCTTGTCGACGCGCAGGCATGTGGACCGTGATGCTGAGGAGGACCGAATGTCGATGAGCGGGGAAGGAAACGAGGCGCTGGGCGCACTCGATCCGCGCTGCATCGCGGCGATCGCCGGAACCCTCCAGCATTGCTGGCCGGGCAGCGCGACGCTGAGCCCCGCCGCCCTGGGCCTGGGCACGTCGCTCGACCGGCACCACGCCTTCATCGCCGCCGTGCAGGGACTGTGCGATCGCGGGCTGCTCGCCTATGAGGCGCTGCTCATCGGCATCGGCGGCCCGGAAGTCCGTGACGCCGCGCTGACGGCGCGCGGCCGCGCGCTGCTGCAGGATACCGCGCTGCGCGCTGCAGCCTAAGCACGCCCCCCTTTTCCAATCGACGGTCTTTCGACGCGCCGCGCATCGGTGATGCGCTGGCGCATTTTTGTGCAGCGATGGCGCGCCTTCGCCGCCGGGCATGAAAAAAGGCGCGCGGACCACCGGTCCACGCGCCTTTTCGCGTTTGGGAAGACCAGCCTTATTCGGCGGCCTGCGCCTCGGTGCGGGTGTCGCGGCGCTCGGCGATACGCGCCGACTTGCCGGTACGACCACGCAGATAGTAGAGTTTCGCACGACGCACGACACCACGGCGCACGACCTCGATCGAATCGATGTTCGGCGAATAGAGCGGGAATACGCGCTCCACGCCTTCACCGAACGAGATCTTGCGGACGGTGAAGTTCGAACCCATGCCCTTGTTCGAGCGGGCGATGCACACGCCCTCGAAGTTCTGCACGCGGGTACGCTCGCCTTCGACCACCTTCACGCCGATGCGGACGGTGTCGCCCGGGCGGAATTCCGGAATCTTCTTGGCTTCGTTGAACTTGGCAATCTGCTCGGCTTCGAGCGTCTGGATGAGGTTCATCTCAGTCAGTCCCATGTTTTTGCCGCGCGCCAGAGGGAGACTGGACCCGAACGCCCTCATGGCGTTCCCAAAGGTCTGGCCTCCTTAGCCGTGTATCGGTCTCCGCCATGGCGCGTCGCCAGGCCTCGATCCTCGCATGATCCCCCGATCGCAGCACTTCGGGGATCGTGCGCCCTTCCCATTCGACAGGTCGGGTATATTGCGGATATTCGAGCAGCCCCGTTTCGAAGCTCTCGTCCATACCGCTTGAAGCGGCGCCCATTACGCCGGGAACGAGCCGAATGCAAGCATCCAGCATCGTCAGTGCCGCCATTTCGCCGCCGGAGAGAATATAGTCGCCGATCGATACTTGCTCGATGCCGCGCGCGTCGAAGATGCGCTCGTCGAAACCCTCGAACCGGCCACACAGCACGATCGCGCCCGGCCCTGCGGCAAGGTCGCGTACCCGATTCTGGGTGAGCGGCCGTCCGCGCGGCGTCATCGCGAGCAAGGGGCGCCCGCCCCGCTCGACGCTGTCCACCGCCGATGCGAGGACATCCGCGCGCAGGACCATTCCGGCCCCGCCACCGGCGGGTGTGTCGTCCACCGAACGGTGCTTGTCGGTGGCGAAATCGCGGATCTGCACCGCCTCCAGCGACCAAAGCCCCTCGCGCAGACCGCGCCCGGCGAGCGAGATGCCGAGCGGTCCGGGGAACATCTCGGGATACAGCGTCAGGATGGTGGCAGCGAAGGTCACAGCGTCCAGTTCTCGAGCTTGAGGTCGGGGATGTCGGCGAAATGCCGTTCGTTGTTGGTAATCAGCGTCAGACCGGCAGCCAGCGCCTGGGCTGCGATCAGCCGGTCGAGGCGGGCATGGCGGAACGGCAACCGGGCATGGGCCTCCGCGGCGGCGGCGTCGAACGGCAGCAACACGACGTCACGAAGAAAGCTCTGCAAGGCACGTTCGGCTTCGGGCGCTCGGAGGCTGAGCCGGACCTCCGCATAGCTGATGGCCGATACGGCCAGGCTGCCGCGTGCCTGCTGACGGACGCGTGCATTGAGCGGCGCCACCGCCCCCTGGAGCAGGTAGATGCAGATAGTGCTGTCGAGCAGAAAGACCGGATCAGGCATCGCGCCGCAACTTGCGCAGATCCCAGTCAAGCGCCCGCTCTTCCAGTTCGCGGTCCTCGTCCGGGATCAGCTTCAGATGCGGAAGTGCGCCGATCCAGTCGCCGCCGATCTTTTCCTCGCTATCCACCGGCTCCACGGAAAAGCCGCGGCGTTCCTCGCGCAGTACGACCTCGGCGCCCTCCTTCAGGCCCAGCGCCTTGGGCAGGCGCAGCGCCAGCGAATTGCCCGACTTGAAGATCCTGGCGCAATATTCCTCGCCCATGCATCGCCTCCGTATATACGGCCTGTATATACAACGCCCGCAAAAGCGCAACGTGATCAGAACCAGTCCTCGATCCGCAATCCCGGCACGGAGCGGAAGTCGCGGCCGTTCTGCGTGACGAGAGTCGCACCCAGCGACAAGGCATGCGCAGCGATCAGCCGATCGTATCGCCCCCGTGCCGCACGCGCTGCCGGAAAGGCACGCGCTGCCGATGCATCGAACGGCACCACCGGCAGTTGCGCCAGCAATCCCTCCAGCCCCGCCCCAGCCCCCGCAGCCAGTTCGGCCAGACTGATCGCGGAGAGGGCGATCGCACCCGGCGCCGCCGCGGCGATCCGCCGGGCCACCGGCGCTCCACCGCCGCGCAGCAGGCGGATGCAGACACAGGTATCGAGCAGATAGTCGGGTGCGGCCATGCCCCGCCCTAGCACCGGTCGACGGAACCTGTCGCGCACCCCAAGCGCTGCGGCGCCATGGACGATTGCATCATCATCGGCGGCGGACCGGCGGGGCTCACCGCCGCCATCTATCTCAGCCGCTACCATCTGAAGATCCGCCTGTTCGACTGCGGTTCGAGCCGTGCCGCGCTGATCCCGTGCACGCACAATCATGCCGGATATCCTGACGGCGTGTCGGGTCTTGACCTGCTCGCCGCCATGCGGGCGCAGGCCGAGAAATACGGGATGGTGCGCGAGGCAGCGAAGGTCACGGGTCTCCGGGCCACGGAACCCGGCTTCGCGGTACGGATCGGCGATCGGGAGATCCGGGCACGATCTGTCTTGCTCGCCACCGGCGTCATCAATCATCGACCGCCCATGCCTGACGCCCTGCACGACGCAGCGCTGGCGCAGGGACGGATCCGCTACTGCCCGGTCTGCGATGGCTATGAGGTTACCGATCGCCGCGTCGCCGTCTATGGCACGGGAGAGCACGCCGCCCGCGAGGCGCTGTTCGTCCGCAGCTTTACCCGCGACGTGACGCTGATCGCGCCCGAGCGGCACAGCTTGCCGGCGGAGCAGCTCGCGCAGCTCTCTGCGGCGGGCGTCGCGCTGATCGACGGCCCCGCGACGGAATGGGCAATCGAGGACGAGCAATTGTCCCTCGCAACAGCGGCCGGTCGCGTCACATTCGACAGCCTCTACCCGGCGCTAGGCTCGCACATCCGCTCCGAACTTGCCGTGCAGGCGGGCGCCCGGGCGGACGATGGCGGCTGTCTGGAGGTGGACGATCATCAGCGCACCTCCCTGCCCGGCCTGTTCGCCGCCGGCGACGTCGCCAAGGGCCTGGATCAGATCAGCCATGCCATGGGCGAAGCGGGCGTCGCCGCAACGACGATCCGTAACATGCTCAATGCCGAGGCGCCGCTCTGGCGCTAGCTGCTGCAGCCGCCGCAACCGCCGCCGCCGCATCCACCGCCACCACCATCGCTGCCACCACCGCCGTCCCCGTCACCGCCGCCATCGACACCGAACGACATCCCATCGCCGCCTGCCGCGCGCACGCGGTGCAGGTCTTCCCAGCCGGAGCCGACCAGTACCGCCGTCCCGAACAGCGCGACCCCGATCCCCACTTCGTCCGCGGTCGGCGCTCGACGCAGCCGCTCATGTCGACGGCGCGCCTCCGCAAGCCGTTGCTGGCCGATACGGGTTCGTGCTTCCACGCCGGCAAAGCGAACCACCGCAACGACCAGCGTGACGATCAGCGCGATCGCAAGGAAGCCGACCGGCCGCCCGCGCGCCTCTCCGACGAGGAGTTTGACCAGGCCGAAGCCGGCGAGCAGCAGGAACGGCGATGCCTGCGCGATGCGAACACGCCACACCTCGCCGGCGGAGAGCAACAGCCCGCGATCAACGAGCCGCTGCTGCGCGGCGCGCGCCAAGGCAGCCAGCGCGCGGGCCGCCGCATGCCACCGGAGCGGCCGGGCCGGTTCGCCCAGCGCACGCACCGCGGGCGTGGCAGGCGCGTCCGCCGCCAGCACCAGCGCCCCGCCCTGGACGGTGAGATATCCGGCTGTGCGCAGCTGCGCGGCGACCAGTTCGCTGTATCGCGGCAGCCCACCCGCCAGCACGGCGAGATCAACGTCCGCCAACCGGCCGCAGGGGCGTCCCTCCGGCCGCACCGCCAGCGACAGGCGCAAGCTGGCGAACCACGCCAGCGCGAACAGCACCAGGTAGAGAAAGAGAAACGGCCCACCCGAAAGATCGAAAGGTCCGTGTGTCATGATCATCCACTCCCATGGAGCAATGCACCGAGACATGCCGCCGCCAGCCCCAGCCCCAAGAGAATCGGGACAGCGGCAACGTAGCTGCGCGGCACGATGAAGGCGTCGCGCGGGTGCACGCGGCGCGCCTTGTGGTCCTGCATCAGTCGCCGCCGTGCGTCGGGCCACAGATCCGCAGGCGGCGGGCCGAAGACGTGCTCGTAGCTGCGCAGCGTCTCGGCATATTGAAGGAAGAAGCGGTGCTGCTCGGCGAGCCCGCCAGCGGTGGGGCCATGGTGAAGGGGCCGGCCGAGTATCTGCGGGCAGAAGCGCTCCCAATAGTCGCGGGTATAGCCAAGATGCAGGTGCCAGGCCTGGTCGACCGCGTCGGACGGCGTTACGCCATGCCCGCAGGTCACCGCGAGAAAGCAGAAGCGACGATATTCCTCGAATACGCGCGATGCATGCGCGCACGTCCAGCCATTCTCGCGCGCGAGCCGCGCAACGAAGGGCAGCGCGACGTCTTCCGGGCCGACGATGTAAAGCGAAAGCGCCTTCCAGACCGGGTGGTCGGCATAGCGTTCATGCGGGCCCGGGGGCGCGTGCATCGATTTCCTAGTAGCACCCTAGGAAATAACTGTCGAGGGCTACTCGATGAAGGCGCTCGTCACGACCAGTTGGGTGGCATCCCAGCTCGGCACCGCCTCGGGCCGCATGGGCACCATGAAGAGCCTGCCATCGGGCCGCTCGATCTCGATGACGTCACCTGCACCGTAGTCGTCGATCGCGACGACGCGGCCGATCGCGCCCCCGTCCTCACCGACGACCGGCAGGTCCAGCAGGTCTATGTGATAATATTCGCCCTCGCCCAGGGGCGGGAGGGCAGAACGCGGCACCGTCAGTTCGGTGCCGCGCAGTGCCTCGGCGGCATTGCGGTCAGCTACTTCGGCAAAGCGGGCGATCACACCATTGGATCCCCCGCGCACCGACTTGAGCGTGAGCGCGCCACCGTTGAAGCTCTTGTGCGCCGCCAGATCCTCCGCGAACACCTTCAGCCGCACCTCGCCGGCGATGCCGTGCGCGCCGATCACGGCGGCAAGCGTCACCGGGCGATCGCCGCGGGTCGAGGGAGCGGAAGGTTCTGCCATGATGGAGATCTGCGACGCGCAAGGCATCCCTCCCGTACGGGACGGGAGGGACGTTCAGCCTCAGGCCTCGGCAGCCTCTTCGGCCGGGGCGGCAGCGGCTTCGGCGGCTGCCTTGGCCTTCTCGGCGCGCTCTTCTGCACGCTCCTTGGCCTTCTCGCCCGGAACCGCCTTGTTCGGGTTGTTGCGGGCCGCACGCTCCTTGACGCCGGCGGCGTCGAGGAAGCGGAGGACGCGATCGGTCGGCTGCGCGCCGACGCCCAGCCAGTAGGTCGCGCGCTCGTTGTCGAGCTTCACGCGCTCGGGCGAATCCTTGGCGAGCAGCGGGTTGTAGGTGCCGATCTTCTCGATGAACTTGCCGTCGCGGGGCGCACGGGCGTCGGCAACGACGATCCGGTAATACGGGCGCTTCTTGGAGCCGCCGCGCGACAGACGCATGGAGAGAGCCATTCTACTTCACTTCCTTCTAGAGATACGATTGAAACAGGTTGAACTAAATTACTTCTTCTTCAGCAAATTCTCGAAGCCCGGCGGCAGCTTGGCGCCCCCCGGCAGACCCGGCAGGCCGGCGCCCACCTTGTCCATCATCTCGCCCATCTCGGCGCCGCCCAGGGCATTGCCGATGCCGCCCATGCCGCCGCCCGGGCCGCCCTTGGCGAGCATGCCGAGCATGCCCTTCAGACCGCCCATCTTCTTCAGGCGCTTCATCGCGGTCTGCATCTCCTGATGCATCTTGATGAGCTTGTTGACGTCCTGCACGGTCAGGCCGCTGCCCTTGGCGATGCGGATCTTGCGCTTGGCGTTGAGCAGTTCGGGCTTGGCGCGCTCCTTGGGCGTCATCGAACCGATGATCGCGTCCATGCGCAACAGCACCTTGTCGCCGCCGACCTGGTCGACCGCGGCCTGCGCCTTCTTCATGCCGGGGATCATCCCCGCCAGCGCGCTGATGCCGCCCATCTTGCGCATCTGCGCCAGCTGCGCGCGCAGGTCGTTCATGTCGAACTGGCCCTTGGCGAGCCGGTTCGCCATGCGCTCGGCGTCTTCCTGCTCGATCGACGCCGCAGCGCGCTCGACCAGGCTGACCACGTCGCCCATGCCGAGGATGCGGCCGGCGACGCGCTTCGGATGGAACGGCTCGATCTGGTCGAGCTTCTCGCCCATGCCGGCGAACTTGATCGGCTGGCCGGTGACCGCGCGCATCGACAGCGCCGCACCGCCGCGCGCATCGCCGTCCATCCGGGTGAGGATCACGCCGGTCAGCGGCACCTGCGCCGAGAAGTTGCTGGCGACGTTCACCGCGTCCTGGCCGGTGAGCGAGTCGACGACGAGCAGGATTTCCTGCGGCTTCGAGATGTCGGCGACCGCCTTCATCTCGTCCATCAGCGCCTGGTCGACGTGGAGGCGGCCGGCGGTGTCGAGCATCACCACGTCGAAGCCCTGAAGCTTCGCCGACTGCAGCGCACGCCGCGCGATGTCGACCGGCTGCTGGCCGGTGACGATCGGCAGCGTCGCCACTTCGGTCTGGGTGCCGAGAACCGCGAGCTGTTCCTGCGCGGCCGGACGGTTCACGTCCAGCGACGCCATCATCACCTTCTTGCCCTGCTTCTTCAGCAGCTTGGCAAGCTTGGCGGTGGTCGTGGTCTTGCCCGAGCCCTGCAGGCCGACGAGCATGATCACCGCCGGCGGGGTGACGTCGATCGCGAGCTCGGCGGTATCGGCGCCGAGCATGTCGACCAGCGCGTCATGGACGATCTTGACGACCTGCTGGCCCGGCGTGACCGAGCGCAGCACCTGCTGGCCGACGGCCTGCTCGGTTACCTTGTCGACGAACTCGCGGGCGACGGGCAGCGCGACGTCCGCTTCCAAGAGCGCCACGCGTACTTCGCGCATCGCGGTCCGGACATCGGCCTCGGCGAGCGCGCCACGTCCGCGCAGGCGCTCGAAGACGCCGCCCAGCCGATCGCTCAAACTCTCGAACATGATGCCCAGATCACTCCAAATCAGTCGTTGTCCCGCCAAACGCAAAACACGCCGGCGGACGAAACCTCGTCGGCCGGCGTCACCCCTCGGGGTGGCAAATGTCTCGCGTCCACGGAGGAACGGTGGGTCCCCTTAGCGGCACTGACGATGGAAAGCAACTGCCAAGGATTTAACGCGATCTACACGCCTGGCGTGGAAAGGAATGTGTTCATTCGTACGAGGGGCAAGTTGCGTCAATGACGCGGGACCGGCAGCAAGACGGCCAGAAGACGCAGCGGCAACGCACTGCGGCGATCTACAGCGCGCTGGCCTCCGGCGCGGTGCTGCTCGCGGGCGGCATTGCCGCGGTGCTGGCCTTCCATGTCGTCCGGCAGACGCCGCCGCCCGGCTGGCTGCTCGGCGCGCAGATACTGGACCTCGCGATCCTGCTGCTGTGCTGGCGGCGGATAAACGCACGTGCGGCGCGCCGCCGCACCGGCGACCGCCTGCACCAGTTCACCAGCCGCGATCCGCTGACCGGCTTTCACAACCGGCATAGTCTTACCGAGGAAGGCGCGGCAATGTTCGCGCGGGCGCACCGCCGCAACCAGGCGATGGCGATGCTGGTGCTCGATCTGGATCGATTCAAGGCGATCAGCGATCTGCACGGGCACGAGGTGGCGGACGCGCTGGTGCGCCACGTCGCGGACGAAATCGTCGACGCCCTGCCGCCGATGGCGCTGACCGGCCGGCTCGGCGTCGACGAGTTCGCCTGCGCCTTCGGCTTCGACCCCCGCGACCCGGCAACGGTGGAGCGCGTGGCCGAGCGGATCGTCACCCGGCTTGCCCAGCCCTTCGAGGTGGACGGCACCCCGCTTCATATCGGCTGCTCGCTCGGTATTGCCCGTTCGGATTTCGACTGCCCCAGCGCCGAGGCGTTGCTGCGCACTGCCGACATCGCCATGCATCAGGCACAGAAGGCCGGGCGCAACCGCTTCGCCTGGTTCGACCCCGCGATGGAGCGTGCCCTGCAGGTGCGCAGCGCGCTGGAAAGTGGTCTGCGCATGGCGATACCGCGCCAGGAGATCGTCCCCTATTTCGAACAGCAGGTCGATCTCGCGAGCGGCCGCCTGCACGGCTTCGAGGTGCTGGCGCGCTGGGAGCATCCGAGCCAGGGCACGATCGGCCCCGATCATTTCATCCCCGTCGCCGAGGAAACCGGGCTGATCGGGGAGCTTTCGCTCGCGATCATGCGCCAGGCCTTTCATGCCGCACGCGACTGGGATCCGGGCCTCAGCCTGTCGGTCAATATCTCCCCGGTGCAGCTGCGCGATGCGTGGCTGGCGCAGAAGATCATCAAGGTGCTGACCGAAACCGGCTTCCCGGCGCATCGGCTGGAAGTGGAGGTCACCGAAAGCGCGCTCTTCGACAATCTGGCATTGGCGCAGTCGATCGTCGGCAGCCTGAAGAACCAGGGCGTGCGGTTGGCGCTGGACGATTTCGGCACCGGCTATTCCTCGCTCGCCCATCTGCGCGCGCTCCCCTTCGACCGGATCAAGATCGACAAGAGCTTCGTGCTGTCGATCAACCAGAATGCGGACAGCGCGGCGATCGTCCAGGCGATCGTCCGTCTGGGCGAAAGCCTCAACCTGCCGATCACCGCCGAAGGGGTGGAGGATGCCACGATCGAGGAGCGCCTGCGCGCGCTGGGCTGCGCCAAGGCGCAGGGCTGGCATTACGGCAGGCCGATGTCGATCCCGAGCACCCGGCGTCTGCTAGCCGAGCGGCGACTGATCCTGCAGCCCGCGCCGCGGCCAACCGACCCGGAGACTACCAGCCGGCGCCAGGCTGGCTGAGATAGTCGAGTTCGTCCGGCGTCGAGATGCGCCCCAGTGCCACGTTGCGTGCCGGAAACCGCCCGAAGCGGCGAAACACGTCGGCATGATCGCGCGCGAAACGGAGCAGTTCGTCGTCCTCCAGGGCCGCGAAGCAGCGCAGGCTGAGCGCCTGCAGCTCGGCATCCTCGGCATGCTCGAACGGCAGGTAGAGAAACTGGCGCTGTTCCTTGGAGAGGCGCAGATCCCAGTGCCGGTCGACCGCCAGCCGGGCGAGGTGCTGGGCCAGCCGATCGCCGGCAAAGGCTTCGGCACGGCCACGATGGATGTTGCGGGAGAACTGATCGAGCAGGATCACCGCGGCCAGAAGCGTTTCGGGATCCTCGTCCCAGCCTGCGGCATCGCTGGCCAGCACGCGGTTGCGCAGGTCGCCGAACAGATCCGCGATCTCGCGATCGAGGCCGTCGGACTTTCGAAACCATTGCTCCGGCAGCAGTGCATCGAACCAGAAGGCCAGCACTTGGCCCGCCTGGCGTTGGACTTCTGCGGTCGGCGTCCTTAGATCGCTGGCCAATGTCCCTCTCCTCGCCCCTCATCCTTAACATGGGTTGCCGGCTGAACCTAGCCGAAGGTGAGTCGATCCGCGCGCTGCTGACAGGGCGTGACGCGATCGTGGTGAACAGTTGCGCCGTCACCAACGAGGCGGTGAAGCAGACCCGCCAGGCGATCCGCCGCGCGCGCCGCGAACGACCGGGCGCGGAACTGGTCGTCACCGGCTGTGCGGCGCAGATCGACCCGCATGCCTTTGCCGCGATGCCCGAGGTCGACCGCGTGATCGGCAATGCCGAGAAGCTGCTGCCGGCGGCCTGGGCCTCCGAGGCCAGGGTGCAGGTGCAGGACATCCTCGCGGTGCGCGAAACCGCGCCGCACCTCGCCGCCAGCTTTTCCACCCATGCGCGCGCGTTCGTGGAGGTGCAGAATGGCTGCGACCATCGCTGCACCTTCTGCGCGATCCCCTTCGGCCGCGGCAACAGCCGCTCGGTGCCCGCGGGCGCGGTGATCGATCGGATCGCGATGCTTGCCGAAGCGCATGGCGAAGTGGTGCTGACCGGCGTCGACCTCACCAGCTATGGCCACGACCTGCCCGGCGCTCCGTCGCTGGGCTCCCTCGTAGAGCGCATTCTGAAGCACGTTCCGAAGCTGAAGCGGCTGCGCCTTTCCTCGCTCGACGGGATCGAAGTCGACGAGCGGTTGTTCGCGCTGCTCACCCAGGAGCCGCGCGTGATGCCGCATGTCCATCTGTCGCTCCAGGCGGGCGACGACCTGATCCTGAAGCGGATGAAGCGCCGCCACAGCCGCGCCCAATCCGTGGCGCTGGCCGAGCGCCTCCGCACCGCGCGGCCGGACATCGCGATCGGCGCCGACCTGATCGCCGGCTTCCCGACCGAGGATGAGACGATGTTCGAGAACACGCTGGCGCTGATCGCGGATTGCGGCGTGGTGCACGCGCATATCTTCCCCTATAGCCCGCGCGCCGGCACGCCCGCAGCGCGGATGCCGCAGGTGGCGCCCGCCACGATCCGCAACCGCGCCGCCCGGCTGCGCGCGGCGGCGGCCGAGCAGCGGGCGAACTGGCTGGAAACCCTGGTCGGCAGCCGCCAGCAGGTGCTGGTCGAGCGCCCGGGCGACCGCGGCCATGCCGAGAATTTCGCCGAGGTGCGGCTGACCGCCCCTCAGCAGACTGGAGAAACGGTGAACGTGACGATTGCACGCGTCGAAGACGGAGCCCTGGTCGCATGAGCGGGCCCAGCTGGCATGAAAAGCTGCTCGGCGGCTTTCGCAAGACGTCGGATCGGCTGCTCGGTAACCTCGCGGGCCTGTCGCTCGCCCGACTGGACGAGGCGACGCTCGACGAGATCGAGGAGGCGCTGATCGCCTCGGACCTCGGGCCCGCCACCGCCGCCAAGGTGCGCGCGCGGCTGGCCGAGGGGCAGTTCGAGCGCAACATGGAAGAGCTCGGCATCCGCGTGATCGTCGCCGAGGAAGTCGCCAAGGTGCTCGAGCCGGTCGCCAAGCCGCTCGAGATCGAGGCGTTTCCGCGCCCGCAGGTGATCCTCGTCATCGGAGTCAATGGTTCCGGCAAGACGACGACGATCGCCAAGCTTGCCAAGCAGCTGCTCGATCAGGATTACAGCGTGATGGTCGCCGCGGGCGATACGTTCCGCGCGGCCGCGATCGGCCAGCTGCGCACCTGGGCCGAGCGGATCGGCGTGCCGATCGTCTCCGGTGCCGAGGGCGGTGACGCGGCGGGCATCGTGTTCGAGGCGGTCAAGCGCGCGACCGAGATCGGTACCGACGTGCTGATCGTCGACACCGCCGGCCGCCTGCAGAACAAGCGCGAGCTGATGGACGAGCTGGCCAAGGTCCGCCGCGTGCTCGGCCGCCTCAATCCCGCAGCCCCGCACGACGTGGTGCTGGTGCTCGATGCGACTACCGGCCAGAACGCGCTCAACCAGATCGAGGTGTTCAAGGAAGTGGCGGGCGTGACCGGCCTTGTCATGACCAAGCTCGACGGCACCGCGCGCGGCGGCGTGCTGGTCGCGGCAGCGGAGAAATACGGCCTGCCGATCCATGCGATCGGCGTGGGCGAGAAGGTCGACGATCTTCGCGGATTCGACGCGAACGAAGTCGCCCGGATCATCGCCGGCGTGGAGGAACTGACCCATGGCTGAGGCAACGCCCCGCCCCCAGGCGTCGGCCGGCTTGCGCATGGCGCTGGATTACGGCCCGCTGATCGTCTTCTTCGCGGTGAACGCCTTCGCGCCGGGCATCCAGCTCCAGCGCATCATGACCGCTACGCTTGCCTTCATGATCGCGATGGCGGTGGCGATCGCGGTATCGTGGTGGAAGACGCGGCACGTTTCGCCCATGCTGTGGATCACCGGCGTGCTGGTGCTCGTGTTCGGCGGGCTGACGCTCTATTTCCACGACCAGACCTTCATCCAGATCAAGCCGACCGTCGTCTATGTCATGTTCGCGGTCATCCTCGGCTATGGCCTGGTTGCCGACAAGCCGCTGCTCGAGACGATGCTGGGCTCGGCCTATCCAGGGCTGAGTGCCAGGGGCTGGCGGCTTCTGACGATCAACTGGTCGCTGTTCTTCGTCGCGATGGCCGTGGCCAACGAGGTCGCCCGGCACATGCTCACCTGGGATCGCTGGGTGTTCTTCAAGACCTGGATCGTCATTCCCGTGACGCTGGTGTTCGCCATCGCCAACATCCCCATGCTGCTGCGCCATGGCCTGCAGCTCGACAAGCCCGAGGACGCCCCGCTCCCGCCGGAGGGCTGATCGCATGCTGCGGCCGCCGCGCCATCCCGCCGCCTTGCACGCGGTACGTGCGGCCAACGGCCTGCGGCGGCAGATCCGGTCCAACTCGCTGCTCTTCCTGCTGCTTGCCGTCGGCGTCGGCGCGGTCGCGGGCGGTGCCGCGATTGCGATCGGCCAGAGCGCGCGCGGCATGCAGCGGGTGCTGTTCGGTCTGGCGCAAGGCGAGCATCTGAGCGCCGCCAGCCACGTGTCACCCTTGCGGCTGCTCGCCCTGCCGATCGGCGGGGCGCTGCTGGGCCTAACGCTGTGGCTGCTCCGCCGCCGCAAGACGGTCGATGTGGTCGAGGCCAACGCGCTGCACGGCGGCCGTATTCCTGCCCGGGACACGGCGACCGTGGTCGGCCAGACCCTGCTTTCCAACGGGTTCGGCGCGTCGGTGGGGCTGGAGGCGGCCTATGCACAGGCCGGCGGCGGCCTCGCCTCGTTGCTTGGCCAGCGACTCAAACTGCGCCGCGCCGACCTCCGCACGCTGATGGCGGCCGGCGCCGGCGCGGGCCTGGGCGCGGCGTTCGGCGCGCCGCTTACCGGCGCCTTCTACGCCTTCGAGATCGTGCTGGGCGCTTATACGCCGGCGATCGTGGCCCCGGTGCTGCTTGCGTCGCTCACCGCCGCGCTGATCGCCCGCACGCTCGGCATCCATCCCTATGTGATCAGCGCGGGGGCCGCGCATCCGATCGGCACGGCCGACTATCTGCTCTATGCGCTGCTCGGCGTGCTGTGCGCGGGCTTCGGCATCGCGCTGATGCGGCTGGTCGCGCTGGTCGAGGCGGGCGTGCGGCGCACCCCGATCCGGCCTGCCTGGGCCCCGCTGATCGGCGGCGCGCTGATGATCCCCCTCGCCCTGCTGTCGCCGCAGGTCCTGTCGAGCGGGCACGGCGCGCTGGACATCCACCTCGCCGCCGAAGCGACGATCGCCTCACTGGCACTGGCAATCCTGCTCAAGCTGCTGGGCTCGGCCGTATCGCTGGGATTCGGCTTTCGCGGCGGCCTGTTCTTCGCCTCGCTGTTTCTCGGCGCGCTGATCGGCCGCTTCTACCAGCAGGCGCTCGCCCATCTGCCCGGCCTGCATCCCCTCGCCGCCGACCATGCCGCCGTGGTGGGCATGGCGGCGCTGGCCGTTGCCGTCGTCGGCGGGCCGATGACCATGTCGCTGCTCGTGCTGGAAGTCACCCATGACTTCAGCATCACCGGCGTCACCATCGCCGCGACGCTGATCGCCAGCACCATCGTGCGGGAGGTGTTCGGCTACAGCTTCTCCACCTGGCGGCTCCATCTGCGCGGCGAGACGCTGCGCAGCGGGCGCGACGTCGGCTGGGTACGGAACCTCACCGCCGCGCGGATGATGCGGCGCGACGTCGCGACCATCGCTGCGGATGTCGATGTCGCCACGTTCCGCGCGCGGTTCCCGCTGGGTTCGACCAAACGGGTGGTGCTGCTCGATTCCCGGCAGCAGTATGCCGGGATCGCCGAGACCGCGGCGGTATGGAGCCCTGCTGCCGAACCGGCGGAGCGTGTGGGCAATCTGGCGAAGCTGGCGGACACGGCGCTTGCACCCGACATGACCATCGCGGAAGTGCTGGAAGCCTTTAACGCGAGTGTGGCGGACGATCTGGCGGTGCTGTCGAGCGACGGGCAGGTGCTGGGGCTCATCACCGAGAGCCATGCGCGGCGTCGCTATGCCGAGGAGCTGGAGAAGGCCCAGCGCGACCTGTACGGGGAAAACTGATCCCCCCGCCCGGCTGCGGGCGGGGGGACCAATGCGGGCTCAGCCCTGCTGGTCGGCGCGGCTCGCACCTTCGCCATCGAGATTCTGGGCAACGAAGTCCCAGTTCACCAGCTTGGTCAGGATGGTGTCGACGAACGACGGACGCGCGTTGCGATAGTCGATGTAATAGGCGTGTTCCCACACGTCGATCGTGAACAGCGGCTTCACGCCATGCGCGACGGGCGAGTCGCCGTCATGGAACGACGTGACCTTCAGCGTGTCGCCGTCCAGAACCAGCCAGCCCCAGCCGCTGGCGAAATGGCCGACCGACTCCGCCTTCAGCTTCTCGAGCAGCGCCTCGTGGCTGCCGAAGTCGCGGTCGATCATCTCGGCCAGCTTGCCCGTCGGCGCCGCATAGTTCGGCGTCAGGCACTGCCAGAAGAAGCTGTGGTTCCAGATCTGCGAGCTGTTGTTGAACAGGCCCTTGTTGCCCTTGTCCTTGGCATAGGCGATCACGTCCGTCAGCTTCGCGCCGGCGAGCTCGGGAATGTCGGCAACCAGCTTGTTGCAGTTGTCGACATAGGCCTTGTGGTGCTTGCCATGGTGGAAGTCGAAGGTCTCGGCCGACATGTGCGGCGCGAGCGCGTCCTTGGCGTACGGCAGTTCGGGAAGTTCGAAGGCCATTTCATGCTCCTTGGGCATATGAAAGCTGGTGCGGTCGCCTAACGCATGGAAGCGCGAGGCGCCGCAACAATTTTTGTTTCACCCCTGATCGAAGGTGCCGATCAGAAGAGCTGCCACTCCCAAACGCCCGCCCCGGCCGGCACGCGGAGGCGAAGATACCGAGCGGTGACATTCAGCGGCAGCACGATCGGCGAGCCGCTGGCCGCTGCCATGGAGGCCACCTGCCGCCAGTGCCTGCCGTCCGCCGAGGCCTCGACCGCGACGTCATAGGAGCGGTTGGCATATTCCATTCGAAGCTGCGCCATGCGGACCGGGCGTACCTTGCCGAGATCGGCCACGAGCAGCGGCGCGGAACCAGGCGCCGGGCGCCAGAGCGTCGCGTAATTGTCGTCCCCTGCCCGTTCGGCCGCATGCACGGCATCCGCGGCCCCGCCGTTGAGCGAGACCGGCAGGCCGCGTGTACGGCGAGGGACGAAACCCGCGACCGCGCTGCCATGGCTCGGAGAGACCCTCGCGATGGTGCCGTCGTCCCGGATCGTCAGCGGATCGACGGCGATCTGGCGAAGCGTTGCATCGTCCCCCGGCCGCGGCCAGGGCAGCGACTGGCGGTGGTAGAGAATATAGGGCTGGCTTCCGGCGCGGAAGATTGCGTGATGGCCCGGGCTGATCACGTCGCGGGTCTTGTCGGTGGAGAGGATCGGGCTGTCCGGGCCCTCGCGGAACGGCCCGAACGGCGTGTCGCCGATCGCATAGCGGACCTTGTAGCTGTCCTCGGTCGTCTTGCCGTCGCTATAGGTGAGGACATAGTGCCGCCCGGCCTTCACCAGGAAGGGGCCTTCGAAGTAATTGGAGGGGGTGACGTCCTTGGGCTCGCCGTCGAAGCTGACCATGTCGGGCTTCAGCTTGACGACGAAGCAGTGGCCGTTGGTCCAGTTCAGCCCCGAGCCCCAATAAAGATAGGCGGCGCCGTCATCGTCGACGAACGCCTCGGCGTCGATCATGTGGTAGGCGGGGGCAAAGTTCTTGGCGATCAGCGGCTTGCCACCGTTCGCATCTGCCCAGGGCCCGGCCGGCGACGGCGCGCTGCCCACCCATACCTCGGACCCCACCGAGACATACATGTACCAGCGCCCGTTCCTGGCCTTCACCACGGAGGGCGCCCAGACCTTCGAGTCCCCGGAGGTCGGGCTGGTCGCCGCGGCCTTGGTAGGCCAGGCCGGGGTGGAAAAGGTCCAGTCGCGACCGTTGGAGGAGGTCCACATCCCCAGCGTGTCGGCGCCCCAGGGGTCGATGGTGGCGAAGATGTACCAGGTACCGCCGTCGCGCACGATCGAGGGATCGGCGAAATAGCCGGGGAGCAGCGGATTGCCGTCCCCGGCCGCATCCCAGCGCGGCACGGGCGCGTCGGTGGCGGCGAGCAAGCCCGCCGCCACCATCAGAAGAACCGCCTTGCTCACTTGATGTCGAGCATCACGATCGCCTTGGCCGGCACCTGCACCGTGAGCGTGCCACCCGACAGGCTCGCGCCGGTGAACGCCGCCGGCTGCACCGCATCGGGCGCCTTGAAGTCGTTATGCGCATCCAGCGTATTGCCGGTGAGCACGCGGCCCGTGACCTGGCTGCCGGTCACGCCGTCCAGCTTCACGCTCACGCTGGCCGGCCGGTTGGGATCGACATTGACAAGCCCGACATGGACCACGCCGTCCACCCCGCGCACCGCGCTGGCGCTCACCGCGCGCATCGTCCACTGGTCCTTGTTGTACCAGCGCGACTGCACGTCGACCGGCAGCACCGTGCCGTCCATATAGTCCTTGTACAGATCGAACGCCCAATAGGTCGGCGTCTTCACCATCTTGGCGCCATCGGTCAGCAGCATCGCCTGCAGCACGTTGACCATCTGGGCGATGTTGGCGCCGCGGACGCGATCGGCATGGCGTGCGAAGATGTTGAAATTGAGCGCCGCCACCACCGCATCGCGCAGGCTGTTCTGCTGGTAGAGGAAGCCCGGATTGGTGCCCGGCTCGACATCGTACCAGGTGCCCCATTCGTCGACGAGCAGCGCAACCCGCTTCTTGGGATCGTACTTGTCCATGATCTTGCTGTGCTCGGTCAGCAGCTCTTCCATCTTGAGCGTCTTGGAGAGCGTGCGCGCCCAGCTTTCCTCGTCGAAACCGGTCGCGGGGCCCTTCTTCTCCCAGGGTCCGGGCACCGTGTAATAGTGCACGCCGATACCGTCGATCTTGTCGCCGGCCTTGCGCATCATCACGTCGGTCCAGTTATAGTCGCCCGAATTGGCGCCGCTGGCGATCTTCATCAGCTTCTGGCCTTCGGGCACCTTGAGGAAGGTGGCATAGCGACGGGTCTCGTCTGCGGCATATTCCGGCAGCATGTCGCCGCCGCAGCCCCACAGCTCGTTGCCGATGCCGAACATGGTCAGCTTCCACGGCTTGTCGCGGCCATTGGCACGGCGCTGGTTGGCGATCGTCGACTGGGTGGGCGAGGTCATGTACTCGACCCACTCGGCCATCTCGCTGGGGGCCGCGGTGCCGACATTGCCCGACACATAGGGCTCGGCCCCGACCACCTCGGTGAAGTCCATGAACTCGTTGGTGCCGACGGCATTGTCCTCGGTCACCCCGCCCCAGTTGGTGTTGACCTTGACGAGGCGCTTCGATTTCGGCCCGATGCCTTCCCGCCAGTGATATTCATCCGCGAAACAGCCGCCCGGCCAGCGGATCACGGGCACCTTGATCGCCTTGAGCGCGTCGATCACGTCGCGGCGGAAGCCCTTCACGTTCGGGATCTTGCTGTCGGTGCCGACCCATAGGCCTCCATAGATGCCCGTGCCCAGATGCTCGGCGAACTGGCCGAACAGCCGCTTGTCGTATTTGGCGCCGGGCTTGTCGCCATGCACCGTCACCGCATCGCCGCCTGTCTGCGCCAGAGCGGGCATGGCGGCGACAAGCGCAATCGCACTGATAAGGCTTCGCATTATTCTTTCTCCGTCGCACGCGCGGGGCGCGCCTTGGCTGGGGTGGTGCCATCGCCCTGAAACGGGGTCAGGCGGAAGCGGATGGTGGTGGGCACCAGCTGGGTGCGGTACTTCTTCAGCGGCTTGCCGAACTCGCTCCACTGCGTGTCGCCGCCGACGCCCCATTGCGCGGCGTCGATCAACAAGGTGCCCTGCGCCTTCGGCACCACATCGGTGCTCTTCCAGCTGCCGGGGGCGTGCCGGTCGAGATCGGCATAGGGGAAGGCGAGCGCGTTCATCATCAGCGGCGCATCCCCGGTCACGCGCAGGCCCGCGCCGGCGCCCGACAGCTCCATCCAGCGCACATCGACCTTGTTGCCGGTCTCCTGCGGGCGGATATAGTCGTGGTTCTGCTCGGCGATCGCGCCGCGCCACAGGCCGATCGGCGCCGAGGTCCTGCGGTCGACATAGCTTTCGTGCGGACCGCGGCCGTACCATTCGACCGTCTTGAGGCTGCCGGGCGTGGTGAAGGCCAGGCCGATCCGGAACGGCGGCGGCAGCTGGGTCGCGACGGGCTCGAAGCGACCGTCGACGGCGACGGACCCGTCGCCCGCCATGCGGTAGACGCTGGTGAAGCGCACCGCGCCGGCGCCCATCGTATAGGCGACGCGCACTTCTGCGCCGTCCGCGCCCAGCTCCTGCACCTGCACCGCCTCGATCGTGCGCGTCTCGCTCATCGCCTTCCAGGCGGCGAGCTGCCGGTCGGTGCCGATGCCGATGTCGTTGTCGGTCACCGCGCGCCAGAAATGCGGCGCGCCGCCGCTGAGCAGCGGCTTGCCCCTGGCAACATAACGGTCGACCAAGCCGGTGGCGCGGTTCACCACCAGCGTCGCGCCGCCGGCCGAAAGGGTGATCGCCCCCTGCCCGTCCTGCGTCGTCACCTTGCCCTTGGCCGCCGCGACGTCCGCGGCGCGATACCCGGGAGCGAGTGCGAACTGTTCCCAGCCGATCACCGCGCCGCCGGGAACCAGCGGCACCGCATCGGCCTTGGCGCGGGCGCGGATCGTGACGAAATACTCGGCGCCCGGCTTGCGCGCGATGCCCGCCAGCGGCAGCGCGATCGTTCCCGCGCCGTGCGCCGCCACGTCCGGCGTCGCCAGCGCGCCGCTTGCCACCGCAACGCCGTTCTCCTGCACCTCCCAGTCGAAGGTGAAGCCGGACAGATCGCGGAAGTCGTGGCGGTTGCGCACGATCACCGTGCCGTTCGCGACGTCGAAGCCGTCGAACTGGATCGGCGCATAGACCTTGCGAAGCTCGTAGAGCTGCGGGTTGGGCGTACGATCCGACTGGAGCAGGCCGTCGCCGAACTCGATATCGCCGCCGGGGTTGGGGCCATATTCGCCGCCATCGCCCCAGTACCGCCGACCGTCCTTGGCATAGCGATACATCGACTGGTCGACCCAGTCCCAGGCGAAGCCACCCTGCAGCTTGTTCGGGTGGGCGTAGATCGTGTCCCAATATTCCTTCAGATTGCCGCCCGAATTGCCCATCATATGGGCGTATTCGCACTGGATCACCGGCTGCTTGAAGTTCCAGTTGGTGGCATAATCCTCCAGCTTCACTGCCGGATCGTACATCGGCGCATAGATGTCCGCATACCAGTTGGGGCGATGGTCCTGGATGCCGTCCCAGGTGCCCCAGCCGAGATAGGAAACCAGCCGGCCCGGATCGACGGCCTTTGCCGCCGCGGCGGCCGCCTCGAAGTTGGGACCGATGCCCGCCTCGTTGCCCAGCGACCAGAAAATCACCGAGGGGTGATTCTTGTCGCGCTGGACCATGTTGACCACGCGGGAGACGTGCGCATCCTTCCACGCCGGATCGAAGCCGACCTGCAGCGCGGCGCGGCGTTCGCCGTGCTTGTTGGCGTAATCCATGTACGCGTGGCTCTCGATGTTCGCCTCGTCCATCACATAGAGGCCGTAGCGATCGGCGAGTTCGTACAGATACGGGTCGTTCGGATAGTGCGAGGTGCGGATCGCGTTGATGTTCGCCCGCTTCATCAACTGGATGTCGCGCTCCATCGATGCGCGGCTGACGACGTGGAAGGTCTCCGGATCATGCTCGTGGCGGTTGACGCCGCGGATCGTTATCGGCTTGCCGTTGACGCTGACCAGTCCGTTCAGGATCTCGACTCTGCGGAAGCCGATCCGCTGCGGGGTCGCCTGCACCACCTTGCCCTCGGCATCGACCAGCTCGACGAGCAAGGTGTAGAGGTTGGGCGTCTCGGCGGTCCAGGGGCGCACGTCCGGCACGTCGGCGGCAAGGGTGACCTTCTGCGCCGCGCCCGCGGGAAGCGGCATCTCGCGCACCAGCACGGCCTTGTCGCCATCGAGCAGCGTCATCCGCGCGGTGAGGGGCACGGTCCGGCCGGTCAGCGTCAGCTCGGTCGAGAGCTTGCCGTCCTTATACGCTTCGTCGAGACCGGCATGGACGAACAGGTCGGCCACGCGGGCCTTGGGTGCCGCCGCCAGATAGACCGAGCGCTCGATGCCCGAGACGCGCCAGAAATCCTGGTCCTCGAGATAGCTGCCGTCGGACCAGCGATGGATCTGGATCGCGATCGTGTTGCGGCCCGCATGGACCAGCCTGGTCACGTCGAACTCGGACGGCAGCTTGGAATCCTGCGAATAGCCCGCCTCGACCCCGTTCACCCACACCTGATAGGCCGAGCCCGCCGCGCCGATGTGGAGGATCACGTCCTGCCCCGACCAGTTCGCCGGCAGTTGCACGTCGCGCCGGTACGAACCGACCGGATTGGTCGCGTGCGGGATCAACGGGCGATTGGCCGGAAACGGATAGGTGATGTTGTTGTAGCGGGCCTGGTCATACCCCTCGGTCTGCCAGTCGGCGGGAACCTTGATGCGCTTCCACCCGGCAACGTCATACTCCGGCTTCTCGAAGCCATTGGGCACGGCATCCGACGAAGGGGAGAAGTGGAACGACCATTGGCCGTCGAGCAGCAGATAGCGGCTCGACTTGGCGGGGTCGCCCGCCAGCGCGGCGGCGCGGCTCTCATAGGGGAAATGCGTGGCGCTGGCGGGCATCTTGCCACGTGCGAACACCGCCGGATTTTCCCAGTCAGGGCGGCGCGGATCGACCTGCACCGGCTGGACCTGCGGCGCATCGCCGATCTTCGGGCCGTCCTGCGCCATGCCGATGCCGGCGGCGAGCGCGATCGTGCCTACCGCCGCCAGCAATCCAAACTTGTTCACGCTGATTCCTCCCGCCCGTCAGGGCATACTGCAAAGGCTGATTGTTTCGGTCAAATTTCTCGGAGTATTTTTATCGTGGCGTGGCCGACGGCGAGCGCAGAAAGGCGTCATGCGCCGGCATGCGGGCTGCCGCCAGCGCGGTCACTTCGGCGATGCGCGATAGCCGCGCCCGCGCCTCGTCGCGCGGCATGCCATCGGCGATCGGGTCATAGCCGATCGGATCGATCCCCTGCCCGTGCAGCACCGCGAGCCAGCTGGTCTTGGAAAACAGCTCGTCCGCCTCGCGATACAGCCGCCCGCTGGCGCGATAGATGGCGAGGCGTTCGGCGAGGCTGTCCGGCAACGCCATGCTGCGGAGCTGTCGCCAATAGTCGGTGTCGTCGCGCGCGGTGGCGTGGAAATGGAGGATCAGGAAGTCACGGATCGTCTCGAACTCGGTCGCCATCAGCCGATTGTATCGCCGGATGTCGGCAGGTGTGCCGCCATGGACCGGCAGCATTTCCAGCAACCGTGCGATGCCTGCCTGGACGAGATGGATGCTCGTGGATTCGAGCGGCTCGAGAAAGCCGCTGGCGAGGCCCAGCGCGACGCAATTGCGCTCCCAGAACCGGCTTCTGCGCCCCGCCCGGAAGCGAAGCAATCGCGGCTCCGCGAGCGCCGGACCTTCGATATTGCTAAGCAATAGCGCTTCTGCAGCCGCATCCGAGCAATGGCTGCTGGCATAGACATAGCCGTTACCGATGCGGTGCTGCAGCGGAATACGCCACTGCCATCCAGCCACGCGAGCGGTGGATCGGGTGAAGGGCGTACGCCCCTCCGGTCCCAGCGCGGATGGTACCGCGACAGCGCGATCGTTCGGCAGCCAGTGGCTCCACTCCTCGAACGGAACGTCCAGAATGTCACCGAGCAGGTACGAACGAAATCCCGAGCAGTCGACGTAGAAATCGGCAGTGATGCGGTCGCCTGATTCCAGCATTACGGCCGCGATCGCGCCATCCTCGCTGCGGTCGGCCGCGACGATCCGCCCTTCCCGCCGCCGCACGCCCCATTGCTCGGCCTTTTCCCGGAGAAACGCGGCATAGAGCGCGGCATCGAAATGATAGGCATAGCCGATATGGGCAAGCGGCGTGTTGCCGCTGGTCGCCGGGCGCTGGAAGCGGCCCAGCCTCGCCGCCTCGGCACAGATCGAATAGGCTTCCAACGGTGCCGCATCACCATCCAGGCGCGCGCGCTGCCACACCGCCTCGAAGGGTACCGCACCAAAGTCGACACCATGTGTGCCAAATGGGTGAAAATAGCGCGTACCCTCCGCGCGCCAGTCGACGAATTCGATCCCGAGCTTTGCCGTCGCCTTGGTCGCGCGGAGGAACTCTGCCTCGTCGATGCCGAGCAGCGCGTTGAAGGCCTGGATCGGCGGGATTGTCGCCTCGCCGACCCCGACCGTGCCGATTGCCTCGGATTCGATCAGGGTGATGGCGATGGCGCGCGTATCGAGCACGCGGGCGAGTGCGGCTGCCGCCATCCATCCTGCGGTGCCGCCGCCGACGATCGCGATGTGCGAAAGCGGCGCGCTCACGCTGCACGCCGCCCGATCTGAACTGCGGTTTGGAATACCGTCACGCTGCGCCTCCCTCCAGCGAGAAGCGGCCGGAGCGGTTTCCCGCCCCGGCCCGGATGGTCAGTAGGTCGCCCGCAACGACAGCCCGAAGCGCCGGTCATTGAGCTGATACTGGAGCGGTGCCGCCGGCGTGCCGATATAGAGCACGTTCATGCGGTTGTTCAGGTTCACCACATCTGCGGACACCGCGATCTGCTTGGTCAGATTGACGCTGATCGAGGCATCCAGCGATGCATAGGGCTTGGCATATTGCGGGATGCCGTTGGCGCCGCTGCCGGTCGTCTGGTCGAGATAGCTCGAGCGCCAGCTCCACGCGACGCGCGCGGTGACAGGCCCCTTCTCGTACAGGCCGACGATGTTGTAGCTGTGCTTGGACAGCTTTTCGAGCGGCACCTGCTGCGGCGTGTTCGTCCCCGCCACGGCGAACGGGTTGGTCACGCTGGAGTCGACATAGGTGTAGTTGGCCTGCAGCCCCAGCCCGCTCAGCGGCCCCGGCAGGAAATCGAAGAACTGGTTGTAGCCGATTTCCGCACCCTTGACCGTGCCGTTGCCCGAATTCACCTGCGTGCTGATGTCGTAGGTGACCCCGTTAAACACCCCCGTGACGATGCCGCCGGCCAGGAAGCCGTTGACCTTCTTGTAAAAAAGACCGCCGGTCAGCGAACCCGTGGGAGCGAAATACCATTCGGCCGTCACGTCGAAATTGTCCGACCGGATCGGATTGAGCCGCGGGTTGCCCGAGCTGGCGCTGGGATGGCCGGTGACCGGGTTGATCTGGTTCGGGTTGTTGAGCGTGAGATTGGTCGAGAGCTGATCGAAGTTCGGACGCGCCAGGCCCTTCGAATAGGCGAAGCGCATCTGGAAGGTGTCGGTCAGCTTGGCGCGCAAGTTAAAGCTTGGAAGCGCCTTGGTATATTCCTTGCTCAGGCTGATCGGCGCCGAGGTGCCGTCATTGTTGAACTGGGTGCCGACCGAGGTCGTCTTGGTCTTGATCACGCGCACGCCGAAGCCGCCGTCGATGCCGACCCCGCCAATGTCGAACCCGTAATCGGCGATGCCCCAGCCGGTATAGGTCTTCTCGGTCTGGCGATTGATGTCCCCGGGCTTGAAGCTGTCCTGCGTCGTCGCGCCGAGCAGCGCGTAAAGCGCCTTGGTCTGCGCCCACACCCCGTCCCCGGCCGGGAAGGCCGGATAGAGCAGGCCGCCCTTCACGGTATTGCCGTCGAACCAGTTCTTGGATGGGCCAGCCATTGCCAGCTGCGGGTTCTTGGTCAGCGGAACCAGCGGCGTGCCTGCAGGCGCCCCGCAATTGGGATCCGCGCCGAGCGAGGTGATGCAGACGCCGTGCCAGGTCCCCCGCAGGTCGATGCTGTTGTCCGCATAGCGCACGCCGGCACGCAGCTTCTTCAGGAAGCCGCCCTCGACCTCATATTCCAGGTCCGACGCGAGCGCATAGGTGTCCGCATCGTTGCGCTGCAGCGCATCCGCGACATAGGGCGTGGTGTAGTTGGCCGGATTGTTGAGCACGCCCTGCTCGCGGACGTCCCAGCGCGGATATTTGCCGCGCAGGTCGAAGTCGACGGTGAGCTTGTGCGGCGTGCTGGTCGCATCCTGTCCCGACTGGGTGTAGAGCGACAGCACATGCCCGTTGCGATCGGCATTGTAGTACGAGGTGAGGTACTGCGCGTCGAAATTGACCTTCAGGCGCTCGCTCGGCTTCCACGCTGCGTTCAGCGTGTAGTTCTTGCTCGCGCTCCAGAGCTGCTGATCGTAGCGACCGGTCTCGAAGGTCTGCGGATAGAGGCTGCCGCTCGTGGCATAGCCCTCGCTGTTGAACGTGAATGCGGCGCCGGGTGCCGGCGCGGTGCCGTAGCTGGTGACCTTGCCGGTGGAATCGCGGATGTTTGAGCGGTTGTTGTAGTCGTAATAATAGGCGCCGGTACGATTGAACCAATATTTGGTGATCTGCGCCTGCGCCGTGACCAGCAACGCGTCGCTCGGCTTCCACTGCACCGCTCCGGCGATCCCCAGCCGCTTGCGATCGCCCTTGTCGTCGTAGATCTCGAAGCCGTACGGCACCTGCGCGTTGGCCGGAGCATTGGCAATCGAGCCCGGTGCGACGGTGTCGAAGGGTCCCGCGAGCAGGCCGTCCTGACGATACTGGCTCTTCGAATAGACTGCGTTCAGCAGCACGCCGATTTCGCCCTCGCCCGCCTGGAAGCGATTGCTGTACAGGCCCGAAACCGCAAAGCCAGGCTTGTCGACCCGGTCATAATAGTTGCCGCGAACCGTGGCGCTGATCACCTGACCGGCGGAGTCGAACGGCTTGCGGGTGCGCAGGTTGACCGCGCCGCCCACGCCGCCCTCGATGATGTTGGCCGGCGCGTTCTTGTAGACGTCGATGCCCGACAACAGTTCTGGCGGCACGCCTTCCAGATCGAACGCACGTCCGCCCGAGGCCGAATAGACCGCACGGCCGTCGAGGAAATTCTGCACCTGGGTCAGACCGCGAACAGTGATAGCGGGCTGGGTACGATGGTCGAAGTCGGTGGCGCCTTCGCCGTATCGCCGCTGAATCTGCACGCCCGTGATGCGCTGCAGTGCTTCGGTAGTGTTCGCGTCGGGCAGCTTGCCGATGTCCTGCGCCTGTACGGAATCGACGATCTGGTCGGCGTTGCGCTTCAAGGCGGCAGCGGAGCGAAGGCTCTCGCGCACGCCGGTTACGACGATTTCCTCTGCGCCGCCGTCCACCGTCTGGCCCGATGCCTGCTGGGCAAAGGCCGGGGCAGCGCCGGCCACCGCCAGCGCGATCGTCGACGCGCCAAACAACGAGATGCGTGTGTTCACCCTCATCAGATCCTCCCTCATCCCCTGGCCCGGAGCACCGCGTCTTCGCGCGGATGTGACCAGTTGTCAGACAACATAACGGATCTTATTTGTAAGACAAGTAGGTTTCGGACCGCGTGCATTTCCGGGATGGCGTCGGCGGAGAAGACCGACCAAGATCGCAGCGCACGAAGGGGGAAGGCGTTGGCAGCAGAGAGAAAACGGAATCCGGCACATCGTTCGATCGCGCGCGAATTGGGCATCGCCATCGTCACCGGATATTATCCGCCGGGGGCCATCTTGCCGGGCGAATTCGATCTGGCGGAAACGCGCGCCGTCTCTCGCAGCGTCGTTCGCGAAGCGCTGCGCATTTTGGCAGCAAAAGGCTTGATCGAAAGCCGACCCAAGGCAGGCACGCGCATCCGCAATCGAGGCGACTGGAATCTGCTGGATCCCGATATCCTTGCCTGGATGTTCGAGGTGGAGCCCCCTGCCGCCTTCGTCGAAAACCTTTACCAGCTTCGCATGATCGTCGAGCCTGCGGCGGCCGAACTGGCGGCAACGAACCGAACGACCCGCCACATCGGCCGGATGGGGCATGCGCTCGAGATCATGGAAGAGATGGGCTTGGCGACCGCCGAGGGCCAGGCGGCCGACCAGCAGTTCCACAATGTCTTGCTCGAAGCGACCGGCAACGATCTGCTGGTCAGCCTGTCCGGCAGCATCGGCAGCGCGGTGCGCGCGACCGCTCTGTTCAAGGCCCGCAAGGCGAAGCAGCTGCGCGACTCCATCCCGCTGCATCGCGAGCTTTTCTCCGCCATCACCAATGGCGATGCGGCGGCGGCAAAGGCGGCCTGTATCACGCTGATCCTGCAGGCTCTTGCCGACACGGAACTCTCCCTGAAACCCTGATCGGGCAACGTTGACGCCCCCCTCCTGGCTGTTTAGTCAGACAATAGAGGGAGAGCGACATGACGAAGCGCACGCGAAGCGGGCCGCAGATCGATCGACGCAGGGTGCTGCAGGGTGGCGCAACGCTTGGCGGGCTGGCGATGACGGGCCCGGTATCGGCAGCCGGTCGACCGGGCGCCGCGTCTTCGTCGCTCGCGCCGACCCCGCCGATGGGCTGGAACAGCTGGAACAGCTTCGCCACCACCATCACCGAGGCGCAGGCGCTGGAGACCGCCGCGATCCAGGCGCGTGAGCTGCTGCCCTTCGGCTATGACATCTTCACGATCGACATCCAGTGGTACGAACCGGAAGCGAGCAGCTACACCTACAACGCCAAGCCGGTGCCGACGCTGGACGCGCACGGCCGGCTGCTGCCGGCGCCCAACCGCTTCCCGTCCGCCACGAACGGCCAGGGTTTCGGCCCCATCGCCGCCAAGGTGCATGCGATGGGCCTGCGCTTTGGCGTGCATCTGATGCGGGGCATCCCGCGCCTTGCCGTCGAGCGGAACCTGCCGGTGCTCGGCGCCCCCGGCATCCGCGCCGCCGATATCGCCGACACGTCCAGTACTTGCCCGTGGAACCCCGACATGTTCGGCGTAGACATGCGCAAACCCGGCGCGCAGGCCTATTATGACAGCGTCTTCGCACTGCTCGCCTCCTGGGGCGTCGACTTCGTCAAGATGGACGACATGAGCCGCCCCTATGACGCCCATGCGCCCGAGATCGAAGCCGCTACGAAGGCGATCCGCGCGACCCGCCGCCCAATCCTGCTGAGCCTTTCCCCCGGCGAAACACCGGTCCCCCGGGCCGACCATGTAGCCCAGCATGCACAGATGTGGCGCATTTCCGACGACTTTTGGGACGAGTGGAAGATGCTGGAGGCGCAGTTCACCCGGCTGGAGAACTGGAGCCCGTACGCCCGACCCGGCGCCTGGCCCGATGCCGACATGCTGCCGCTCGGGCGCCTCGCGCTCGGCCAGCGCGATACCCGGTTCACCCGCGACGAGCAGCGCACGCTGATGACGCTCTGGTCCATCGCCCGCTCGCCGTTGATCATGGGGGGAGACTTGCGGCATCTCGATGCCCACACCCGTGCGCTGCTGACCAATCGCGAGGTGCTGGCCGTGAACCAGGCGAGCAGCGACAACCGTCCCTGGTTCATCGCCGACGATCGCCGCGTCTGGACGGCGCGCGCCGCGAACGGCGGCCAGTATGTCGCGCTGTTCAACACCGGCGACAAACCCGCCGAGGCGAGCTTTGACCTGCGCCTGCTGGGGCTCTCCGGCACGGTGAAGGTGCGCGATCTGTGGGAGGGCAAGGACGAGGGACCGGGCCCCCTCAGGCTCGCCCGGACGCTGCCGTCGCACGGCGCCAGCCTCTATCGCGTGACCGCGGCATGATCCGCGCGCTCACCGTGTCGCTGCTTTTGGCGGCCTCCCCTGCCGCACTGGCGCAGGTGCCGGTTCCAGCGCCAGCCCCGGAGCCCGCGGTGTCGTTGACATTGCGGCCCGATCTGCAGCGCCCGGGGCCGCCGTTCGAAGGATGGGGCACCGCGCTCGCCTGGTTCGCGCACGTTACCGGCGGCTATCCCGATCCGGTGCGCGAGAAGCTCGCCGACCTGTTCTACGGGCCGGAAGGGCTGGGGTGGACGATCGCGCGCTACAATATCGGCGGCGGCGACGCGCCGGAGACCAAGCCCTATCTGCGCCCCGGCGCCGACGTCCCCGGCTTCTGGCGTCGCCCGGCAGGCATGTTGGGCAACGACTGGTGGAACCCGGCGGACCCGGCGATGTGGAACTGGTCCGCCGACGCCAACCAGCGCTGGTGGCTGGACGCGATCCGCCGCCGGGTGAAGGCGCCGATCTTCGAGGCCTTCTCCAATTCGCCGCCATGGTTCATGACCGTCAGCGGCCGCGTCTCGGGCGCCGAGAAAGGCACCGACGACAATCTTCGCCCCGGCCAGGAGGCGCGCTTCGCCGACTATTTGGCGACCGTGGTCGACAAGCTCCAGAAGGCGCACCGAATCACCTTCCGCACGCTCTCCCCGGTGAACGAACCCAACACCGATTACTGGTTCGCCGCCAACACCCAGGAAGGCGCCCATTGGAGCCCGGAGCGCCAGGCGAAGATGATCGATGCCGCCGATCGCGCGCTCAAGGCCCGTGGCCTGAAAACGGGGATCGCTGCGCCGGACGAGACAAATTCGCACCTCTTCGTCCGGGACTGGGAGGGCTATCCGCCGGAGACGCGCGCGCGGATCGGCCAGCTCAATGTCCACAGCTATGGCACCCTGCATCAGACGGCGGTGCGCGACATCGCCCGGGCGCATGGCATCCGACTTTGGATGAGCGAGAACGACACCCCGCTCGACAAGGATCCGGAGAATTTCGGCGGCATCGCCTCCCCGCTCGTCTTTGCCGAACATGTCGTGCACGATCTCAAGCGGCTGGAGCCCGTCGCCTGGGTATTCTGGCAGGCGGTGGAGCGTCAGACGACCGCGGCCGGCGACGGCCAGAGCGGCGGCGGCAACTGGGGGCTGGTCAAGATGGCCTATACTCCCGCGAGCGACGCCGAGCATCCGATCCATATCACGCGTAAATATTGGGCAATGGCGCAGTTCAGCCGGTACATTCGGCCCGGCTATCGGCTGGTGCCGGTGGATGACGAAGACACGGTTGGCGCGGTGTCTCCGGACGGCAAGCAGCTGGTGCTGGTCCATGTGAATGCCGGCGTGGTCCCGCGCCGGCTGACGATCGGGGTGTCGGGGGCGAAGGTGGTGCAGCGGATCGTCACCGACGCCACGCATACTGCAGCCAGCGGGTCGGTCGTGCCGCTCGCCGGGCCCAGATCAATCACCACGCTGGTGGTGGCGCTGCGCTAAGCGCGAACAGGCCAAGTCCTCGACGCCAGCACCCCTCCCGCCCGCGGGAGGGGCACAGATAGCAGAAGGGCCGGAACTTTCGTTCCGGCCCCTTCAAATCACTCGGCGTCGGCCTTCTTCTTGGCCGCTGCCTTTTTCGGCTTCGGGGCGGCTTCCTCGCCTTCGCCCTCGACCTTGGCAGCCGCCTTCTTGGCCGGCTTCTTCACCGCCTCAGCGTCGCCTTCGGCGGCCGGCTCGGCGTCTTCCGCCTTGGCCTTCTTGGCTGCCGGCTTCTTGGCAGGCTTCTCTTCGCCAGCCTCGTCCGAAGCTTCGGCCTTTTTCGCCTTCTTCGGCTTGTGGTTGTCGTGATCGTGGACATGGGTGCCCGATGCGAAACCGTCCTCGCTCTCGATCGCGGCTTCCAGCTCTTCCTTGGTCACTTCGCGGTCGGTGATCTCGGCCTTATCGAACAGGAAGTCGACAACCTTGTCCTCGAACAGCGGCGCGCGCAGCTGGGCAGCCGCCATCGGCTCCTGCTGGACATACTGGATGAAACGCTGGCGATCCTGCGGGCCGTACTGCTGCGCGGCCTGCGCGATCAGGCGGTTCATTTCCTGCGCGGTCACTTCGACGCCGTTGGCGGTGCCGATCTCGCTAAGCAGCAGGCCGAGGCGCACGCGGCGCTCGGCGATCGCACGATATTCGTCGCGCTCGCCTTCCAGCTCGGCCAGGGCCGCGGCGGGATCTTCCTCATGCTCGGTCTCGTGGACGAGCTGGTGCCAGATCTGGTCGAACTCAGCTTCCACCATCGACGGCGGGACCGGGAAGTCGTGGCCGGCGGCGAGCTGGTCGAGCAGCTTGCGCTTCATGTGGGTGCGGGTCAGGCCATTGAGCTGCTGCTCGATCTGGCCCTTCAGCAGGCCGGTCAGCTGCTCCAGGTCCTGGAGGCCGAACGCCTTCGCCATGTCGTCGTCGATCTTGGTCTCGCCGGCGGTCTGCACCGCGGTGATCTTGACGTCGAAGGTCGCAGCCTTGCCGGCCAGATCCTTGGCGCCGTAATCTTCCGGGAAGGTGACGTTGAGCTGCTTCTCGTCGCCGACCTTCACGCCTTCGAGCTGCTCCTCGAAGCCCGGGATCAGACGGCCCGAGCCAAGCTCGACGGCCATGCCCTCGCCGGTGCCGCCCTCAAAGGCAACGCCGTCGACCTTGCCGGCGAAATCCATGACGACCTGGTCACCCGTGGTCGCGGCATGACCCTCGGCGGCGTCGTCGAAGCGCTTCTGCTGGTTGGCGAGCTGCTGGAGCTGCTCCTGCACTTCCTCGTCCTTGACCGGCACGGTCAGGCGCTCGAGCTTCAGGCCGTCGATCGAGGGCGTCGGAACGTCGGGGAGCACTTCCAGCTCGACCTTCACTTCCGCGTCGCCGCCCGGGGCATAGTCGCCCTCGAGGCTGACCGACGGCTGCATCGCCGGGCGCAGCTTGTGATCGGCGATCAGCTGCTGGATACCGTCCTGGATCGAGCTGTTCAGCGCGTCCTGCGCCAGCGCCTCGCCGTGCATCTTGCGGACCAGGTTGACCGGCACCTTGCCGGGGCGAAAGCCGGGCATGCGAATCTGCGGCGCGACCCGCTTCACTTCGGCATCGACCTTCGAGTCGATTTCCTGGGCGGTGATCTTCAGCGTGAAGGCGCGCTTCAGGCCCTCGTTCAACGTCTCGACAGTCTGCATTCTCACGCTTTCTAAAAGAATTCGGAATTGCGGTGTACCACACATCAGCCGCGAGGACTGGTGCGGGCGAAGGGAGTCGAACCCCCACATCTTTCGATACTGGAACCTAAATCCAGCGCGTCTACCAGTTCCGCCACGCCCGCAGGGGACACCGCCGGTCGGCGGGCTCTATAGCAGTCATGGGGTTCGGGGCAAGCACGAAGCAACATTCCTGTGTCCCGGCGCGTTGGGGCTGAAACGAACAGGAGAATTTTCATGCCGGTAGAGCCCCCCATCCAGCCTACCACCCCGCCCGCTGAAGCCCCTGCGCCAACCCCCGGCCAGCCGGGCGGCCCGCCGCCGGAGATCAACCCGCCTGGTCCCGACATCGACGTGCCCGCACCGGAGACCACGCCCAGCATCGATCCCGGCATCACCCCGGGCCAGCCCGTCGCCTGAACCTCGGAGGCCAAACAAATGCCTGATTCCACC